>JAWXCG010000037.1:0-3637 GCA_034440555.1 Pseudomonadota bacterium
CGCCGATCGCGCCGTGGTGCCAGCAAGCTCGGCATCGGTGCTGAGCAACGCCAGCAACTGCCGGCGCAGATCTTCATCGAGATCATCGATGGTGTGCAAGTAAGCCTGGCGTTAGGGCTCGGAGAGATCGGAGAGCGCAGCGAACAGTTCTTTGAGGCGAGCGGTGGCTGGGTTCATGCAGGCATTGTAGGGGGCTGGCTATGCACCCAGGCGATTGGCGAGCCAGGCGCGGCCGAAGCGCCATTCGCGGACGACACTGGCGGAGGATAGGGCCATGGCTTGGGCGATCTCGTCGGTGGTAAGGCCGGAGAAGAATTTAAGTTCGACGATGCGGGCGCTGCGCGCGTCGGTGGCTTCGAGTTCGTTCAGGGCGGCGTGCACGGCGAGCCAGTCCACGCGAAGGTCGATATTGCCATCAGGGGCTTCGTCGTGGGCGAGGTGCAGGGGCACAAAGGGCAGGTCGCCGCCACGCTTCTCGCTGTTGCGGGCACGCAGGTGGTCGATGACGATATTTCGGATGGCGTTGGCGGCGACCGCAAAAAAATGCACGCGACCGTTCCATTCGATGGCGGCCATCTGGGCGATACGCAGGTAGGCTTCGTGCGCGATTTCGGTGGCCTGCAAGGTCAGGCCATCGGGTGAGCGGCGCAGGCGGGCGCGCGCCATGTCGCGCAGGATCGGATAGACCTCACGCATCAGCTCGGCTTGAGCGCCGGCTTGACCGGAGCGCCAGCGATTGAGCAGTTCGGTAATGTCGGGCGCGGTGGTGGGTGTCATGGTCGGAGCGCTGGTGATGATCGGGCTGCTGGTCATGATCGGGTTGAGCGCCTGATGGGGCCGGTTCTGATCAATCCAGGCGTTTGGCACCGGCCTCAAGACCGGACTTGAGGCTGGCTTCGACGAACTCGTCAAGATCGCCGTCCAGCACTTTTTGTGTATCGGTGCGTTCCACGCCGGTACGCAAATCTTTGATACGACTCTGGTCGAGCACATAGGAGCGGATCTGGCTGCCCCAACCGACATCGGCCTTGGTCGCTTCAAGCGCCGTCTTCTCGGCGTTGCGTTTTTGAATTTCGATTTCATACAACTTGGCTTTCAACATCTTCATCGCATGATCGCGGTTGGCGTGCTGAGAACGCTGAGTCTGGCAGGCGACGACCGCGCCGCTCGGAATGTGCGTGATGCGCACTGCTGATTCGGTTTTGTTGACGTGCTGACCACCAGCTCCGGACGATCGATAGACATCGGTCCTCAGGTCCGCTGGGTTGATCACGATATCGATATCGTCATCGACTT
Organism: Pseudomonadota bacterium; assembly: GCA_034440555.1. Taxonomy (GTDB): domain Bacteria; phylum Pseudomonadota; class Gammaproteobacteria; order Xanthomonadales; family Ahniellaceae; genus 0-14-3-00-62-12. The sequence continues at coordinate 1,297 of JAWXCG010000037.1, forward strand.
CAGGTGCAACAAATACCGAGGTGAACGACGTGTGCCGTCGGTTGTCCGAATCGAACGGCGACTTGCGCACCAGACGATGCACGCCGATCTCGGTTTTAAGCCAGCCATAGGCATACTCGCCCTCGACGCGAAAGGTCGCACTCTTGATGCCCGCGACTTCACCGGCCGACGCTTCCATTAGTTCAGTTTTCCAACCGCGGGCTTCGGCCCAGCGCAAATACATGCGCAAAAGCATTTCCGCCCAGTCCTGCGCTTCGGTTCCGCCAGCACCGGCCTGGATGTCGACGAACGCATTGTGCGTGTCCATCTTGCCGGAAAACATGCGCCGAAATTCCAGATCGTCGACCCGCTTGCCCTGCGCTTCGACTTCGTCGCGCACCGCGATGGCGGTGCCTTCGTCCTGCTCGGAGATCGCCAGCTCGAGCAGCTCGCCCGCTTCGCTCAGCGAATTACTCAGACCGCCAATTTCGCCAACGATGCGCTCCAGCATCGCGCGCTCTCTACCCAGGTCCTGCGCGCGTTGCGGGTTGTCCCAGATGCTGGGATGTTCAAGTTCGCGGGTGACTTCTTCGAGGCGCTCACGCTTGATGTCGTAGTCAAAGATACCCCCTGAGCGCATGCACGCGCTCGCTGAGGTCAGCAATTCTGTTGGCGATGGGATTGGTCTCGATCATGTAACGAGTTCGCATTAAAAAAGAGCATGATGCTAGCAGATTGGCGCCCTGCGTCGGCGTAGCAGCGCAACGGGACAGACCGCAGAAACGGCAATATCTTCCGCTAAAACCGTCGTACGTCGCTACGAAACCTGGATCGCATGCCGAATCATCAATCGCAACCGGGATTCGTCCCGCCACTGATCGACCTGTGGAATATAGGCGACGTGCCAGCGGCCGGCCGGCAGCGCGCCGTCGTAACCGCCAAAATGTACTGCGTCGAACGGGCGACCGGAATCGACGCAGCGCAGACGCAAGCCAAGGTGCTTACCAGCCATTACGCGAGCCGACTCAACGTGGAATTCGCCATCGAACAAAGGCTCAGGAAACGCCTGCCCCCACGGCCCGCCACCACGTAATGCCTCAGCCAGGGCAAAGTCGATGTCCTCTGCGCGCAACGCGCCATCGCTGAGCAGACAGGAATCGAAAAGTATCGGGTCGATTCGCGCGCGTGCCAATTCGTCCAACGCTGTTCTGAACCGCTCCAGGTTGCAACGCTCGATGCTCAAACCTGCTGCCATCGCATGCCCGCCAAATCGCGCGATTAGCCCGGGATGCATTGCATTCACCTCGGCCAGCAAATCGCGAATGTTCACACCAGGAATCGAACGCGCCGAGCCCTTGATTTCTTCGCTGCCTTCGATTGCAGGAGCGAATGCAATTACCGGACGGTGCACGCGCTCCTTCAGCTTTGATGCGACCAGACCGACCACACCTGCATGCCAGCGGGCATCGAACAGACACAGTGCAGCCGGCAGTGCGGAGGTGTCAGCATGATGCAGCGCCAGCCACTGTTCGGCTTCACCCACCATGTCCGCCTGCACTTCGCGTCGCTCGCGGTTGATGGTGTCGAGCTGCGTTGCGCATCGCGTCGCCTGCTCTGTATTGTCCGACATCAAACACTGAATGCCGATGCTCATATCGTCGAGCCGGCCCGCCGCATTGATGCGTGGCCCGACCACGAAACCCAGATCGCTGGCGTCGGTTCTTGCGCAGTCCCGCCCCGCGACGCGCAGCAATGCCGCGACGCCCGCGCATGCAAGGCCAGCGTTGATGCGACGCAGTCCGGCAGCAACCAGTACGCGATTATTGCGATCCAGCGGCACCAGGTCGGCGACGGTTCCCAGCGCAACCAGATCAAGCAACAGGGAAAGATCCGGCACGCTGCGCCGATCCTCCGGGCCACCTTCTCGCTCAAACCAGCCCTTTTCGCGTAATCGCGAGCGCAATGCCAGCAACAGATAGAACATCACGCCGACGCCGGCCAGTGCCTTGCTGGGAAACGCATCGTGTTGCAAGTTGGGATTGACGATGGCATCGGCAGCGGGCAATTCGGCTCCAGGCAAATGGTGATCGGTGACAATCACCGTGCAGCCCAACGCCTTGGCTGCCGCCACGCCGGCAACGCAGGCGATGCCATTGTCCACGGTGATCAGCACATCCGGCGCTTGCAACGCCAGCTCCGCCACCAGTGCGGTACTCAGCCCATAGCCATGAACGAAGCGATTGGGGACTCGAAAAGAAACGCGCTCGGCACCGAGCATGCGCAGCCCCCGCAGCGCGACTGCGGTGCCGGTGGCGCCATCGACGTCGAAATCACCCACCACCAGAATTGATTTCTGCGCGCG
>JAWXCG010000038.1:0-25881 GCA_034440555.1 Pseudomonadota bacterium
ACCGCGATCGCGGTCACTGTCAGTGTCAGCCTCAAGGCAGCCAGCGCATGACGCTCGGTGACGGCTGCCAGATAGACGTCGATGCCCTTGGAGATGGCACCGATCAAGACCATCGCCAATGGCAACACCAGAAACAGACCAGTGATCGCGAGCGCACCCGCTATCAGACAGACCCGCCACCAGCGACCGCCTTCATGCAGCCGATTCATCGCGTACCTCGTGATGCGAGACGTGACTGCAGATAGTTGATAGCCAGCAGCAGCGCGAACGACGCGATCAGCATGACCAGTGCCAGCGCTGTGGCGGCCGCATAATCATACTGTTCGAGCTGGGTGACAATCAGCAGCGGCGTGATCTCCGAGACCATCGGCATATTGCCGGCAATGAAGATGACCGATCCATATTCGCCAACACCGCGCGCGAATGCCAGTGCAAACCCGGTGATCAACGCGGGTGCGACCGTGGGCAGAGTCACGCGAAAAAAAGACTGAGCCGCAGTGGCGCCAAGACTGGCGGCCGCTTCCTCCTGTTCGTGTTCGATGTCCTGCAGCACCGGTTGCACGGTGCGCACGACGAAGGGCAGTCCAACGAATACCAACGCGACAACGATGCCAAGCGGCGAAAACGCCACCTGGATGCCCAGTGGAACCAGCCATTGCCCCAGCCAGCCGTTGGGCGCGTAAATCGCGGTCAACGCGATGCCGGCTACTGCGGTTGGCAACGCGATCGGCAGATCGATCAGCGCGTCGACAATGCGACAGCCGGGAAAACGGTAACGCGAAATTACCCAGGCCAGCAGTAGACCGATGAAGACGTTTATGCTCGCGGCGATCAGTGCAGTGCCGAAGCTGATTTTCAATGCTGCCAGGGCGCGCGGCGAACCGACCTTGGCCAGAAACTCGGCGAAACTCAGATCGAAAGTACGAAGCACGATCATTGCCAACGGAATCAGTACGATCAGACTGAGATAAACCAACGTGTAGCCGAGGCTGAGGCCGAAACCTGGCAAGGTTCCGGAGACGCGCCAGAGTTTTGGTTTTGGCTTGATCTGCGTCGGCGTCGTCATGTGCCCACGCTGCCACAGATGCGTTGAAAAATCACTTCAAATAGATCTGATCAAAGGTGCCGCCGTCGGCGAAATGCTTGGCCTGCGCTGCGCGCCAGCCGCCGAAGTCCTTGTCGATGCTGACCAGATTCAATTGCGGAAACTGTTTGGCGTATTTCGCCGCCACGAGCGGATCGCGCGGTCGATAGAAATGCCTGGCGATGATTTCCTGTGCATCGGGCGTGTACAGGTATTTCAGATAGGCCTCGGCCAGCGCACGCGTACCGCGTCGCAGCACTACTTTGTCGACCACGGTCACGGGAGGCTCGGCCAAAATGCTGAGCGAAGGAATGATCACCTCGAACTTGCCGACGCCCAACTGTTTCTGCGCCAGAAAGGCTTCGTTTTCCCAGGACAACAGCACGTCGCCGATGCCGCGTTCGACGAAAGTTGTGGTGGCGCCACGTGCGCCCGAATCAAGCACACTCACATTCTTGTACAACGCCTTGACGAAGGCCTGCGCCGACGCATCAGTGCCGCCGGGCAGGCTCAGTGCATACGCCCAGGCGGCGAGGTAGTTCCAGCGGGCGCCGCCGGATGTCTTTGGATTGGGTGTCACTACCGCAATGCCTGGCTTGACAATGTCAGCCCAATCCTTGATTCGCTTGGGATTGCCCTTGCGCACCAGCAAGACGATGGTTGACGTGTATGGCGCGCTGTTATTGGGCAGGCGCTTCTGCCAACCGACTGGGATCAGTTTGCCGACTGTCGCAATTGCGTCGATGTCCAGTGCCAACGCCAGCGTCACTACATCCGCTTCCAGTCCGTCGATCACCGATCGTGCCTGTTTTCCGGAGCCACCGTGCGACTGGTTGATCAGCAGCGTGTCGCCGGTATTGGCCTTGTACTGAGCGGCGAATTTGCGATTGATTTCTTCGTAGAGTTCGCGGGTGGGGTCGTAGGAAACATTCAGCAATTCAATTTCTTCGGCGTTTACCGGTGCCACTGGCAAGATTCCCGCGATCGCGAGTAGCGCCGACGCAAAAACCAGCGACCAGCGCTGCGACGGGGCTACGGGCGAAACAGAGTTCATTGCGTGTTCCTCATGGCGAAATCCTCAGAAGACCAGTTGCATGCGGCTGAATGCAGTTTTTTCATCGGCAAGGTTGCGCCCGATGTAGCTCGCATCCTCTCCGATCAAAACGTAGTTGAGTGCGAGTTGCCAAGCGTTCTGGCTGAGCGTGTCATGGCGACGGTTACCAGACAATACTCGACAGGGCTCCTGTTCTACCGTGACGCTCTGGACGAGCACACCCCACCGCCCAGCATAGTACTGAAGTTGTGGCTTCCAGCGCTACGATGCGCTCGGCATCGGTCGCGGCAAAAACGTTGTCCTGCGCGATTACCAGTGTGGCGGCAACGGCCACTGACAACAGGCGCGGCAGTCTGCCATGGATGCGCGTGCTGGCGGAGTTTGCTGCATGTTGCACGTTCGGCACAAGTGAGTCTTCGGCAACAGTCAAAGTCAATCCTCGGGTCGATCAGAAGTTGCAAGCTACTGGACTGGTTGGCGCAGCAGCAAATGGCAGCGATGCATGACGATATGCTTGCGTTCGCCGCGCTGATTTTATCATTTAGTGCGTGAACAGCCGATCGCTGCCGTCCGCGCAAGACCCGACAACTGCATACTCGTTCATGGACTGCCCACCCGCGCGCATGCACAGTGCACGTGTGGCGACGGTTCGGTGAGATCACTATGGATGGGAGAAATATGCGTACATGCATTTTGGCTGTTGCCGCGTTCGCTTGCCTCTTTGCGGATTCGCCGTGCGAAGCGGCTGCGCCCATTGCTGTGACGGGCGGTCCGTCGGGAACGGTAGGCGTTTGGCAGGCGCTGACGATTCCGCTATTGAACGGCGGCGATCCGACACAAACCAACGGCGATGTAATTCAAAGCATCATGGCCGACCCGGTCAACCCCGGAGTGTTTTATGCCGCCGCCGGCAACAACGATGGGCGCCAGATCAAGTGGCTGCGAACCACTGATTTCGGTGATACCTGGGTGCTGCGCAACGGCACGGCAATGAATGGCAATCCGTGGGGATTCAGCATTGACCCAAATCCCAATCGTGCGCCAGGATCCGCGCCAACACTTTATTCGCCTGCGGGCTACGGGTCATTCGGCGCTTGGAAGTCCACTGATGGCGCGCAGACCTGGACACGACTCAGTGGCGCCGATAGCGCGTTCGGGCCATACAATGCGTACGGCGCGACGTTGACCGATCTTTATCACGTTGCAGTTCTACCCGACGACCCACCCAACCATCTATTGGCGACTTATCACTACGGATTCCTCAACAATCCGGATGGCGGTTTTGGCGAGTCCTGGAATGGCGGCCAGACCTGGGTCATTCATCCTCCGCCGATCGGTATTGGTACCTCACATTACGTCATGCCAGTCAGTGCCACCACGTGGTGCATGATTGCGCAAAGTAATAATGGCGACAACGGCATCTGGCGCACTACTACCGCGGGTCGAGTTGGCGGCACGGCGGCGGCGAATTATCGCGATGGCAGCATCAGCGTCGCGGCGTGGAGCAAAGTCAGCAGCGTCGAACACGTGCATGGCAGTTTTCAGGCTTGGCGAACCGCGGCCGGCGTCTGGTACGCGCCAGGATGGACCGACATCGTCAAATCGACCGACCAAGGCGCAACCTGGGTCACGCTGGTATCCGGCAATTGGCCGGGGACTTTCAATGGTGTCAACACTTCCAATATTGTCGCGACGGCAACCCATATCTATGCCAATTCTTTTGTAGAAACCACGCAGGCGCGGGCGCCGCTCAACGACGACACCAGTTGGGATCGTAGCTACAGCCCGCCAACTACCGCCAATGGCGCCAATCCCTATGGCACTTCCGTGGCCTATGCCGCATCAATCGGCAGCTACGTCATTTTGATGGGAGACCACACGCGTGGGATTGTCTGGAGATTCATTGAAGCGCCGGGCGATGTGGAGTTTGCCAACGGCTTTGAATGACAGATGCCGTAGCTGCGTTAGGAAACCTCTGAATAAGTCCGGAGCCGCGAAAGCCCCCTGAGTCAGGGGGCGAAAAACCGCAGGTTTTTGGGGGTTTGGCAAGCAATAAGCAGTGTGGCGAAGACGAACTGGTGACCTATTCAGACCTTCCTTAGTGTGAGGTCATCCAGGCCCATCTCGGTGTAAGGCGTGACGTTTGCACGAAGCGCCTGGCGGACACTCAAACCGGCATCATGGATCAGTTTGACCAGCTGCGCGCGTGACGGCGGCGCCGTAAGGTACTCAACAATGTGAGCAAGCGCGCCCGCATGTTGAATGAGCGCTAACGTGTTGCGGGATGTTCCGCAATTAGGGTTGTGATAGATCGTTGCCACAAAATCACCGCCGAGGTTTTGCGTTTTCATGCCCTGGTGTCCTGATGTTTAGTGTCCTCAAGTGGGCGGTCCTGAAGTTTGGTGGGCGCTGAGCCGATCAATGCGTGCAACAACACTCCTATGCCTGCGCCGACCAATTGTGCGACAACGAATCCGGGGACGCTGACCGGTGCGATTCCGGCAAAGGTGTCGCTGAACATGCGCCCGAACGCGGCGGCGGGATTGGCGAACGAGGTCGACGCGGTGAACCAGTAAGCAGCGCCGATGTACGCGGCGACCATTGCGGCCACGCGTGCCGCGGGCGCGCGCAGGATCACCAGAATCAAGCCGGCAGTGGCGACTGCCTCGGCAATCCATTGCCCCTGACCAGTGCGGGACGTGTCAGACCATTGCACGATTGGCAGATCGAACATCGCGTGTGCCAGCCAGGCGCCGCAGACAGCGCCGAGCAGTTGCGCGGGGATATACCCGAGAACTGCTCGCCGGGTCAATTCGCCCCGCGCAGTCATGACCAGACTGACTGCCGGATTCATGTGCGCACCGCTCACCGGCGCGAATACTTCGATCAATATGTAGAGACCGCCGACGGTGGCCAGTGTGTTGGCGAGCAGTGCGATCGCCGCGTTTCCTCCCGCCAGCTGCTCGGCCATGATGCCTGAGCCGATGACCGTTGCCAGCAGCAGCAACGTGCTGATGAACTCGGCGAGCAGTTTGCGGGCAAGGATCACGACACTCGTCCGATCTCGCGCAGCCGGGTTTGCGCTTCGAGCTGCTCCAGTTTTTCCAGTGGCAGGGCCAACAGCAATTCGACACGCCTGCGCAAAGTTGCATAGGCGCTACGAAATGCACGCCGACGCTCGTCATCGTCACCCTCTACCGCCACCGGGTCGGGTACGCCCCAGTGTGCGGTTGCTGGGTGCCCCAACCAGACTGGGCAGGCTTCGCCGGCGGCGTTGTCGCAGACGGTGATGATCATGTCCATCACTGGCGCATTGGGTTCGGCAAACTCGTCCCAGCTTTTGCTGCGCATTTTTTCGCGCGGATAGCCCAGCGCTTCGGCGATCTCAGCGGCGATGGGTTGCACCTTGCCACTGGGTTGGCTGCCGGCACTGAACGCTTGAAATCGGCCAGCGCCGAGAACGCCCAAAGTGGCTTCGGCGAGGATGCTGCGCGCGGAATTGCCGGTGCACAGAAACAGCACGTTGTGGACTCGAGAACTCACAAATCACCTCTAATATTTGCGACACGGTGGGGAATCGGAGTGGAGCGTTGAATCGGCTCAAACGCGAACTTTGCCCTGTTGCTGCGGGGTCCGGGTGTTACAGCGCATTGCTCAGGGAGCATAGTTCGACTATTCTACAACAATGGAAATGCAAGAGGCAGTAGCGGCATTGACCGCGTTGGGACATGCCACCCGATTGGCGATCTTTCGTCTGCTGATTGAAGCCGGTCCCGAGGGCCGCATGGCGGGTGACATTGCCGTGGCGCTCGCAGTACCTGCGGCGACCCTGTCATTTCATCTCAAGGATCTGAGCAACGTCGGGCTCATCCGCGGCGAGTCGCGCAGTCGATTCATTTGCTACCGCGCCAATTTTCAGGCGATGAATCAGCTCATCGAATTCCTGACGCGTAACTGCTGTGTTGGTGCCGATGTCAGCGGGTGCCTGCCGGTGACGCGGTGCATCGTCGCCACGGACGTCTGAATATCTCGGGTGTGGACGCAGTACGGATCGTTCGACACGCAAGGTAAAGTGTCGCCATGGCACCCACAACCGACTTCGAAACACAGCTGGCTGAGCAGTTGAATCAACACTGCTTCTGCGTTGGAACTGATATTCCCGGGCTGCACCAACGCCTGCAGGGTGATTTGCTGCGGCGTGGCGTGACGTTATCCATGTTGCAGTCGCACCCCAATCTGTTTTCATCGGCCCCGGTGTTCGTCGCCGCTGCACAGGTCGAACAGATGCGCGAAGTGGTGCGGGCCATCGAGTCGGTCGTGGCCACTGCGCGGTGGCAGGAGACAGTGCTGCGCGCTGCGCCCCAGATCGCACGCCTGCCCGCGGCCACGCGGGGCGTGTTTATGGGTTATGACTTTCATGTCGGCGCTGGTGGTGTGCGTCTGATTGAAATCAACACGAATGCGGGCGGCGCATTGCTCAATGTCGCGATGATGCAGGCACAACAGGCCTGCTGCGATGGCGCGCGTGACCTGTTGGGCGCACCGGTCGAAGCGCTCGGAATAGAAGCGCGTCTGGTGGCGATGTTTCTTAACGAATGGCGACTGGCGCGCGGTGACCGGCCGCTGGCACGCATTGCGATCATTGATACCGCACCGGCAATGCAGTATCTGTATCCGGAGTTTCTGCTGTTCCAGAACCTGATGGAATCGCAGGGCATTGAAGTGGTCATCGCCGATCCCGGTGAACTGGTGCTGCAGGGCGATGCACTGCGACGCGCGCGCGGAGCAATCGACCTGGTCTACAACCGCCTCACCGATTTCTATTTCGCGCAGCCTGAGCATGAGCATCTTCGCAGCGCCTATGAACGCGGTACGACCATATTCTCACCGCATCCGCGCGCGCACGCGCTATACGCGAACAAGCGCAATCTGATCCTGCTGAGTGACCGGGAACAGCTGGAGCGTTGGGGCGTGTCGACGGCGACAATCGAACTGCTGTTGCGCAATGTGCCGCGCACGGTGGCGGTCACCGCGGAAAACGCCGCCGTCCTCTGGCAAGAACGCAAACACTGGTTCTTCAAGCCCGCCAGTGGCTTCGCGAGCCGTGGCGCTTATCGCGGCGACAAGATGACGCGCACGGTTTTTGCCGATCTGCAGAAAGCCGACTATGTCGCGCAGCAGCTGGTTCCACCCAGCGAGCGAATGACACGTCAGGCGACGATTGCCACTGGCCTGAAACTCGATGTGCGCGCGTATGTCTACAGCGGCGAAGTACAACTGTTTGCAGCGCGCCTGTATCAGGGACAGACGACGAATTTCCGCACGCCAGGCGGCGGCTTTGCACCGGTCTATCAGGCGCCGGACGTGCGATCCGTTGCCGCCTCCGACTTGTCGCCCGGCTCGACCTGCATCGGCATCGGCGGAATGCCCGCGACATCGAACGACGCCACCGATCGCATCAGCAATTGATCCAGGTGGGTGACGCCGCGGTGATCGGGTTGGCCCAAAAAATTCAGTGCACGGCGCAATGCCGGCAACGGGTCCGTGCGGTCGATGCGCAGGCTGTCCAGCGACTTGCTCAGTTTGTGGCCTTGCGCATCCAGTGCAAGCGGCACGTGCAGATAGCCAGGCGTTGGCAGGTGGAGCCGTTGCTGCAAATAGATCTGCCGCGGTGTTGAATCGAGCAAGTCGCCTCCGCGAACCACTTCGGTGATTCCCTGGACGTTATCGTCGACCACTACTGCTAGTTGGTACGCCGGGAATCCGTCGGCGCGCCACAGTACGAAATCCCCCGTGGTGCGGCTGTGCTGAATGATCTCGCCGGCAACTGCGTCTTGGAAGCGCCAGAACTGGTCGGGCACACGCAGGCGAATCGCCGCCGCTCCGCTATTGCCTTTGCAGGCACCGTGGTGGATGCCGCTCGGCGCAAGGTCGCTGCGGGTACAGGTGCAGGAAAACGCGTCGCCCGAACCAATCAGCCGCTGTACGGCAGAACGGTAAAGCGCATGCCGATCCTTCTGAAACACCACCGCCTCGTCGGATTGCATGCCGAACACCTTCAGCGTTTCCAGTATCTCGCTGCTGGCGCCTGCGCGCTCCCGCGGCGGATCGATATCCTCGACACGCACCAGCCAGTCGCCGCCAAGTGCACGAGCACGCAACCAGCTACCGAGCGCAGCAACCAGCGAGCCGAAGTGCAGGCTTCCGGTCGGCGAGGGCGCAAATCGACCTCGGTAGCGTGCGATTGAAGAAAAGCGGCTGTTTGTGTCTGACATGTCTGAAGTCACTGTTGATGAGCGCTTGAATCACCGCGATTGATACTCCATATCATGCCGCATACGGCTCACTCGGGCTGGAAGAGGAGAAGGTTTGATGATGCGTGTATTCCTGTTCGTTGCGACCAATCTGGCCATCATGCTGGTGATCGGCATTGTGGCCAGCGTATTCGGTTTGCAGCGCAGCACTGGCGGGCTGGGTGGACTGCTGCTGATGTCCGCAGTGATCGGCATGACCGGTTCGCTGTTCTCGCTGTTTATCTCCAAATGGTTGGCCAAGCGTAGTACCGGAGCCCAGGTAATCAGTCAGCCGCGCAACGAGGCCGAAGCCTGGTTGCTGAATACGGTACGCCGCCAAGCCGACAAGACCGGCATCGGTATGCCCGAAGTCGCCGTATTTGAGGCGGCCGAAATGAATGCGTTTGCCACTGGCTGGAATCGCAACAAGTCGTTGGTAGCGGTCAGCACTGGACTACTGCGGCAAATGCAACGCGACGAAGTCGAGGCCGTGCTCGGCCACGAGATCAGCCATGTTGCCAACGGCGACATGGTGACACTGTCGTTGTTGCAGGGCGTGCTCAATACTTTTGTCGTATTTTTCAGCAGCATTGTTGCCAACATTGTGTCCGGGGCCCTGCGCGGCAACAGCAATAGTCGACCGGGCATGATCGACAGTGTCGTACATACCGTTGTCTACATCGTGCTGCAGATGCTGTTCGGCCTGCTCGCTTCGATGATCGTGATGTGGTTTTCACGTCGCCGTGAGTTTCGCGCCGATCATGGTGGCGCCACGTTGGCTTCGCGCAACGCCATGATCAATGCCCTGCGCCGTCTGGGTGGCGATCGTGCCGAGCATGCATTGCCCGAAGCGGTCCAGGCATTCGGCATTGCCGGAGGTCGTACCTCGGGCCTGCGCAAACTGTTCATGAGCCATCCGCCGATCGAAGAACGCATCGCCGCGCTGGAAGCGGGGCGTTGAGCCTCAACGCGCAAGAGCGCTCTCATGAGGGAGCGGCCTTAGCCGCGAAGTGTTGCTCCGGGCTTCTGTGTCCGCAAAAATCGAAGCAAGAGTTTCGCGGCTGAAGCCGCTCCCACAATTCTGGAGATGTCCGAAATTAAAACTCTGCGGCATCAATTCGATACGCCACACGCAGGGCTTCCTCATCGCAGTTGGGCCCGGCGCCGCCACGATCAATGACCAAAAAATCGCTGACTGTATTGAGCGCTATCAGTGGATGGTGCCAAGTGCCGCGACGATAGTTGATGCCCTGGCCGCGGTCGGCAATGAATACGCGTGGCCGATCTTGCAGACTCTCTGCCACTGCAATCAAGTAAGGTTGCCCGAGCAGGGGCACAAAGGCCTGACTGCCCAGCGGATGCCGCTCCAGCATGCGGATCTCGAACGGGAGGCGGCGTGGTTGTGCACGAAAAATGCTGACCAGAGTACGCCCGTCTTTCCACGTCGTGTCGATATCCGCCAGATCATGAAAGCGCTCGGCGCTGCCGCTGTTCACCGGAAAGAGCTGCTTGGCCGAAGCGGCTTCGATGACGTCGCCAAACGGCGCAAACGCGGCCGCAGTGAGCGTTTCCACCAGCAGCACCGGATTGTCCTCGGCGCGGGTCACGCCGGGCGGCCACGTAGGCGCAGTCGTGACACGCCGCCGTCGGGGAAGATGTTGAAGCGCACATGGCTGATCGGCGCGTGCGCCACGATCTCGCTGCGAAAGTGGTGCTGATGATCCATCTGCAGTTTTTGCTCGTCCAGCAGTACTGGCCAGAACATCGATTGCGTCACCAGCGATTCGCGCGTACCGCCGGCATTCGACGTTGCCTGCAGCGAGCAACGATCCGGATAGTTGCCCTTGAAGTGGCAGGTGTCGACTTCGATCGCAGCGATGTTGCCCGGTTTTGCCAGCGCGATGATGCACCAGTCGTTGCCGGGTTCGCGTCGCCGGCGCGTCTCCCAGCCATCACCCATATTGATGCCGCGCCCTGGCAACAGCAGATTGGATGCAAAGCCGAAATGCTGGTTGTTACTGGCCACAATGCCGCCGCCATTGAGTGCTGAAATCAGGTCGGCCAGCCCGTCAGCATCCTGACTATTCGTGTCAAAAGTTGGAACACCATAAACTCGCAGTCGCGCCAGGCCGCCATCGGGATAAAGGTTTACGCGCACATGGCTGCAGGGCAGGGCGCCGCTGATCGGGCCGTGGTTTATGGGGAAGTAGTGGTGACGATTGCCCGATAGATTGACTGCCGGGAGCAGCGGCAGCCATTGCGTATCCGCATCGGGATCGCCTTCGGCGAGGCAACATGATTCGAGCGCGGCCGCTGGCGGGTAGTTGCCGGTGAAATGACTGGTATCGAGGTCGACACCATGCACGATGCCGGGTCGGGCCAACCGAACCGTGCACCAATCGTGTCCAGCACCGCGCTTGCGGCGACTTTCCCAGCCGTCCATCCATTTGCCATTGGTGTCGTACTTTCCAGCGATGAACTGCGCCGGCTCCGGATTGAGCATGCGCTCCTTCGCTGCGAAAAAATCATCGCTGGTCGCCAGCGCAGTGGCGCCCAGACGTGCGTCCGCCAAATTGACGAAACGCTGTACGAACTCTGGAGCCTCCGCATCTATCTGTGCCAGTGCCATTGTTCTGCTCCTCAAATAATCGGGTTGTGACTGATTCTGCGCCCGGTGATTCAGCGCACGGTGATTCAGCCTATTGTATCGGCCAGACGGAACGCGGCGATGCGTTCGATCTGGCGCAGGGCTTCGGCGATTTCCGCATCGCGCTCATTGTTGATGCGTGATGCCATGTTGGCGGTGATGCTCGACCGGGTGTGGCCACGTACCGCCAGTATGAAGGGAAAACCGAAGCGCTGATCATAGGCATCGTTGAGTTCGCTGATGCGGGCGAATTCCTCCGGGCTGCAATGAGCGAGACCGGCGCTGCTCTGTTCCGCCGTCGAGGCGGTGGTGAGCTCGCCGCGAATGGCCGCCTTGCCCGCGAGCTTGGGATGCGCACGGATCAGGCGTAGTTTGTCCACGTTATCGGCGCTGGCCAGTGTCTGGCACATGGCAGTGTGTAGCGCATCAATGGTGGCGAACGGTCGCCGCGCCCAGGTGCGTTCCGCAACCCAGGGCGAGTGCTCGAAAATTGCCGCCAGGGCTTCGGCGAATTCAGCGGCGTCGAGTTGATTGACTTGATCGAGATTCATAAGCCTGATATCTGATGGTAGGAGCGCACCTGGGCGCGACCCGACTTTCGCGATTGAGGATAATTTCCGTTCTTGCCAATGCCGCGCCTGGATGCGCTCCTACGCCGCAAGAAACGGATGCCGGGTTTTCCAGTGTCGCGCAATGTCGATACGCCGACACACCCAGACCCGGTCATGCCGCGCAATGTGATCAAGGAATCGCTGCAACGCGATGAATCGTCCTGGCCGACCCAGCAAGCGACAGTGCATGCCGATTGACAGCATGCGCGGGCAGGTATCACCTTCGGCGTAGAGCACATCGAAGCTGTCGCGCAGATACTCGAAGAATTGCGTTGCCGTGTTGAACCCCTGAGCTGTCGCAAAGCGCATATCGTTGCTATCGAGCGCATACGGCACCACCAGGTGCGGTCGACGATTCCCATCGGACAGTTCCACTTCAGTCCACAATGGCAGGTCATCGCCATAGTAATCCGAATCGTATTCAAAGCCGCCATGTTCGACCAGCAGACGCCGCGTGTTCGGGCTATCGCGACCCGTGTACCAACCCAATGGCGTGGCGCCAGTCAGCTCGCGATGGATGTGCACCGCACGCAGCAGATGTTCCCGTTCCTCGGTTGGATCCATGTGTTGGTAATGGATCCAGCGCCAACCATGCGAGGCAATCTCATGGCCGGCGTCGATGCAGGCGCGGATAAAGTCGGGATGCCGCTGCATGGCCATGGCCACGCCGAATACCGTCAACGGTAAGCCGCGTCGCTCGAATTCGTCGAGGATGCGCCAGCCGCCGACACGCGATCCGTATTCGTAAATTGACTCCATGCTCATATGGCGGGCCGGGTAGCTTGCCGCGCCGATGATCTCGGAGAGGAATTGCTCGCTGCCGGCATCGCCATGCAGTACCGAGCTTTCGCCGCCTTCTTCGTAGTTGAGTACAAATTGCACCGCAATGCGTGCCGCGCCCGGCCAATCGGCCTGCGGTGGACGGCGGCCATAGCCGTTCAGATCACGTGGGTACGGGGTATGCGGCATGCCAAGTCTTACTCGAGAGTGGGTAGGTAGTTTCACCAACGTCGACACCCTAGCGCAAGCGACGCCAGCCTTGGTCGAACAGTCGGTCATCTTGCTCGGCGAATCTGCGGCCAGCATGCATAATCTCGATGAGTCCTTCAGCAATGCCTGGTCGACAGTGTACTGTGCGCACTGCTGGCTTTCGGATCGGCGCCATGCAGTGCCGGCTATTGCCTCAGCTGCAAACGTGGCCCTTTCGAACTGTCTGATGGGATGATCGATGTCGTCGCGCTCACTTGGTTCTACAACACATGCGGACAGCGGCGAGAAGCATACGATCTCGATGTTTGTCGAAGGCGACGACTTGTACGATGCGATGCTCGCCGACATCGGCCGCGCCAAATTGGCAATCCGTATCGAGAGTTACATCTTCGCCGATGATGAAATCGGCTCGAAGTTTATCGAAGCACTTGGCAAAGCCAGCCGGGCCGGCGTCGCTACCCAGCTGCGACTGGATGCGGCCGGTTCGTGGGGTGGGCTGCAACGCTCCAGCGTGGCGAGGCTTGCCAGTGATGGCGTCGTTTTGCGCTGGAGTCGGCCCTGGTCATGGCGGCGACCATTCACCATCCAGCGACGCAATCACCGCAAGCTGTTGATCGTCGACGATCAAGTGGCCTATTTGGGCGGGTTCAATATCCATCGACACAGTTCGCGCCGGACCATCGGCGATGGTCGCTGGCGCGATACGCATATGCGCATCACCGGTCCGCTGGTCCTCGATGCAAAGGCGATCTTCGATAAATATCTACGCCGAGGCAAGTTGTGGGAGCCGCGCGATACGCGCAATGTCTACCTCTTGCCCAATAGAACGCCACGTCGCTGGGACCAGCTGCGCAGCGCGATCACCGATCGCTTCCGCTTGGCGCGCAAACGTGTGTGGCTGACCACACCCTATTTTGTGCCGGATCGCCGCAGTCAGACCCGCTTATGCGACGCTGCCATTCGCGGCATTGACGTGCGCCTGCTGGTACCGGGCAAGATTGATATCCCGATCGCGCAATGGGCAAGCCGCGCCGCCTACGCGCGCATGCTAAAAGCAGGCGTGCGCATCTTCGAGTATCAGCCGCGCGTCCTCCATGCTAAAACCGCATTGGTCGATCACGACTGGGGCACCGTGGGAACGGCAAATTTCGATTATCGAAGTTTCTTCGTCAATGATGAACTCAACCTTGTCGCGGTGGACGCGTCGTTCAACGCAGCGCTTGCGGCGCACTTTGAACAGGACCTCGCCGAATCACGGGAAGTCACAGCGCAGCTGTGGAAGCGCCGTCCGTGGTACGCCCCGATTGCCGAGACGATCGGCTGGTGGGCACGGCGCTGGTTGTGATCGACAGCGGCGGGAGAGCGATGGACCTTAAAGCGTCCACGACTATTTTATTCGCGTCACGGGAAAATATTTTGTTGCCTTGGTCGCAAACCTATTGGTTTGGATCGGGTTACGCCGACGCCCGAAACTCGCCGGTTTCACGGACGATGGCAAGACCATTCCAGCCGTGGATAACGGGCTCGCTGCGGTCGTGGTGATATCCAAGCAGGCTCAACGACGCGGTCCCCAGCAACAGGCCACGTCCTTCGATGGGCGCAAGTCCGATCCAGCGCACGGCCAGAACGCGAAGGATTTCACGATGCGCGAAGACGAGCACATTGCCGCCCTTGGCGCGAATACGTTCAGTCACACGGTCCGCCCGCGCGCCAACAGCATCGATTGTTTCGCCACCTGGACAGCCATCGCTAAACAGATTCCAGCTGGGGCGTTCGGATTGGATGTCAACGGTGCGTCTGCCTTCATAGTCGCCATGGTCCCATTCCATCAGATCATCATCGGCCTCGATTCGCGTGTCGCGCAATGCGAGCTCGGCTGTGCGGCGTGCGCGCACCAGCGGGCTTGAAAGAATGTGATCAATTTGCAGTCCGGCGAGGCGCGTGCCCAATTCCCGCGCCTCGCGCTCGCCTTGCTCGTTCAATGCAAGATCGGTGCGGCCGGTGTGCTGTGCGGTCTGCGTCCAGGCAGTGGCGCCATGGCGCACGAGATAAACCATGGGTAGGGCGTCGCTCATTTCGTTGCACTCATTTCGGCGCGTTTTGCGCCCCAGCGCCAGTTGCGAATTTCCGGCATATCCTCGCCGTAGCGCTCGATGTACAGCTTGTGTTCGCTGAGCTTGTCCTTGAGCAGTTGTGCCATGGAGGTTGCTCGCGGTGCGAGGCCATCGACGCGGTCAATCACATCGTTGGCCAGATGGAAGCGATCGATGCGGTTGAGCACGCACATGTCGAACGGTGTGGTTGTGGTGCCTTCTTCGTTGTAGCCGCGGACATGAAGATTGACGTGGTTGGTGCGGCGATAGGTGAGTCGGTGGATGAGCGAAGGGTAGCCGTGATACGCAAAGATGATCGGTTTGTCGCATGTGAACAGGGTGTCGAAATCCGGGTCGCTGAGTCCATTTGGATGATCGCGATCTGGCTGCAGCGTCATCAGGTCGACCACATTGACGACGCGAATCTTCAGTTCGGGCAGATGCTCGCGAAGCAGGTCCACCGCGGCCAATGCTTCCAGTGTCGGTACGTCACCGGCACAGGCCATCACCACGTCTGGCTCGCCGCCGTGGTCATTGCTGGCCCAGTGCCAGATGCCCAACCCTGCGCTGCAATGCTTGACTGCCGCGTCCATGTCGAGCCACTGCAATGCCGGCTGCTTGCCTGCAACGATGACGTTGACGTAATGCCGACTGCGCAGGCAATGATCGGTGACCGATAGCAGAGTGTTGGCATCAGGCGGAAGATAGACACGCACCACGTCGGCTTTCTTGTTGACGACGTGATCGATGAAGCCAGGATCTTGATGACTGAATCCGTTGTGGTCCTGCCGCCAGACGTGGGAGGTGAGTAGATAGTTGAGTGACGCGATTGGGCGCCGCCAAGGGATACCGCGCGTCACCTTGAGCCACTTCGCGTGCTGATTGAACATCGAATCCACAATATGCACGAACGCCTCGTAGCACGAGAAGAACCCGTGGCGCCCGGTGAGCAGATAGCCTTCCAACCAACCCTGGCACAGGTGTTCGCTCAACACTTCCATGACGCGGCCTTCCGGCGAAATCTGCGTGTCGGACGGTTCGAGATCGTCGGTGAACACACGGTCGGTGACTTCAAATACAGCGCCCAAGCGGTTCGACTCGGTTTCATCGGGACCAAAGATTCTGAAATTGCGCTGTGCCAGATTGCGTTTCATCACATCGCGCAGGAATGTGCCGGTGACGCGGGTCGCCTCACCCATCGCAGCACCTGGGCTGGCTACGTTCACGGCGTAATCCCGAAAGTCGGGCATATGCAAGTCCTGCAACAATGCGCCACCGTTGGCATGCGGATTGGCGCCCATGCGGCGCTCACCCTTCGGCGCAAGTTCGGCCAGTTCGGCGATGAGCGTGCCATTCGCGTCAAAAAGTTCTTCCGCTCGATAGCTCTTCAGCCATTGTTCGAGCAACTTCAAGTGTTCTGGATCGCCGGCCAGATTCGCCAGCGGCACCTGATGCGATCGCCATGATCCTTCGGTCTGCAGCCCATCCACGAACTTGGGTCCGGTCCAACCCTTTGGCGTGCGTAGCACGATCATCGGCCATGTCGGACGGGTGTGATCGCCGCTGGAGCGCGCGTGGGATTGAATGCTGCGAATCCGCGCCATCACGCGATCCAGAGTTGCCGCCATGATCTGGTGGACTTCGTCCGGATCGTCACCCTCGACGAAATGCGGCTCGTATCCGTAACCGCGAAAAAGCTGATCAAGTTCCTCGTGACTCACGCGTGCCAGAACAGTGGGGCTGGCGATCTTGTAGCCGTTCAAGTGCAGGATCGGTAGCACTGCGCCATCATGTGCAGGGTTCAGGAACTTGTTCGAATGCCAGCTCGTTGCGAGGGGCCCGGTCTCCGCCTCGCCGTCGCCGACGACGCACGCCACGATCAGATCCGGGTTATCGAATGCTGCGCCATAGGCGTGCATCAGCGAGTAGCCGAGCTCGCCACCCTCGTGTATCGAGCCCGGCACTTCAGGCGACACGTGGCTGGGAATGCCGCCCGGAAAGGAGAACTGCTTGAACAGCCGCTGCAGTCCGATCGCATCCTGCGAGATCTTTGGATAGACCTCGCTGTAGGTACCCTCGAGATAGGTATTGGCCACCAGCCCTGGACCGCCGTGCCCTGGACCGGTCACGTACAGCATCTGAACATCATCGCGCTTGATGATGCGATTCAAATGTACGTAGATGAAGTTGAGCCCCGGTGTGGTTCCCCAGTGCCCGAGCAGGCGCGGCTTGACGTGTTCGATGGACAGAGGCACTTTGAGCAGCGCGTTGTCTAGAAGATAAATCTGGCCGACGGACAGATAGTTTGCCGCACGCCAATAGGCATTCATCCGGGCGAGAAGTTCGGGAGCGAGTGCGTCGGTCATGAGTATTTTCCGTCAAGTGCAGATTGGGCGACTCAGGCATTTGCAGCGCGGTCGATGAGTACATTGCGCGATACGGATTGAGGATCGAGGTGGACTGCGCAGTTGCAGCTGGAGATAGGGATACTCATAGCCAGCCGCCGCGAAATCCCGCCCGCCGCAAGCCGTTGACGATG
The DNA here is from genome assembly GCA_034440555.1 of Pseudomonadota bacterium. Taxonomy (GTDB): domain Bacteria; phylum Pseudomonadota; class Gammaproteobacteria; order Xanthomonadales; family Ahniellaceae; genus 0-14-3-00-62-12. The sequence goes on from JAWXCG010000038.1 coordinate 17,312, forward strand.
GCCGGGCAGCTGCGCATCAATCGCCACACCAGATCGCTTCGATAATTTTCGATCATCAACACAATCGGTCCCTGATTGATTCCGAAGTGCCACGGTGACACCCACCAGCCATACGGGTTGCCGGGCGTTCCCGGATGCGAGGGATTGAACGACGCTTTGAAACCGTAGCGGTTGAATTGGGTCAATTGCGCCTTGTAGATGCAGTAGTCCAATGTCGGCAGCACTATTTCTGGTGCGAAGGGCAGGGATGCTGCCACAGCCCACGGCGCAAGCGTGCCGTCGTCGGGGCCGTGGGGTACGCTACGTGCGAGGTAGTCGAAGAATTGACGCGTGATGCCGTTGACCTCGATGGTCTCAGGTCCGGGTCCTTCGCTCGCAGTTATGCCCCAGCAATGGCTGCCATAGCCCTCAAACTTGCGCGGATTTTCGATGGCGTACTGTTGCTGTGCATAGGTCGCGCGGCGGCTGTTCTCGAAATAGTCGATGCCCTTGTCGCGCATGAAGTCATCCTGGATGCCGCGAAAGTCAATCCAGGCATGCGAAAGCTGATGGATGAATAGCGACCCTGCGTACAGATAGTTTTGTCCGCAACAATGCTCCCATCTATAGGTGGAGGTCCACGCCGTGTAGCTATTTTCCGGCAACGGAAAGGTCGGTGAACCCAATCCCAGCACGTACAGCAGCATTGCCTCGTCATAGCCTTCCCAACGGTATGAGAGGAACCCGCTTTCTGGTGTCCAGCCGTGCGTGACGGTGGCGCCCTGGTCTTGCGCCCATTGCCAATTGGCGCGGCGATAGAGCGCATCGGCGAGCTCGCGGATTTCGCGCTCTTCGGCTGTGCCAGCATCGAAGTACATGGCCGCGGTCAAAGCGCCAGCCAGCAGGAAAGCGCTATCCACTGTGGATAATTCGCATTGCCAAGCGCGCCTGCCGGTCTGCATATCGAGAAAATGGTAGTAGAACCCCTGATAGCCGGTGGCGTCCGGTTCGGGGCCTTGCGGGCTGTTCCAGAAAAAGCGCAACGTCGCCAGCGTTCGCGCCACCGCCGCATCACGCGTCATGCAACCGCGCTCGACGCCCACCGGGTAGCAGGCCAAAGCAAGACCGGTCGCAGCAATACTTGCGGGCCAATTCTCGGCGGTCTTGTCGATCACCAGGCCGTTGACGGGATTTGTCTCATTCAAGAAATAGCCGAAGGTCTCGCATTGCAATTTTTCCAGTACAGCTTCTTCGGTCATCTTCTGACCCAGGATATTTCCGTCGGGTTTGCAGGTGCCGCTGTGTGTAGTCGCGGTCTGTGTCATCTCGGCGCGCTCAATGGTGCGGAGAGAGCAATCGGCATGCTGATAGCCAAATGCCCAAAGGCGAAGGGGATTGCGTCATGCAGCTCTTGTGCAGCGGCGTTCACGGTGGCGCGCCTGTTAAAAACGTTGTGGATGCCGGATTGGTCGTCTCGAGTTGATCAAACAGTATTGGCGCCAGCCTTCGATAAATGCCCACCATCACCGGAGGCAGGATCAACCACTGCAGAAACGGGGAAATCCCAACGCCGAAAATCAACGGCATGCTCTCGGCATACGCCCAGTTCCTCGCGCTATAGACGTTGTACCACTCGCTCCATGTGGTGTAGGCCAGCGCGCAGGTCACGACGATGGCGCTGCCGGCCCTCGGACGCGAGTTCGGCCAGCCGGCATTCCACAACAGAATGCCGGCAAGCGCGAACATCGCCAGCGCGATCACGACATCGCCCAGTGAGCAGTGCAACAGTGACCATGCCACGGTCTTGGCGTCCGCGGCAGCCCAGAGGGTGTAGAGCCTGACGTGTGCGGTTTCCCAGATGAGATTCAAAACAAAGGCAAGTGCCGACCATAGTCCAAGCCGCGCGAATAAATCGGTTGTCGTCTTGGCGCGCGCGGCGGGCGGAGTCATGGCGTTCGCGCTGTTCATGCAGCAGCCGTTGCAACCGGCGCGTTGCCCGCTGATGCAGCCACAGGCCGCGCGTGGTTGATGCCATCAAGCTTGGTGCGTTTGAGCATCAGCGCATTGATCGCCACCACCAGCGTGCTACCGGACATCGACAGGGCGGCGACTTCAGGACTCAGCAGAAATGGATAAAACACGCCGGCGGCAAGCGGGAACGCAATCGTGTTGTAGCCCACCGCCCACCACAGGTTCTGATGCATCTTGCGCAGGGTGGCGCGCGACAACTCGATGGCCGCGACAACGTCATATGGATCGCTTTTCATAAGCACGACATCAGCACTTTCCATCGCCACGTCGGTACCGGCGCCGATGGCAAATCCCACATCGGCCTGAGTCAGTGCGGGTGCATCGTTGACGCCGTCGCCGACCATGCCAACCCGCTTGCCCGCGGCCTGCAGCTCCTTTACCTTCTCGGCCTTCTGACCAGGTAGTACGTCGGCCATCACGCTGTCGATGCCGAGGTCGGCGGCGATGCGCTTGGCCGTGGCGGCGTTGTCTCCGGTCAGCATCACCACTTCGATTTTACGTTCACGCAGCTTCGCAATCGCTGCCTTGGAGGTCGGCCTGATCGCATCGGCGATGGCAATCAGACCAATCACCTTGCCCGCCTGAGACACATGGACGACGGTGCGCCCGTCCGCTTGCAGTCGCGCTGCTTCAGCTTGCAACATTCCGAGCGCCAACTTTTGCGTGTCCATCAGCAGCCGGTTGCCCAGAAACACGGTTCCGTCGGCAGTCTCGGCGCGTGCACCCATGCCGTCGAGGCTTGCAAAACCTGTTGGCGCCGTGACTGTGAGATGCGCAGAGCGGCGCAAGATGGCCTGGGCGAGCGGGTGGTCGGAGCCCTGCTCGACGGCAGCGGCGGCGGTCAGCAGTACATCCTCGGTCACGCCATCCGCCAGCGCCATCTCCACAACCTCGGGCTGGCCGATGGTGAGCGTGCCCGTCTTGTCGAAGATGATGACGTTGAGCTTGGTCGCATCTTCAAGTGCCGATGCGTTCTTGAACAGAATGCCGTTCATTGCACCCAGGCCAGTTCCCACCATCACTGCCATCGGCGTGGCCAGTCCCAGTGCATCGGGGCAGGCGATCACAAAAACTGTAATCGTCAACGTGACTGCGAACAGCAACGGCTGTCCGATCCACCAGAACCACACGGCAAACGTTGCCAGTCCAATGACGATGGCGGCGATTACCAGCCATTGCGCAGCCTTGTCTGCCAGCAATTGCGCCGGTGCTTTTGAGTTCTGTGCCGCTTGCACCAGCTTTACGATCTGCGCGAGCGCGGTGTCGGCACCCACCTTGGTCGCCTTGTAACGAAAACTGCCACTCTTGTTGATCGTCGCACCGATCACCGTAGCGCCCGGTCCTTTCTGCACCGGCATCGACTCGCCGGTCAGCATCGACTCGTCGACCAGTGATTCTCCACTTTCCACAATGCCGTCGACAGGGATCTTGTTGCCGGGCCTGATCACGATGATTTCGCCTGCCAACACTTCACCAGTCGGAACTTCAGTCTCTGCACCATTGCGGATCACTGCGGCCTTCGCCGGCGTCAGATCCATCAGCGCCTTGATTGCCGATGAAGCTCCGGCGCGAGCGCGCATTTCCAGCCAGTGGCCGAGCAGAATGAACACCAGCAGGACCGCAGCCGCTTCGAAGAACTGCCCGTCCGACTTGAAGAAGAAGGTGGCGCCGACACTGAAGAGATATCCGGTGCCAACGCTCAACACGATCAGTGCCGCCATGCCCAGCGTGCCCTTCAGCAGTGCGCGCCAAGCGGCAACGAAGAACGGCCAGCTTGGATAAACAATGGCCGCGCTTGCCAGGAAAAACAACCATAGATTGAGCTCAAGCCCGAACGGCGGCGCCGGCGGCTTGAACATGCCGCCCATCGGTGCGTAGATAAAGATGGGAATGGTGAATAGCAAGCAGATCCAGAATCGGTTGCGCATGTCGCGCACCATCGCTGGCAGGTCTTTGTCGCCGTGACCCATCTCATGCGCGATGTCTGCCGCCATGGCGCTTTTCTTGCCCGCTGCCTTGCGGCCTTCGTGGGCGGAGGCCGCAGGCGCAGACGGCGCCGCGTCTGCAGTTTCGGCGGGTGCTGCAGCGGCAGGTTTCAGCGCAGCGGCTTTGGCTGAAGCGGCGTCGGTTTCCGACTTCGACATCTCTGTTTCTACGCTGCTTGCGTCTGTGGGCGGCGCGGAGGCATCCGTTTTCGGCACGCCGGGTTCTACTGTTGCTGGTGCGGGAGTGGCTGGTGCGGGAGTGGCTGGTGCGGGATCAGCGGCAACGACTGAATCGGCTGGCTGGGGAGGATGCGGAATCGAAGCAACGTGCGTGGGTGGTGTCAGCAACTTGCCGCGGGCTGAATGACCCTGCTGATCGCCGCCTGCCTGGCCAGCGGCGGCAGCCGGGGACTCATATCCGTTTTGACGCAGGATCGACCTGATATCGGCGACTTCGAGTCGGGTTTCGTCGTAGCGCACGGTGGCGCTTTCCGCCGCGAAATTCACCGTGACGCTTTCGACACCAGGTACTTCGCCAATGCGTTTTTCCACTTCGTCCACGCCCCACACCGACAGCATGTCGTGCACCTTCATAACGCTCGTTTTCATTGCGCTTCCCTATTGGATCAGGTGCAATCCAACAAAAGGTTGACCACGAACGACATGGAGATGCTGGTGCGCGTAGCAGCTGCAAGGCGCTTATCGACTAGCTGCGCTTGGGCATCTTGTGTTGGATACGGCGGTCTTCATCGTCCAAGCTTTCATTTTCGACCATTTCGCATGATGCTACTGGTATCGGAGCACCCGCGTGCCAAATCCATCCGACCGGAAGAAAGCGATCGGTCTGACCGACGATTTCCTGCCTCGACTGGAAGGAGACTTCCGAACCCGATTCAACCTGCATCACTTCATCGGCCAGCGCCATGAAATCGCCTGAGTCTGGGTCATGCATGTGCGGCATAAAGATGCCGAGCTTGTACTCGGACAGCTTGCGGAGCATTTCCTGGACTTCCGGGATATGGATGGCTGCCTGAGCAGTCTGCAACGCGGGCGGCAAGCCACGAGCATTTCCTTGTGCAACATTCGCTACCGTCATGACGCGCTCCTCAGCTTGGTCCATTCCAAACGGTGGATATGCCGCTTCGTACAATCACTCTCGCGTTCGGAACGACGGATAATTGTTTGGTCGAACGCGCGCGACGGCTGCTCTAATTTGACCGCTCTACTTTGACCGCTCGACCGGACGCTGCGATTGTCGCGGTGCATGCACCGGTACCACTTCGCGCACTTTGTCACGGTTGGCGGCCAAAGGCGTCTGCGTTTTCAGCGGAAATTGCTTCGAATCCGCCGGATGGTTTGGTGGAGCCGATTTTGAAGTGAGCTTTGGCTTCTTCATGATGTTCCTCGTTAGCACGGCAGGGCGGAATGCCGAGGTGACTGTGTACCTTGGGCAAGTTGCGGTCTGTGCGCTACCGAACCAGCGCGGGCGTAGGCAAGGCGGTGGACGAGCTGTTGCATGCCCTCATGAGCGGGACTCATTCTTGCGAAATGTTCGACTGATCAGTTTGTTCAGCTCGCTGTACCAGAGCACCGTGCTGGCCATCGCAGCGCAGACCAGCCATTGGCTGAACGACAATGGCACCGTGCCGAAGGCGATGTTCAAGAAACGCAGATTGACTACCGCCACCTGCAACAGAAGTGACAAGGCGATGGCGGCCCAAAGCCACTTGTTGGCGAAGGGTTGCGCGAACGCAGACGTGTGCTCGGAACGGGCGTTGAAGGCATTGATCAAGTGCGCGAGGACGAGCACGGTGAAGCCCGCAGTACGCGCGGTGGAGAAGTCCTGTTTACCCTCGATCAGTCCACCCGGCAGATGCAGGTCAATCGTCAGCAGCGTCACGATCGCTACCACGATGCCGATTTGGATTACCCATGCCCACATGCGGGCGTCGATTACCCGTTCGCTCAGCAGTCGTGGCTTGCGGGCCATCACGTCGTCGGTGGGTGGGTCGATGCCCATTGCAAGCGCCGGCCAGGAGTCGGTGATCAGATTGATCCAAAGAATCTGGGTGGCAAGCAAAGGCAGAAGCACGCTGCCGCCGCTGTCCGAGAGGCCGAGCACGCTGGCTGCAACGACACCCAAAAAAACTGTCAGCACTTCGCCCACATTCCCGGACAGCAGGTAACGCAGGAACTTGCGGATGTTGTCCAGGATTGCGCGGCCTTCGCGCACTGCCTCAACGATGGTGGCGAAATTGTCGTCGACCAGGATCATCTTCGCCGCTGCTTTGGTCACCTCTGTTCCCGTCACCCCCATCGCAACGCCGATGTCGGCCGACTTCAGCGCAGGCGCGTCGTTGACACCATCGCCGGTCATCGCAACGACGCTGCCATCGGCTTGCAGTGCATCGACGATACGCAGTTTATGCTTGGGCTCCACCCGCGCGTATACGGATACATTGCGCACTGCGTCCGCGAACGCCGCATCGTCCAGTGCATCCAGGTCAGCCCCAGTCAATGCCCCGTCTCCTGGCGCAACAATGCCAAGATCAGCGGCAATGCGCGCAGCCGTGCGCGGGTGATCGCCGGTGATCATGATCACTCGAATGCCCGCCCTGATCGCTTCTCGGATCGCCACCGCAGCTTCTTCGCGAGGCGGGTCGATGATGCCCACGGTGCCAACGAACACCAGGTCGTGTTCGAGCGATTCGGAGATCTGTGTTTCCTCGCCTGCAGCCAAGGGGCGATAAGCCACCGCCAGCGTGCGCAGCGCCGCGTCGGAAAGGGTGTCGACATCGCCCAGTATCTGCGCCCGCCGCACCTCATCCAGATCGACCAGATCCAACCCGACACGCACCCGGTTACACAGCTCGAGTAAAACATCCGGCGCGCCTTTGGTGATGACCACGACCTCGTCGCCGTGTTCGTGATCGATCTCAATCGTCGACATCAGTTTGCGTGCGGAGGTGAAGGGAATTTCGCCGATACGCGTGAATCGCAGTTCGCGGCGCGCAGCAACGCCCAGTTTGCGCTCGGCCACCAGGAACGCCGCTTCGGTGGGGTCGCCATGGATTTCCCACTCGCCGCCCGCTGCCTGCCGCAGTTCGGCATTGCCAGCCAAGCTGCCGCCACTCAGTACGACGACGATCTCGTCGCGCAACGGCCCGGCTACCAGCTCGGTGCCTTCGTGTTCCATGCTGCCCTCAGGGGCATATCCCACTCCGCTCACGAGCGTAACGCCCGACGCGGTCATCACCTGCACGATGGTCATTTGCGCGCGGGTCAGGGTGCCGGTCTTGTCTGATGCGATGACTGAGGCGGACCCCAGCGTCTCCACCGATGCAAGCTTCTTGACGATGGCGTGGTGTTTCGCCATCCGCTGCACCCCTACAGCCAGCACCACTGACAAGATCGCCGGCAAACCCTCGGGCACGGCCGCCACCGCGAGGGACACGCCCAGCAGCAGCACTTCCATGACATCCGCGGCGTTCTGGATGTCAGACATCAGCAGGATTGTTCCCACTACGACGACCGCGATGATGACAACTGCGATCCCCAGCATGCGTCCGATGCGCCCGACTTCCTTCTCCAGCGGAGTTGGCTGCTCCGCAGTGGCTTCAAGCATCTCGGCAATCGAGCCCATCTCAGTGTCCATGCCGGTTGCAACAATGACCGCGCGACCGGCGCCCTGCGCAATGTCTGTTCCCTTGAACACCATGTTCAGCCGATCGCCAAGCGGCGTCGGTCCAGGCAGCGTGGCAGCATCCTTGAGAACGGCTTCGCTCTCGCCAGTCAGTGACGCTTCTTGTACGCGTAATGACGTGGCTTCAATCAGCCGCGCATCCGCCCCGACGGCGTCACCCTCGGCGAGCACGAGCACGTCGCCACGCACCAGCTCGGCGCTGGGGACACGCAACAGCTGCCCGTCGCGCATGACGGCGGAGGTCACCGAGGTCATCCGCGTCAGTGCCGCCACGGCGCTCTCCGCCTTGGCTTCCTGCACATAGCCCAGTACGCCATTGAGCAGGACAATCGTGGCGATGACGATCGCGTCCACCGGCCAGCCGATCAAGCCCTCGACCACCCAGGCAACGATCGCGATGGCAATGGCAGCGAGCAACAGGTAGACCAGTGGGTCGTGAAAGTGCGCCAGAAAGCGGCGCCACGCGGGTATCCGCGGCGCCGCGCGAATTTCGTTCGGTCCGTTATCGGCGAGTCGACGCGAGGCTTCCGACGCAGTCAATCCGTTGTCGAGGTCAGCGCCGAAGGCGCTTGCCACTTCTTCAACGTTGTGGACGTATGCGTCTTCGGATTCGCCGGCATTCGTTGCGGCAGGTGAAAGCGGCGGCGCATGACCTTCGAGACTGTCGATTGAGCTTGCGTCCGGCGCACCAGCGGCGGAAGTGACAGAGTCAACCTCGGCAGAAGCATCTTCGGGTTTTGCGGCGGAAACTTGCGCAATTAGCGGCGTTGGCTCAGCCCCTTGCACTCGCGGTGGATCATTCACATCCGAATGTACGCGCACCGATTCAATTTGTGTTCGTTCGATTTCTGCCTGTTGCGCCATATGGCGCA
>JAWXCG010000039.1:0-36582 GCA_034440555.1 Pseudomonadota bacterium
AGCCTGCGCGCGCAGGCTTTGATGCATTTGTAGGAAGCACACGCACCATTGTTTTGGGTTTTGAGCTGGTGGGTTGCACCCAGCCTGCGTTTATTGACCTAGGGAACCTCTGAACAAGTCCGGAGCCGCGATAGCCCCTTGAGTCAGGGGGCGAAAAACCGCAGGTTGCCCAGCTCCGCTGTTGAGAGCGACCAGCTCCGCTGTTGAGAGCGGGGTTTGGCAAGCAATAAGCAGTGTGGCGAAGACGAAGTGGTGACTTATTCAGCCCTTCCCTGGGCGGCTACGGGGTTTCAAAGCCATTGGCGAACACTGGCAGTTCCGCTGGGGCGGAAGCGGCGGCAATGGCCCACGACAATCCATCCGAGGTGCGGTGTTCCCAGCCCCATTTGCGCGGCGGGGTGACGCGGAAGGCGGCGAGACCAGCGCTCGCTGGTGCAGTCGGCCGAATCCAGTTGTTCACGCCCAGGTCGTAGGTGTCGTAGACGTCAGCGACGATGCTCGCCAGGGTTGCATCGCGCTGGTTGACCAGTGCGCCGAAGTAGTCGGCCCAGGCGAGTGCGGATGTGGTTTCCAGCGCGTGTTCTTCTTCGTGCAGCGGGTCGGCCTCCTGCACCTCGGGTGCGAAGTCGGTGCCATCCCACTCGATGATGTAGCGCGGTGCCCAAGTCACTTCGCCGTTGTAGCCACCGACCTGATTGCGCAAACTGGTCTTGAGGAAGGTGCCGCTGCGGCGAATCATGTGTGCGCTGGGCAGGTCTTCGGCAGTGGCATAGGCGCGGCGCAGCGAATCGCTGAGCAGTGCCGTCATCCACGAAGATGCGCCGTACAACGCCGCCGGCATTTCGGTGGGATCGTGCTGGTCGCCGGTGTGGTACCAGCCACCATCGATGCGGCCTTGCATGGGTATCGGCAGCGCCGCTCCGTTCTGGTGATCGACCAGGCCCTGGATGATGGCGTTGACGCTGTCACGGCGCGCAACGGAACCGGTGACTTCGTAGTCGATGGCGTGCGCCATCAACTTGAAAGCGGCGCCGCGCTCGGTCCAGAAACCCACTTGCGGCGTCCACACATGCACGGTGCCATTGTGTTGATTCGCGGTGGTGCTGATTGCAGGCAGGAAGGTTGCGTCGCCGGTGGACCAATAGGCATAGGCGAGGGATTCGTTGTACGAGTACTTGGAATCACCGGCCTCGATGGTGAATGCACCGGCGCCGGTCAATTTGCTGCGATAGAAATCGGTGCTGCGCAAAGCCTCGCGCAATGCCTTGACCGAGCCGGAACGGAAGTACAGCGTGAACATGTTTGCGGAGCGGTCGTACAGCCAGGGTTCGCGCGTCGTCTTGTAGGCGATCAGGGTGGTGACCAGAGGATCGTCCTGATTGATGGTGGTGTAGAAATTGTTCTTCAGTGCGCGCTCGGCTTCCTGCGTGCCGGGCCAAGTGGTGATCGCATCCATCGTCGCCGGATCGTCGCGCGCTGCGCCGTTGCTGGCATCGAACGGCAGCGTTCGACTGGTGCGCAGCGCGCCGCGGCTCAGCCAGTCCGCAGGCAATTGCGCCAGCACGTTCGGCTCGAACACATTGTCGACCGCGACAAAGCTGCCGCTGGTGACTTGGTGCCAAGTGGTGGCGCGCACTGCGCGCGTGGGTCGATTCAGTATGCGTGCCGGCCCGCCCCACTCGACGGTGATGGTTTTGGGTAACGCGGTATTGGCGAATGCAACCTCGACCTGGACCAAGGCGACGCGCACCGACTGCCCATCGATCGTGACGTTGCTGCGGTGTCGCCACGGCGTGAGTTCAATCACATAAGCGGGTATTTCGACGCCGGCCGACATGACGCGCAGATTTGCCAGGCCAGCCGCGGTGATCGAGCCGCGCGGAAATGGCACGCCGAAGCCTGCGACTACCGCTGTGTTGGCGGTCACCACTTCGGTGGCATGCAGGGTGACGTCAACACTGCCGCTGGTTGCGGCCGGCGCATGGAACGGATCGACGGCGGCGAGCGGCATCGCAATCAACGAAAACAGGGCAAGAAAAACGTATCGCATGGCTTTTACCTTCGCGCTGATGTCGCGGTTTGTATGCGTCATCATAGCCAATCGTTGCGGCCCACTGCCGTGGCCTGGGTCGCACAACGACGCCGTGTTGACTTGGGTCGCGGTTGAGCATCAACGGAAGTCGCGCGATCGCGTATCCAGCTGATCGAGCAGCTCGTTCCAGTTGTGCAATCGATGGGCGATCAGATGGGTCACGCCCTCGGCCTTTTGCACCTCGCCGTCGATCGCGAGCAGTCGTGATTCCAGCAACACGCGGCGCTGGCGTTCGTAGACGTGCGACCAGACCACGACATTGATCCAGCCGGATTCGTCTTCCAGCGTGACGAAAGTGACGCCCGATGCTGTGCTGGGTCGCTGGCGCATGGTGACCAGTCCGGCGCTGCGCACCTGAGCACCGTTGGCGCGTGCCAGCAGTTCGTCGCCGCGCAGTGCGCGCTTGCGCGTCAGCACACCACGCAGCAACTTGAGCGGATGTGCGCCCAGAGTGTAGCCCAGTGCGGCATAGTCGTATTGAACATCGGCGGCGGCATCGGGCGGGCGCAACTGAATTGCCGATTCGTGGATGACGCTGCCGGTGAGCACTTCCGGCATGCGTTCCACGCCATGTACCTGCCAGCGCGCGCGATGTCGGTGGCCGCCAAGCGCACGCAGCGCGCCGCCCTCAGCAAGGCGATCCAGATCGAAGCGATCCAGGTCGGCGCGCTCGGTCAGATCCTGCAGGCTGTCGAATGCGGCGTGCGCGCGCGCGCTCATGATGCGCAAACCCGGGGCTTCGCGCATGCCGCGGATCTCGCGCAGGCCCAGACGAATGGCCGGTTGCGGCAGCGGCCCGACAGCGGGTTGGGCGGTGGGCTGTTGCCGAAGCGCCGCGTCCGCGTGCATGGGCTGGTGCGCAGGATTCGATCTGGGTGTCCGCTCCAGCGATGAGTCCCAGTTGCTGAAACGTATGTCTACCGGCAGCACTTCGATGCCATGACGACGCGCGTCCTGCATGATCTGGCCGTTGCTGTAGAAACCCATTGGCTGTGAATTGAATAGTGCGCAGGCGAAGGCGGCGGGTTCGTGGCACTTCAGCCAGCTCGATGCATAGGCGAGCAGGGCGAAGCTCGCTGCGTGCGACTCGGGAAATCCATAGCTGCCGAAACCCTTGATCTGCTCGAAGATCTGTTCGGAAAAGGCCTGGCTGTAACCGTTTTTCTGCATGCCCTCGAAGATACGCGCCTGCAGATGTTCGAGGCCGCCGTGGCGCTTCCACGCCGCCATTGAGCGTCGCAGGTGATCGGCTTCTCCGGGTGTGAAGTCGGCCGCGACGATGACCAGCTTCATCACCTGTTCCTGAAAAATTGGAATACCAAGCGTGCGTTCAAGTACCGCCCGCAGCGCCTGATTCGGGTATTCCACGGGCTCATCGCCGTTGCGGCGACGCAGATACGGATGCACCATGTTGCCCTGGATCGGGCCGGGCCGGACGATGGCGACTTGAATGACGAGATCGTAGAATTTTTTCGGTCTGAGCCGCGGCAACATCGACATCTGTGCGCGCGATTCGATCTGGAATGCACCCACGGTATCGGCCTTCTGGATCATCGAGTACGTGGCCGCGTCGCCGTGCGGGATGGCCGCCAGCTGCCAGCGCCAGCCACGCAGGCCCTCGATCAGATCGAAGCAGCGGCGGATGCAGGTGAGCATGCCCAGTGCCAGCACATCGACCTTGAGCAGCCCCAGGGCATCGAGGTCGTCCTTGTCCCACTGGATGATGGTGCGGTCAGGCATCGCCGCATTTTCGACCGGGACCAAACTCGATAACGCGTGCTCGGAGATCACAAAGCCGCCGACATGCTGCGACAGATGGCGCGGAAAGCCGAGCAGTTCGCGCACCAGGCGCAGCAGTCGGCGGATCTGCGGTGCGGCAGGATCGAAGCCATGTTCGAGCAGGCGGTCGTCGATATCGCGGATACCATCCCACCAGCTCAACGATCCGGCGATCGCTTCAACTTGATCGAGCGATAGACCAATCGCCTTGCCGACATCGCGGATCGCCGACTTGCCGCGATAGCAGATCACTGTTGCGGTCAATGCAGCGCGCTCGCGCCCGTACTTGGTGTAGATGTATTGGATGACTTGCTCGCGGCGCTCATGCTCGAAGTCGACATCGATGTCGGGTGGTTCGTTGCGTTCGCGCGAGATAAAACGCTCGAACAGCAGGTTGCCGTCTTCCGGATTGACCTCGGTAATGCCGAGTGCAAAGCACACCGCCGAATTAGCCGCCGAGCCGCGACCCTGGCACAGAATGCCCTGACTGCGGGCGTAGCGCACGATGTCGTGCACGGTGAGGAAATAGCTTTCGTAGCCGAGTTCGCCGATCAGATCGAGTTCTTTCTCGATTTGCCTGTGCACAGGTTGGGGAATTGCAGCGGGCCAGCGCAGGGCGGCCGCGGCCACGGTGATTGCGCGCAGATGGGCAGTGGCGCTGAGGCCCTCAGGCACCAGCTCGCGTGGGTACTGGTAGCGCAACTGCTCGAGCTGGAACGTGCAGCGATCGGCGATGTGCAGCGACTCTGCCAGCAGTGGGTGCGGATACAGAGTTGCAAGATCTTCGCGCGTGCGCAAACAACGTTCACTGTTGGGCAGCAAGCGCGTGCCGGCCTCGGCGACGGTGCAGCCGAGGCGGATCGCGTTGATCACATCTTGCAGTGCGCGGCGTCGGCGCAGATGCATGTGCACGTCACCGCTGGCGACCAGGGGTATGTGGCTCAGTGCGGATAGTGCCTGCATGTTGGCCAGATGCAGCGCATCGCAGCCGTCGCGATGCAGCTCGACGGCAATCCACAAACGCTCGCCAAAACAACTTCGCAGCACTGTTGCTGTTGTGGGAGCGGCGTGAGCCGCGATTTGCCGATGTGCCATTGACTCAGAGCATCGCGGCTCACGCTGCTCCCACAGGTGTGTTGCTGCGGGCAGCCACAGGCACAGCACGCCGCTGCCCAGATTTTTCAGGTCATCGAGGCAGGCGCTGTACTCGCCTTTCGCCGAGCGCCGCCGCGCCTGGGTAATCAACTGGCACAGATCGGTGTATCCGTCATGGTTGGTAGCGAGCAGCACCAGGCGCACGCCTTCCTGCAAGCTGATCTCGGTACCGATGATCAGCTTGAACGCGCATTCGCGCGCGGCCTGCCAGGCACGTACGATGCCGGCCATCGAGCACTCGTCGGTAATTGCCAGCGCGTGATAGCCGAGCATTTTGGCGCGCTCTACCAGTTCGTGTGCGCTCGATGCGCCACGTTGAAAACTGAAGTTGCTCAGGCAGTGCAGTTCGGCATAGGCGGGGGTTTGCTTGCACACTTCGGGCCGCTCGCACACCGCGTGCCGCTCGCACACCGCGGGCCGCTCGCACAGGGTCATCCAAATACCCCATGCAGATACCAGACTGGCGTCTGGCCAAGCGTCTGGAAGACCCAGACGCGACGACCATGCCGGTCTTCGGCGATGAAATAATCGCGTCGGCAATCGCCACCATCCCACCAGCCGCTCTCGATGCGTTCCGGCCCGCTGAGTAGTTGCAGGCTGCGATCGTCAACGGGCTGCGGCGTGGCCAACAGCCAGTTGGGACGCGCCTGCGTGCCGTTTGCAACGGGTGCGTCCGCTGCGGCCTGTGCATTGCGCCGGTAGCTGGCTGCGGTTTCCTGGGTCGACAGTTGTATCGGCGCGGGCTTGGAGGCCAATTCCGGTCGATGTTCGTCGTGCACGGTGACAGCGCTGATCGCCTCGTCACCCAGACGTGCGCGCAGCCGTTCGAGCAGGCGTTCCGGGCTGTCCTTGTTGCCGGCAAGCGGGCTGAGCAGATCAAGCTGTGCCGGGGCATACGACAACAGTTTGTCGGCACGCAGGGTCAGCTCGATGGTTGCTTCGGGCAGTGCAAAACGATCCAGGCGTTCGCGCATCAGCTCGAACAAAGCATCGGCATCGCGCTCGATATGCAGCAGCCCGATGTGCAGCATGCTGGGCGGGCAGTCCAGGCCAGCGCGGCCTTCATGCGTGAAGTACAGGTCGAACTCCTGCACGCCAGCATCCTGTGCAATCAGAAACAGACCCAGATCACGCAGCAGGCGCTTCAATGGAAACAGCAGGCTCTGCGTGTTGCTGAGCGGTGCTGGCATTTCCATGCGCCGTTCAAATCTACGCGGTGGGTGATACAGCACGCGCCGGTCGGCCATGGCGCCACTGAGTCGATCCAGGCAGCTCATGTCCTCGCGACCGATGCGGCGCGCCAGCGCATCGCGTGGCAGGCGTATCACCTCGCCCAGATTGCGCAGACCGCTGCCTGCCAACAGTTCGCAACTGCGCTCGGACAATGCCGACAGCGTCAGCGGCGCGCTGTCGATCAAGCGCATCAGTGCCTGCCGCGACAACACATGCGTGCCATCGCCCATGCGTGCGGCCAGCTCGGCACCCGATGGCGTAGGCGCAATGCCGACTTGTGCACTGAGTGCCAGTTCGGTGAGGATCTCGCGTACCGCCTCGACCACGCCGGCGCCACCGCCGAACAGCTTGCGACTGGCGGCTGCCTCGATCAGCACGCCCTGCGGCGGTCGCACGCTTATTTCGGCACTGACGCGGTACAGACAGGCGGCAAGCTGCTGCAAAGCATCAGCCTCGCGTTCGACGTTGCGCAGACGGATTTGCAGATGCGGACAGATGGCCTGTGCGGCACTTTGCTTGTGCCCGCTACACACACCGGCAGCGCGTGCGAGCGCATTGACAGCATGCACGCTACGCCGTTGCAGTGGCCCTTCGACGATGGCGATGGGGTGGGCATCGACAGGTTCGCCATGAGCGACCAGGTCGATGGCCAGCTGCGGCAGATGCAGGGCGAGCCAGAGCATGGGTTAGATGCCAGTGCGACGATCGTAGGCGGCGTGGGCTGGCATGCGGTTGTGCAGTGGCACGCGCGCAATCGTGCACTTTGCGCCGCCAGTGCGACCGCGACACTTGACCAGTTCGATATTCCAGTAATCGCTGCACGGTTGCAGACGTAGCCGGATGGGCGCATGCGAGGCGTGCGCCAATTCGCCTTCGGGGCGGAAACACAGCCCGAGTGTTGCCGCTGATTCGGCGGCCAGCTGCAACCTGCGCAGCGCATTGGCATCGATATTCCGTGGCCACAGCAGCACGGCGTTGCAGACACCGGAGCGCAGGCTTTGCTCGGCCGCCCACAGGCGTTGCCGTTCGCTGTTGGCACTGATCCACCACAGTCGCGACAATTCGATGCCCGCGTGCTGCCAGCCGGGCGCATAGGGCAGGAAAGGCGGATCGATCAGGGCGATGGCAGTGGTGGCGGGGTTAACGGGATTGGCGCGGTTGGCACTGGAGCCAGAGCGTCGGATTAAAGCCCGACCTGCGGCCGCGCCTGCGCTCGTTGCATGTTTGATATCGCTATCGCGCCATAACGGAAAGAACAGCGCGCACTCGCCGCTGCCTGGGGCAGCAATGCCGATTTCGATCAGGCTGCCGAGTGGCCAACCGCCACCGGGCAGCAAGGCATCAAGCGTGGGCCAACCGCTGCTGATAACACGACGTCCATCGCCTGCGGTTTGACGCCCGCGCCAGAGCGCGGGAGTCGCGAGAATGGCCTCAATGGCAGGAACGGGTCGCATGATGAATTCGGATGTCGACAGTTCATGCCGTAAAACCTGCACGCACTACGCCCACCGCCAAACCTTCAATGCGGAACTCACGATCAGCATCCACCTCGATGGGTGGGAATGAGGGGTTTTCCGGTAGCAGGCGAATGCGTGCACCGCGTTGCTGGAAACGCTTCACGGTGACCTCGTCGTCGATGCGCGCTACGACGATCTGCCCATTCTCGGCTGTGGCCTGGCGATGCACGGCCAGCCAGTCGCCGTGCAGGATGCCGATATCGCGCATGCTTTCGCCGTGTACGCGCAGCAGGTAATCGGCACGTGGACGAAACAGCGTGGCATCGACCTGAACCTGCCGCTCAACATGCTCGGTCGCGAGGACCGGGTTGCCCGCAGCCACGCGACCGATCAAAGGCAGCCAAGCCGCGCCCGAACGCAGGGCGGAGTATCCCTGCGCCCGGGTTGGCCCGGTCATTCGAATCCCGCGCGATGCACCCGCCTGCAGCTCCACCATGCCCTTGGCGGCGAGCGCACGCAGATGCTGTTCGGCGGCTGAGCGCGAGGCGAATCCGAAGTGCTCGGCGATATCGCCGCGCGTAGGCGCCGCGCCCTCACGCAGGCGCGCCGCGATGAAATCGAGGATGGCTTGTTGGCGCTCGGTAAGGTCAGTACTCATGCTGTACAAATGTACAGTATTTTTCGGTTTATGGGTAGCGGTGCGAGCGAGGATGTGGGAGCGGCTTCAGCCGCGACTCTCGGCTATTCCGCGAGTTTGGCAATCGCGGCTGAAGCCGCTCCCACATGGGCCCCGCTCCACCACGGCAGATCAGGAACAGCTGGTGCCGAACACCGTAATCAGGCGCTGCAAGCGCATCGAACCGCTGCCAAAAGTGCCGCATTTGGCAGTTTGCCCCGGCAAGCTGCCGATACGCTGCAGCGGTGCCGTTCGAGCATGGCGCCGCAGGAGACAGCGACCACACTTACTGCGTCGCGTGCCTACATATCGAATTTGCGCAGCGCATAGCCGCGCGCTTGATATTCCTTCCAGCGTGCGCGCGATCCTTCGCGTTCAGCCGCATCGGCTGCGACCACTTCCTTGACTGACTGAAAGCCGCCGGTCGGGCAGCCGTCACGCAGATTGATCACCAGCGCGCGCATGGGTGCGTCGTACTCGGGTGCGACCAGCAGGATCGCGGTGATTTCATCGTCTTCGTCGTCACCCGCAATCTGGTGCGGCAGGAATGCATCGGGGTCGAATTCCCAAAGAAGTTCGTCGAGCTGTTCGGCTTGTTCACGTGAGCGGCAATAAATCAACGTCGGCAACTGCGCGTCGAACGCCTTCTTCGCCAATTCGCAGACCAGCAGCAGCGCGTTCTCGCGAAAGCGCGGCTTGTCGATCAGATAGAAATCAGCATTGGGCATGTCAGATGTCCAGCAAGGCACGCAGGTGATCGGGAATCGGCATCGGTTTCAAGGCGCTGACACGCGCGCCGCCGGTGTTGCCACTTGGCACCCACAGCTGCGAGAACAGCGCCGCTGCCGGCAGCCGGATGGATTGTCCAAATACTTCGCGCCAATCGCGTCGCGCCCAGCCGTTGCGCCACATGCGCAGGTGCACGCGGCAATGCCAAAGTGTGAGGCGCTGGCTGATTACGTGCGCTTCTTCAAGCAACGCGAACGCGGCATGGTGTTGCGCATTTTGTTCCAGCGCTTCTGCGCGCCCCAATCGATCGCGCAGCGCGGCGATGAGGGCGGCACGTGGCATCGATCAGGTGCCGCGATCCATCAACCACTGCACCAGCAGTTGCACCGGTCGACCGGTAGCACCGCCCTTGCGGCCTTCGTCCCACGCCGTGCCGGCAATATCCAGATGCGCCCAGCGTACGTCGGTGGCGAAGCGCGCGAGGAAACAACCCGCGGTGATCGCGCCAGCGGTCTTGCCGCCGATATTCGCCATATCCGCAAAGCCGGTGTCGAGCTGGCTCTGGTAGTCGTCCCAGATCGGCAGGCGCCAGGCGCGATCATGCACGTTCTCGCCAGCTTTGAGCAGTTCTTCGGCGAGCGCGTCATCGTGCGTCATCAGACCATGCGCATGTTTGCCAAGCGCTACCACGCAGGCACCGGTGAGCGTGGCGATATCCACGATGGTGTGCGGCTTGAAGCGCTTGGCGTAGCTGATGGCATCGCACAGTATCAAACGGCCTTCGGCATCGGTATTGAGCACTTCGATGGTCTGCCCGGACATCGACGTCAGCACATCGCCGGGTCGATAGGCGTCGCCGTCCGGCATGTTTTCCACCGCCGGCACCACGCCGATCACATTGAGTGCCAGGCCCATTTCGGCAACCGCATGCAGCGCGCCGAATACCGAGCCGCCACCACACATATCGAACTTCATCTCATCCATGCCGGCGCCGGGCTTGATGCTGATGCCGCCGCTGTCAAAGGTGATGCCCTTGCCAATCAACACATACGGTGCGGCCTCCGCATCGGCTGCACCCTGGTACTTCATCACGATCAGGCGCGGGGGATTGGCGCTGCCACGAGCGACTCCCAGCAGTGCGCCCATTCCAAGTTTCTCCATTTCTTCGCGTTCGAGGATCTCGACGGAAAAACTCGGCAGCGTGCCGGCCAGGCGCAGCGCAGTGTCGGCAAGATATTTTGGGGTACAGATATTGGGCGGAAGATTGCCCAGCTCGCGGCTTAGCTCAACCCCCGCGGCGATTGCCTGCGCTGCACGCAGGGATGCACCTTCATCCGCTGCGATGCGCAGCGATTTTATTCCCGACTCTCCGGGCTTGCGACCGCGGGTGGTGAGGAAGCGATAGGCCTGATGACTGAACGTCACCACGTGCTGATCAAGCCGCCATTGAGCACTTCGCTGTTGCACTGCCGTCTCGGCCAGATAACTGACCACCTCACTGGCATTGCCGGCTTTCAGAGCTTTGGCGGCTTCATTCAAAGCTTTGATATAGCGCGGGGCATCAAGCGTTGCGGCGTCACCCAGTCCAACCAGCAACACGCGCTGAGCAGTGACGCCGGCAAGATCGAACAAGCGGGTGATTGCCGCTGGTTTGCCGGAGACATCGCCCCGCTCGCACAATCGCTTGATGGCGCCGCCACTGGCATCGTCCACTGCCTGCGCAGCGGGGGACAGCAGGCCTTGATCGTAGACGCCGACCACAATGATATCGGCCAGGACCTGGGCGCAGGAATCCTGCGTGAGCGAAACAGAAAGTGTCATGGAGTACCTGAAGTCATCGAGTATCTGAAGTCATGGAGCATGTGAAGTCATGGAGCATGTGAAGTCATGGAGCATGTGAAGTCACGGGCTAGCTGAATCAAAAAGTGATTGCCGATCGCGTGGTCGAAGTACAACCGCGTTCATCGGCTAGACTGCGCGCGCCGTTCCACGCGGCGACGCTTGTCGGTCCTGCTTGGGTACGGGCCGATCATTCTAGCAGCCATCATCCAGGTGTCCGTGTTTCGTCTCATTGACCGCTACTTGCTGCGCGAGCTGTACCTTGCCTTCCTCGCCGTTTGCGCCGTGCTGGGTCTGGTGCTGGTAGGCGGCGTGCTGACCGATGTGTTGAATCGCGTCGCCAGCGGCAAAATTCCCGCGTCGCTGCTGCTCAGCCAGCTGGGTTTGCGTTCGCTCGACGCGCTTTCGTTGATCCTGCCGCTGGCTGCGTTTCTGGCGGTGCTGATCGCCTACGGCCGGCTGTACCGCGATAGCGAGATAGCCGTGCTTTCGGCCTCAGGTCTGCGCCTGGGTGGATTGATGAAGCCACTTTGGTTTCTGGCATTCCCGGTCGCAGTGTTGCTGGCCGTCGTGGCGTTCTGGGGGAGCCCGATGGCGCTGGACCGTGCCGACAGCCTGGTGCGCGAGGCAAACCGTTCGCTGCTGGTCGCTGGTATGGAGCCCGGGCGCTTTGTCGATATGCCGGGCAAGCTCGGCGTTATTTACGTCGGCAAGATGAGCGACGACGGAACCCAATTCGAGCGTTTGTTCGTGCAGCACGAACGTGATGGGCGATTGGACATCGTCACTGCAGCAAGCGGACGCCTGTTTTACGACCAGGACGGAGCGCAGCGTTACCTGTCCTTGTCAGAAGGATTTCGCGTCGAAGGTGGTCTGGACAAGCCTGACTTTCGCACCATGCGATTTGCGCGCAATGATATTCGCCTTCCGGAACCCGATCAGCAAGGCAACCGGCGAGTTGAATCAATCCGCGCTACGTCCGCTCTGATCGCCAGCAATCAGCCGTCAGATCGAGCCGAGTTGCAGTGGCGTCTGGGCGTGCCACTGTCGGCCATCATGTTGATGCTGCTGGCGTTCCCGTTGGCCAAATCGCCACCGCGTGAGCCGCGCTACGGACGCGTATTGATCGCCGTGCTCGGTTATCTGTTTTATTCCAATCTGCTCGCCCTGGGGCGCGGATGGATCGCCTCCGGCGTCATCCCGGAAAGCATCGGCCTGTGGTGGATTCATGCACTGGTGTTGATGATCGCGCTGATCATGTTGCGCATGGGCGAACGTTTGCCCAGGGGGCGCGGATGAGCATTATCAAGCGCG
Source organism: Pseudomonadota bacterium (assembly GCA_034440555.1). GTDB lineage: Bacteria > Pseudomonadota > Gammaproteobacteria > Xanthomonadales > Ahniellaceae > 0-14-3-00-62-12. Next base: position 12,275 of record JAWXCG010000039.1, read on the forward strand.
CCGACAAGATGATCGCGCGCCAGGTGCTGATCACGCTGTTCTTGGTCTGGGTCATCCTGGTCGGGATGGATGCACTGTACGCGTTCGTCAAACAGCTGGAGGACATCGGCAAGGGTGGCTACACACTCAACACCGCGGTGACTTACATCGTGTGGACGATTCCGCGTCGTTGCTATCAACTATTTGGTATCGCCGCTGTGCTCGGTGGTGTGATCGGTCTGGGTGCATTGGCGCCGACCTCGGAGCTGACCGCGTTGCGTGCGTCGGGTTGGTCCAAGCGACGCCTGGCCGCATCGGTGCTGGTGCTGGTCGGGCTGCTCACCATTCCCGTGTTGTGGATGGGCGATACCCTGGGACCGGCCGCTGAAAAGCGCGCCCAGGGCATTGCCGTTGGTGCCAAATCACAGGACATGGTGGTGACCAACAACACCGGTATGTGGGCGCGCGATGGTCAGGATCTGCTCAACGCCAAACAGGGTCGAGTGTTGAAGCAGGGCCTGGAGCTGATCGACGTGCGGCTATATCGATTCGACGAAAAAGGCCGCCTGCTCAGCATCACCCAGGGCGATCTGGCGACACATGAAAACCAGGCGTGGAATTTTCACGACGTCTCGCAGTTCAAGTTTTCTGAAAACGCAGTGCAAACCACGCGCAGCGACAACTGGCAGTGGAAATCCCAACTTGATCCGCAGCTGTTGTCGCTGTCGATCGTGCACCCGCGCTATCAGCGTCTGTCCGACCTTCGCGGCCACATTACTTATTTGACGCGCAACGATCTGGACGCCAGCGTGTTCCAGTCGGCGTTCTGGTCGCGCGTGTTCTTTCCGCTCAGCGTGTTGGCGCCCCTGTTGCTGGCATTGCCGTTGGTCTTCAGCACTTTGCGCTCGGGTGGATTCGGCAAACGCCTGTTCCTCGGCATCATCGTCGCCGTCGCTTATTTCGCCGTACTGCAGCCCACCGCAGTCAACGTTGCGCGGGTCAGTGGTCTGAGCCTGCCGCTGGCGTACACGGTGCCACCGTTGTTGCTGATGATGTTTGGCTGGTGGCGTTTGGGGCGCGGCTGAGCCGAACACATGCGGTGCAGTGGTACGCGCGGTTATTTATCGGCGATCTTGTATACCGGCAGCTTTTTTTTGACCAGTTTGTTCAGCAACTTCACGTAGCTGGGCAGTCCATCCTTGCCATATGGCGGATACGCCTCGCCTTCGATCAAGGGTTGCAGGTAACGCCGGGCCGCCGTGGTAATGCCAAAGCCATCGGCACGAATGAAGTTGGCGGGCATTTTCTTTTCGTGATTGGCGATGTCATTGAGCGCCGCCGGCTCAATCGTCCAGCGGTAGGGCGCGGACGATTTGCGCTTGATCACCGGCATCACCGCGTTCAGCCCCTGCAATGCGTAGGCGACTGCAGCTTTGCCCACAGCGTAGGCCTGTTCGGCATCGGTCTTCGAGGCGATGTGGCGTGCAGAACGCTGCAGATAGTCGGGCAACGCCCAGTGGTATTTGTAACCGAGCTCGCGCTTGACCAGTTCGGCCAGCATTGGCGCGACCCCGCCGAGTTGGCTATGCCCGAAGGCGTCCTTGGTGCCGACCTCGGAAAGGAACTTGCCGGCTGCATTTTTCACGCCCTCGGACACGACGACGGTGCACCAGCCCACTTGGTCGACTGTGGTTTTGACCTTGGCCAGAAATTTCGCCTCGTCAAAAACCAGCTCCGGAAACAGAATGATGTGCGGCGCCTCGGTTTCCTTGCGACCGGCAAGGCCCGCTGCGGCGGCGAGCCATCCGGCGTGGCGGCCCATCACCTCCATAACGAAGACCTTGGTTGACGACTGGTGCATCGAGGCGACGTCGAGGCTGGCTTCGGCGATCGAGATCGCGGTGTATTTCGCTGCCGATCCGAAACCGGGGCAGCAGTCGGTCACCACGAGATCGTTGTCGACGGTCTTGGGCACGCCGATGCACTGCAGTGGATAGCCGAGCTTGGCCGCAATCTGCGAGAGCTTGTTGGACGTGTCTGCCGAATCGTTGCCGCCGTTGTACAGGAACCAGCGGATGTCATGGGCGCGGAATACATCAATCAGTCTCTGGTACTGATCGCGATTTTCCTCAAGTGACTTGAGTTTGTAGCGGCACGACCCGAACGCGCCGCCCGGCGTATGCCGTAGTGCCTTGATGCTGGCGATCGACTCAAGTCCCGTGTCGATCAGCTCCTCGCGTAGCGCGCCTATAATTCCGTTCTTGGCCGCGTAGACTTTGCCGATTTGCTTGCTCTTGCGCGCGGCTTCGATCACACCTGCGGCGCTGGCATTGATGACGGCAGTGACGCCCCCGGATTGTGCGTACAGCAGATTGCCTTTGGACATGGACAAGGTCTCTCACTGATCAACAACGAAGGGTAATTTCAGATTCGCGCACCAAGCGCGCGGCCGTTCTCATCGACATGACTTCCGTCGACATAACTTCCGTCGGCTAGACTTGCGTCGGCGTTCCGCGGTTGACATAGTGATCGGACAGCACTTTGGCAATCGCTGCGGTCAACTTTTTTCCGGTCGGGATATGCAGGAATTCATTGGGCCCGTGCGCGTTCGATTTTGGACCGAGCAAGCCGGTCACAACGAATTGCGCCTCAGGGAATCGTTCCTGCAACATGCCCATGAAAGGAATGGTGCCACCTTCACCCATCGCCGCCGAACTCGGCCCAAAGTAAATCTTGGATGCAGTATCGATCGTGTCGGCGAGCCACGGCTTGAGTGAAGGTGCAGCCCAACCGCCCGATGACTTCTCGATCTCGAACTCGACCTTGGCGCCGTAGGGCGGGTCTTTCTCGAGAATTTCCTTCAGCTTGTTTGAAGCGAGGATCGGGTTAAGCGTTGGGGGCAGACGGATCGACAATTTCACGCTGGTCTGCGGCCGCAACACATTGCCAGCATTGCCAAGCTCCGGCAAACCATCGGCACCGGTCACTGAAAGCGTGGGTCGCCAGGTACGGTTGAGCACGAGTTCGGAAAGATCCTCGTTCATCGGGCGCATGCCTGCTGGCCAGGGGAATTTGTCGTAGACATGCGCGCCCAGCAACTCGGCCACTTGCCGGGCCTGCTTCTTGCGTTCGTTGGGAATCTCGACGTGCAGTACATCGGCATGGATATGGCCAGTGCTGGAGTCTTCCAGTCGGTCGAGCAGATGGCGCAATATGCGGAACGAACTCGGCACGATGCCGCTGGCATCACCCGAGTGCACGCCCTCTTCCAGCACCTTGACCTTGAGCGTGCCGCCGGCAAGGCCGCGCAGCGAAGTCGTCAGCCACAGTTGATCGTAGTTGCCGCAGCCCGAATCCAGGCACACCACCAGCGAGGGACTGCCGATGCGCGCAGCCAGATGATTGATATAGAACGGCAGGTCGTAGGAGCCGGATTCCTCGCAGCCTTCGATCACCACAACCACGCGCGAATGGTCAACACCGCGCTCATGCAGTGCCATTACCGCAGTCAACGAGGCAAACGTGGCATAGCCATCATCGGCGCCGCCGCGACCGTACAATTTGTCTCCGGCCAACACCGGCTTCCACGGCGACAAGTCGGTGGCCCAGCCAATCATCTCGGGCTGCTTGTCCATATGCCCGTACATCAGGATGGTGTCGTCGCCCTTGCCGGGGATTTCGATGAACAGCAGCGGGGTTCTACCCTCAAGCTGTATGCGCTCGACCTGCATGCCGGTGATCGGCTGAGCGCGTACCCAGTGTTCGATCAGATCCATCGCCTCGCGCATGTAGCCATGTTGTTCCCAGTCGGCGTCAAACATCGGCGACTTGTTGGGAATCTTGATGTACTCGCATAGCTGCGGAATGATCTGGCGCTCCCACATCTCGTCGCAAAAGGCATAGAGCTTGTCGCTGTTCATCAGGGTTCCTTTGCGCAACAGCCAAGGCGCCGTTGCGATTGATGTGGCTGGCGCAGCCGCGCAATGCCGTAGCGGCAAGAACGGGCTGAAAGCGCGAAGGGCAAGTGTAGCAAGGGACTGTTTCAACAAGGCACCGCTGGCTGGAAGATTTCCCCCAAATTGTCAGTGCTGGGAATTTTCCTAGGACATGCCGCGCCAAATTCCGTGCCTCCTGCCGGAAATCCTCCGAAGCCCGGGGCGGACGACATGCGTAGATTGTGCAGCGTGCGGCGACGAGGTCGTTGGCACCCAAACTCAACTACCCATCCAATGATTCAAGGAGCACCACCATGAACTTCTTCAAAGCCCTGCTGATGAGCGTACTGTTTGCTTTCGCTTCCGTCGCTGTAGCCGCCGGCCCGATCAACATCAACACTGCCAGTGTTGAGCAGCTCACCGAGCTCAACGGCGTCGGCGAAGCCAAGGCCAAGGCGATCGTGGCTTACCGTGATGAGCACGGCGCATTCAAGAGCCTCGATCAGCTCGCCGAGGTCAAGGGCATTGGTCTGAAGACGGTTGAGAAGAACCGCGACATGATCACGCTCGCTGGCACCAAGGCAGCTCCGGCCCCCAAGTCCTGATCCCTGCGTCATCCGACCAAGCCCGCGGTGCCCATTGCACCGCGGGCTTGGTCTTTTGTGTAGACAAAGCTCCTAGTGTGGTGTCGCATAGGGTGCAACACCAAACTAGCTTGCCGCTCCAACTTGCTGCCGCACAAGTGGGCAGGCAGCGCTTGCCATATTCGCGCTGCGGTGTTGGGATCGCAGACGCGTCATCCGACAAGTCCAAGAGCCCAAAATGTCCCTGATCCGATTTCGTGAGATTGACGCGACACCTTGGAAGAACGGCCGAGGTCTAACGTGGGAAATAGCCGTCGATGCGACTCCCGTGGACGACAATCCTTTTCGTTGGCGTCTGAGCCGCGCACGCATTACTCAGACTTGCACATTCTCTGCCTATCCCGGTGTGCGCCGATGGCTCGCGTTGGCTACCGGTGGCGCATTGGAAATGCGTGTCGATGCGCGGCCACCCCACACCCTTGAACGACCGGGCAACTGGATGGCTTTTGACGGCGGCGCGGGCGTTGAGTCGGTGCCGCTGGAGGGCCCGGTCGAGGACTTCAATCTAATGCTGGCCGACCCACAGCTCGACGCGGAGATGTTGCATCGGCCGCTGATCGGGACGATGGTCCTGGCACCCGAAGCGCGTGCCATCACCGTATTTCATCTGCTCGATGGCCAGGCGCAATTGCAAGGTGACAAGTCTGTGCGGATCGCTCCGGCCGACACCGTTTTGATTCGCGGTGATCAGCCCGGTGCGAAGATTCAGCGTGTGGTCGGATCGGGCGAGGCGCTGATCGTGCGAATTTTTCCGCGTGATGCGGATACAACGCAGGCCTGACGCGGGCGACTCAAACAGTGCCGGAAGCCTGTGCTCCCTCCCCGATGTTCGGGGAGGGCCAGGGAGGGGCTGGGGATGCGCGGCGACTTTCATGCTGCGGGATGCGATCCCCGCTGCATGAACGTCACGGGTCTGGAACAAAGTGTCCGGCAAAGGCCCGCGGCTCGCGCTCGTAGATGCGGCCGCGGCGCGGGATCACGCCGCGTTCAACCAGGTGTTCAAACGTGTCGTACTGCACTTCGACGATGGCATCGGGCTGTGTTGAGGCGCGGCGGAATTCCGTCGTGCGCACCTGCGACCATTCGCGTTGACCGTGCGCCGTTCCCAATTCGCTGTGCTGATCGCGCCCGCTGCGTTTGGCCAGCGCGCCGCCATCCGCCTCCCTTTCCGCGCCACCCGCGCTTGAGCTGGGGGCTTGCTGCGAGGAGTTGCGCTCTTCGTAACGCGGTGCATCACGGCGGCTGATCTCGGCCTCGTTCGGGTACCAGATCGGCTGCGCTTCGCGGAACACCGCGACGCCAATCACGCCGACGTTCTGCGGCCGTCCAGTGCGCGATGCATAGCTGTCCCAAGGTGCGGTAAAGACAAATTGCGCGACCTGGTTGTGGCTCTTGCGCCAGCCGTTGACCTGGGTGGACTGGTAAGGCGCCAGCACGTATCCCGACTGCTGCGGGTTCGCCGACTGGCCAGACACTGCATTCACACCATCGACGCTGAGCACAGCCAACACGCGCTCGTCACTGCGATTACGTAGATTGATGCTGTAGCGATGTCCCGGCTCGCCAGCGATGTAGGACTGGCCGCGACGATCGTAGAGCGGCATCGGTCTGCCGGTGTCGCGATCGATCACTTCGATATCGACCAGATTGGAGCCGACCGAGTTGCCGTGGACGGCCAGGGCGCTGGTGCTGCCCAGAGCGGTGGTGACTGCGACGATTAGGCCGATCAAGCGTTTCATTGTGGACTCCTGGTTGGTAGGTGCCAGCTTCACTGCGTGCTGGTGACTACAGATAACGCCAAGTCGCCGGAATCGGGGTTGAATGGGTCCCAGAGCGGACCAGTTCTATTCAGCCAGTGTTGCCAACCGGAGCTTGCGGCGTATGTAGCATGCGCATAACATGTGCGCATAAAGTCTGCGGGGGAAGTCGCTATGAATGCTGTCCCCAAGCGCGCCACGAACCTGAGCATCAATGCTGACCTGCTGCGCGAGGCAAAAGAACTCGATATCAATCTGTCGGCCGAGTTTGAAAAGCACTTGTCCGCTGTCGTTGGTCAGCATCGCGCCAAACAGTGGCGACGCGACAATCGTGAAGCGATTGAGGCCTACACTCGTTTTGTCGAGAAGCATGGCATCTGGAATGAAGGCACGCGCGAATGGTGATCCGGCGTTTCGATGTATTTCGAAATCCCGAGTCACGTAGCGCCAGGATTTTTCCGTACTTGCTGGTATTGCAGGCGGAATTGCTCGACGCGCTTCCCACGGTCGTTGTGGTTCCACTGCTGCGTCGGGGCATGCTTGCCGGAGCGCTGGCGCAACGACTGAATCCGGGCCTCAGCGTCGAAGGTGACACCGTTTATATGCTGACCCAGCAGATCGGTTCCGTCGTCACCAAGACGCTCAGCAAACACATCACCAATCTGGGTGCCGATCGCGTTGCCATTACCCAGGCATTGGAATTTCTATTCAGTGGCATCTGATTTCTATCGAGAGTGTTCATGAAACGTCGCGTACTCACCGGCATCACCACCACCGGCTCGCCGCACCTGGGCAACTATGTCGGTGCCATTCGACCGGCCATTGCAGCGAGCCGCCGCAATGATGTCGAGTCGTTCTATTTTCTTGCCGATTACCATGCGTTGGTCAAGTGCCAGGATCCTCAGCGCATCCAGAGTTCAACCCTGGAAATCGCCGCATCCTGGCTCGCGCTCGGTCTTGACCCGGAGCGCACGTTCTTCTATCGGCAATCTGACATCGCCGAGATTCCCGAGCTGACCTGGTTGTTGACCTGTGTCGCGGGCAAAGGCTTGCTCAATCGGTCACATGCCTACAAGGCATCGGTGGACGCCAACATTGCCGAGGGCAGTGATCCCGACGCCGGCATCAGCATGGGTCTGTTCAACTATCCAGTGCTGATGGCCGCTGACATCCTGGCCTTCAATGCGCACGATGTACCGGTCGGCCGCGATCAGATTCAGCACATCGAGATCGCGCGCGACCTGGCACAGCGATTCAATCATCTCTACGGCGAGCATTTTACTTTGCCGGAAGCCTTGATCGAACCATCGTCTTCGATACTGCCGGGGCTGGATGGTCGCAAGATGTCCAAGAGTTACAACAACACGATTCCGCTTTGGTTGAACGAGGCAGCGCTGCGCAAAGCGATCATGGGCATCGTCACCAATTCTCAGGCACCCGGCGAGCCGAAGGATCCGGATGACTCGCATATCTTCACGCTCTATCAAGCGTTTGCCTCGGCAGGCGAAATCGCGACGATGCGACAGGCGTTTGCGGCTGGTATCGGCTGGGGCGATGCCAAGCAGCACCTGTTCGATCAGATCAATGCCGAACTGGCGCCAGCGCGTACGCAGTATGACCAACTGCTCGCCAATCCGGCTGAGGTTGAGCGCACGTTGTTGCGCGGCGCAGAGCGGGCGCGTGTGCGCACGCGCGAGCTCATCCAGAAGCTGCGTTTTGCTGTTGGTTTACGTTCTCTTGATGGGGGCGGCCTCAAGTCCCGTGACGAGCCTGCCGGCGTTCCGCAGGATGTTACGAAACCCCTTGTTATCAAAAACTACCGCGAAAAAGACGGCAAGTTCTACTTCAAAATCCACTCTGCCGATGGTGCGCTGCTGGTGCAGAGTCGCGGCTTTGATTCGCCCAAGGCAAGCGGCGCGGTGATTGCTGCATTCAAGACCTTGCCGGCAGAGCAACTGCGCGTTGAAGCTGGCGTTGCCAAGCTCGCCAATGACGAAGAGCTGGGCGAGACCAGCGAAGAATTGTTGCAGCAACTGGGTGCCGGATTGCGCAGCTTGCAAGTCCAAGAGCGTGGCGAAAACAGCTAGCACGGCCGGCCCCGAGCAAAAATTTCATGCGCTATCTCGCAGTCATCCTGTTCCTGCCCTGGTTTGCCGTCATTGGCTTCGCCTACTGGCACCTGCCGCGCGCCGCTACGCGCCCGACTCAGCGCCGCGTATTCGATTGGATCGCGTTGTCGTTGTCGGTGGTCGCAGCCTTGATCGGCGCATCGCTCGCGATGAAAATCCAATGGTATGCCGCGGGACACATCTGGCCGCAGGTAGCCGCCGTGTTGTTTGCTTACGCGGCGTTTTTGCTGTTGTTGCTGCTGGCAGGATTGGCGAGGCAACGCATGTGGCGGTCGTAGAATGGTCGGTGCTCGCGTGCAATTGATGCCCGGCGTTGTTGCCCGGGCGCCAGCGCAGCAACCGCGTTCTACAAAGGCTGAGCCAGATCGTCGAGCATTGCTTTGAGAAAACGCGCGGCTTCGCCGCCGGTTGCAGCACGATGATCGAAGGTCAGCGACAGGGGAACGGTTTTGTGGGTCTCGATGCCGCCCATGACTGGCACGACCTGATGCCGGCCGCGGCCAGCGGCGATGATGGCGACGCTGGGTGGCACGATGACTGGCGTGGCGTACCGTCCGGCGAACATGCCGAAGTTGGACAGCGAGATTGTGCTGCCCTTCAATTCATCGCCGGCAATACTGCGGTCCATGACTTGATCGCGCAGGCGATTCACCGCGGCGCGGATACCGTTCGCGTCCAACATATCGGCGTTGCGCAGCACCGGCACAAACAGGCCGTCATCGGTGTCCACCGCGATGCCGATGTCGACCCTGCTGTGCAGCGTTCGGGTGGCGTTTTCCATATCGAACCAGGCATTCAGTGCCGGCATGGTCTTGGCCGCGGCGACGATTGCCCGCACCAGGCGGGCGGTGATGTCGGTACCCGGTAACCAGGCGTGGATGTCGGCGTCGTCGCAGAGTGTGGTGGGCACCACGCTGGCATGCGCCGCCGCCATGATCCGCGCCATATTGCGGCGCACACCGCGCAGCTGTTCGGGTTGTCCCGACATGGTTACCGTCGGCGGAGCGGTGCGCACCGGGCGCGGGATGGCGGGTGGTGGAGTTTGGGTGGTTGATGTGGGAGTGGTGGTGGGTTTGACAATCGCGGCTGACGCCGCTCCCACTAGTGCGGCGGTTGACGCCGTTCCGACAGGTGCAGAGGGTGGAGCGGATTTGACGTCCTGCAGACTGACGATGCCATCCGGCCCGCTGCCGCGGATGCGTGTCAGGTCGACGCCGAGCTTCTTTGCCAACGCGCGTACCGCGGGCATCGCTTTGACGCCACCGACTGTGGTTACCACGTCACTGCGCACTTCATTGCTGCTCTGCATGGCGCCAACGACAGTGCCCTCATCAGTGCGCGCCGCGACTGCTGCGGCAATGGCCTGGAGCGGCACGGCAATTGCTTGAGTGGTCGGCGCGGCTTCAGCAATCGCAGCGACGGGTTTGGCGCCATGATGATGCCCGGTGCTCTCGACGTCTTTGCGTTGCGGAAGTTTTGCATCGAGTTCCACTTCGACCAGAGCGCCCCCGGTGTCAATCACCGATCCGGCCTTGCCATGCAGTTTCACCACGCGTCCGGAGAATGGCGATGGCACATCCACCACGGCCTTGGCGGTTTCCATCGATACCAGCGCGGCATCAAGCAACACGACATCGCCTTCTTGAACATGCCATTCGACAATCTCGGCATCGGGCAGGCCTTCACCAAGGTCAGGTAGAAAGAAAGTCTTGATCTCGCTCATGTCTCATCCTCAGGCTTTGCAGATCGCGGCACGCAGCGTAACCTTTCTCAGCGATAACGCAGTGTGTTGCGCGCCGCAGCCACAATCTTTTCGGTGCTGGGCAAGTATTTCATTTCAAGTCGGAACAGCGGCATCGGCACGTCGTAGCCGGTGACCCGTTCGACCGGTGCCAGCAGATCGAACATCGCCTTCTCGGCCAGCTGCGCGGCGATCTCGGCGCCGACGCCGCAGGTCCGCGCAGCTTCGTGCACGATGACACAGCGTCCGGTCTTTTTGACTGATTCGTGGATGGTGTCGAAGTCGAGCGGCTTGATCGTGGCTACGTCGATCACTTCGACGGAGATGCCCTCTGCAGCGAGTTTATCAGCCGCTTCAAGCGACTCTTTCACATGTGCCCCCCAGGTCACCAGGGTGACATCGCTGCCGTCGCGGATAACGAAGCAGACATCCAGCGGTAACGCTTCGCCATCGTCAGGGACTTCTTCCTTGTACTGACGATAGATGCGTTTGGGTTCGAAGAAAATGACCGGATCGGGATCGCGGATCGCCGCCAGCAGCAGGCCATAGGCTCGCGACGGGCTGCTCGGAATAACCACGCGCAATCCGGGCAGATGCGCGAACATCGCCTCGGGCGCTTCGGAGTGGTGCTCAGGTGCACGAATGCCACCGCCCCAGGGTGCACGCAGCACCATCGGGCAGGTGACGCGACCGCGGGTGCGATTGCGCATGCGCGTAGCGTGACAGGCGATGTGATCGATCATCGGGTAAATGAAGCCGTCGAACTGTGCCTCCGCCACTGGCCGCATACCCTGAAACGCCATGCCCACTGCAAGCCCGGCAATCGTGGTCTCGTCAAGCGGGGTGTCGAGTATGCGATCCGAGCCGAACAACGCGTGCAGGCCCGCCGTGGCGCGAAACACGCCGCCATTCACGCCGACGTCCTCGCCCAGCACGATCACGCTCGGGTCGCGGCGAATTTCATAAGCCAGCGCCTGGGTGACCGCTTCGATCAAGGTGATCTGCGCCATCAGCGATTCTCCCAGCGCAGAGCCTGCGCACGCTGCTCGCGCAGATCATGCGGCAACTCGGCAAAGAGATAATCGAACATCGCTTCCACCGGCTGCGGTTTGGTTTCCAGGTAGGCATTTACTTCGGTGTCGACTTCCAGCCCACACTGTGCTTTCCAGTCGGTTTCCAGCTGTTCCGACCAAAGCTGGCGCGATTCCAGATAGCGTCGCAGGCGCAACAACGGTTCTCGCAGCCACGCGGATTTGACTTCGTCTTCCTCGCGATAACGCCGGGCGTCGTCCGCCGTAGTGTGATCGGCCAACCGATAGGTGACCAGTTCCACGACGCACCCCCCATTGCCGGCGCGTGCCTTGGCGATCGCCGCCTGCATCACGGCGACCACGGCAATGATGTCGTTGCCATCGGCCTGGATGCAATCGATGCCGCCGGCGATACCTTTCTGCGCCAGCGTCAGCGCACCGGTCTGCGCCGATCGCGGCACCGAGATCGCCCACTGGTTATTCACGATCACGCCGATGTAGGGCAGCGCATACGCACCGGCGGAATTGATCGCGCCGTAGAAATCGGTCTTGCTCGAACCGCCATCGCCGACCACGCTGACGGCAACACGCGGTTCCTTGCGCAGCTTGAAGGCGAGCGCGGCGCCGGCGGCATGCAGGCACTGCGTTGCAATCGGCACACACCAGGGCAGATCGTGCTGAGGGCCGTCGAAGTCGCTGCCGCGCTCGTCGCCGCCCCAGTACATCAACACATCGCGCGGCTTCACACCGCGATAGAACTGTACGCCGTATTCGCGGTACATCGGGCAAAACACGTCTTCGGGCCGCATTGCCGCACCAATTCCCACATGCGCCGCTTCATGACCAAGGCACGACGCGTAGGTGCCGAGTTTTCCGGTGCGCTGCAGCGCCACCGCCTTGGCATCAAATACACGCAGGAAACTCATACGTTGATACAAATCCACCAGCTGCGCCCCGTCCTGCGCAAACTCGGGCAAGTCCTTGCGTGTGGGTTTGCCATCGGCATCGAGATACTGGACGTACTCGATTTGAAACGTCGCCACCGGGCTCGGCGTGTTCATTGAGATTGATTCTCCTTGCCGCGCCATCCCTCCGGAGGCGCGAATCCACTTGATAGCAGCTTGCGATCCCCGACTTCAAGCGCCACGAGGCAGTAGCGCAAAATATGCAGCGTTTTCAAACGGGTGTTCGCGCATGAGCGCGAGCGCTGCCGCCGTTAAACATACCCGGAAACCGCATCAGGTCCACCGGTTTTCACCGAATATCAATTGGCATTTTGTATGCATTCATACGTATAGCTGGTGGCCTGCAACGCGCGTAACTTTGTGCTCAACGGCGATGCCGGTTTGAGCGGGAATTCACGGTCAGCACCGAGGATGCAGCAACAAGCCAGCCGCCCTTTTCGAGGAGCGTGTCATGCCCAGAATCATGCTGGTCGACGACGAACGCAACGTGCTGAGCAGCTTGCGACGAACCATTCACGCCATGCCGTCGAACACCTTCGAAGGCGAGACCATCATCGAGACCTTCGACATTCCCGAGCTGGCCCTGGCACGCGCGGCCGATTGCGAATTCGATCTGGTGATTTCCGACTGGCGCATGCCGTCGATGAACGGAATCACCTTCCTCAATGAGCTGATTCAGATCCAGCCCAACATCGCGCGACTGGTGTTGAGCGGCTACGGCGATTTTCTGGCCGAATTGAGAGCGATCAAACGCATCAAGATCTTTCATTTCATCAACAAACCGTGGGACAACGACGAACTGAAAACGTTGATGTGCCAGGCGCTGGAGCACCGTCGACTGCTGGTCGAGAATCAGCGGCCGTCGGGTAAGGAATTGAAACGTGAGAGTCGCCTGGGTGAAGTGGAACTTCGGCGCCTCGATCAACAGCCGTCGACATCCAGCTCGACGAAGCGAGAGTTCACTTACATGAATCCAATCGAGTTGCGCAGCTAGTTTGATCGAAATATTTTGGTGGGGGGCGTCAGGGCTTGCCGGGTGAAACCTGGCCCTGACGCCAACCGTTTCAAATGTTCATGAGCCGCGCTGCCGTTGCAAAGTATGGCTTGCTCGCTGATGGCTGCGCTGATGCATCTTCTCAGATTGGAGATGCATCAATTCTCGAACGAGTTTTTGAAGATCGTGCTTGAGGTAAGCGACACATTGTCGGAGTAGGCGTCGAAGCCGAGCGTGCCATCAGGATTGTCGCCGGTCGAGTTGGAGGTGTCGCCCCACACCGGATGCAGCTTGCCGCCGACAAACGCGAGCCCCATGTAGTCACCAAATTCGACTCCGTCACCGTTGGAAGTGGAAGCGGCGTCGCCGATCTGGACGTTTACCGTGAACACCGGGGTGGCCGCCGGGGCCGCCGTCGCACAATAGAGCTGCATTGAACTATTGGTCGCAGAGTTGCGCGCGTCATGCCAGCAAATGCCGACATTGCCGCTGGTCGGATCAATTGCGATCTTGGGCAGAAACTGGCTGCGTGTAGTCGTGTCGTCATTCACTTGAATGGGTGTGCTCCAAGCCGTCCCGTTGTTGTCTGAAAATCGCACCAGGATGTCCAGGTCATCGCTTTCGTCAGTGGTCTCTTCGGTGTAGACCATGTACAGACGGCCAAAGCGGGCGCTTGCTGGGTTGGCGTCATAGGCCAGTCCTGCTTCGGAGTCGACTGAGCGATTGTTTTGCGCCGGAATGAAATCGAAGCCGCCGACATTGGTTGCGGTCACTGTTGTCGTAGCGCTCCACAGACCTGCGCCAAGTCCGTCGACATCGACATTCATACGTAGATCGGCTGGCCCCTCGCCGCCGGACGGACTTTCACAGACTTGCACCACTGCGCCACTTGGAGCGATCGCTATATCACCGAAATTGCAGTCGGAAGATCCGATCGATTGCACGGCGCTGAATGCGCTGACCGTGCCCAGGCCGGTAGCCTGCGCGCCGCGCGAAACGATATCGCCGTCCTGATTCCAAACCACCCAAACGGCTGCGTTGGCTGCAACGCTGGCTGCGACGATGGTGGGTTGATCGACCGAGCCAGCAAAACTCCCGATCTCTGAAAAGGTGCTGCCGCCATTCGTGGAAAGCAGGGTGACGATCGCGTCCAGGCTACCGTTGATGTAGGTGACATAGAGATTGCCGAAGCGGTCCCATGCCAGTGTCGGATCGCAGCATGAGTTCTGCCCCTGCCCGGGATCACCATCGGCGATCGTCTTGTCGGCGGGGTCGGGATAGCCCCAGGTCAGTCCGCCGTCACTGGAAAATGCTGCGAACAGGCCTGCACTTGATGTATTGCAGGACTGGAACAGCCGCTGAGTATTGGTCGGATCGATCACCACCGCGCACTCGTTGTCATCGCCGGATTTTTTGCTCGCATTGGTATCCGGCGTGCCAGCTGCTCTTGAGGCATCGGGCAGTGTTGCAGCGGCCGCCGCATCGTCGTCAGTTGCGGTCACGGTGGGCGGTTGCAACCAAAGCCCACGGTTTGCGCGGCGTGCTTCGGTTTCTGCCAATACCAGCCCGTCGGCCTGGCCCTTGATGGTGGGCTTGTAGTGCACGTTCGGGACGCGCAGGGCGAAACCGGCCTTGAGTAATTTGACACCGACGTCCTGACCGTAGACGAAGAGCTGCGCAACCATTTCTCCGTTGTGGTTGCGCGTCATCACGCGTACCCGTATCCGCCGGCCTTGCAGCAACGTCACCATCATGCGCTTTGCCTCTGCGGAAAATGCTCCGCTGTCGGGCGCGTCGACACCGTAAAGTCGGACCTGATAGGACCCGGAAGCATGCTTCAATGTGATCAGATCGCCACTGGTTACCTTGCTGACCGTGCCGTAGAGACTGCGCGCCTGGGTGAGCAGCGAAGTGGTCAGCAGAATGCCAAAAAGCACCCAGGCCGCTGGACTTGATAGGCGCGATGTCATGTTTATTGCTCCCGAACATGGCGCTGTGCTGGCACCAGTGTTGTTGTAGAAGAAGTGGCTGTTTTAGAAGACGTGATGTTTTAGAAAACGTAGTTGTTGTAAAGGCTTTGTGTTGAAATCGCGGACACGCACCAACCAACTGCAAATAATCGTGCTAACCGATGGCGTCGCGCTGTGCGCCGCGCTGCATTTTCCAATGCTCATGCCAAGCCTGGAACATCAGCACATTCCACAGGTGGGTGTGCCATTTACGCTCACCGCTGAGGAACTTGCGCCACAGCCCATGTACGATATCGGCGTCGAAATAGCCCTCCGCCGACATTCGCTTCGGGTCCAGCAACGCGTCTGCCCATTCACGCAGGTCGCCGCGCAGCCACGCTGATACAGGAGCACCGAAACCGCGCTTGTCGCGATCGACCATCGCGTCGGGCAGGTAGCGTCGAAGTACCTGCTTCAGCAACACTTTGCTATTGCCTTGATGAAGCTTGTGCGTCAGCGGTAGCGACCAGGCAAATTCAGCCACGCGCCAGTCCAGCAACGGGGCGCGCGCTTCCAGACTCACTGCCATGCTGGTTCGGTCGACTTTGCACAACAGGTCTTCGGGCAGGTAGACGCTGAAATCAACCAGCATCATCGCATCAGCTGGCGTACCTGCGCCGTGCAACGGCTCGGCTTCGTCGTAGCGCGTTGCGGGTAGTCGCGCGCCGGGTACGGCTGATTCCGGATCGCGCCAGCGCGAGATGCGATTGCGGTATATGTCACCAATTCCGCGCGCGCCCATCTCACCGGCCAACGCGGCAAAGGCGCCGGTGCGCGAGGCTTCGCCATGACCCTGTGCAATGCGCGCGAACCAACGTCGCAGTGGCGCTGGCACACGTTGCTGCCAGCGCAAGTTGCGCAGCGCGCGCTGGTAGCGTTTGTAGCCGTAGAACAACTCGTCGCCACCATCGCCCGACAAGGCAACCGTGACCGCGCTGCGTGCGAGCCTGGCCACCAGTGCGGTCGGTACCTGTGATGCGTCGGCAAAGGGCTCATCAAACATCGCCGGCAACGTGGGCACGATCGCCAAGGCGTCGCTGCCACTCACGTAAAGCTCGGTGTGCGCCGTGCCGAGGTGTTTGGCAACGGCATGGGCGAGTGGTGCCTCGTCGTGGTGCGAGGCTTCAAAGCCGATGGTGAAGCTGCGCACGGGACGCGTGCTTTGCACTTGCATGAGTGCGGTGATCAGCGAAGAATCCGTGCCGCCGGAAAGGAACACGCCGACCGGCACGTCGGCCACCATGCGCAGCGCCACCGAATCGCGCAGCAAAGTGTCGAGCCGAGTCTCGGCCTCGTGCGCGTCGCCGGTAAATGGATGTGCGATCGCCGCGGTCATGCGTTCGCGCGCGTCCCAGTAGCGGCGCTGATCGCGTTCTGGCAGATGGGCGGCCGCACCGCGCGCCACCGTTGCCACATTGACACGCAATAGAGCGCCCGGCATCAGCTTGAAAGTGTCGGCGTGGATGGCATGCGGTGCGGGCACGTAGTCGAGGCGCAGCAGCAGCGCCAGCGCGTCGCGATTGACTGGATTGTCGAAATCAGGATGCCGCCACAGTGCTTTCAATTCGGAGCCGAAGACAAATGTGGTGTCAGCCCAGCCGTAATACAGCGGTTTCTTGCCGACGCGATCGCGCGCCAGCCACAGGGATTGCTCCTGCCGGTCCCATAGCGCGATGGCGAACATGCCGTTGCAGCGCGCGATGGCGTCCTCGACGCCCCACTCGACCACCGCCGCAAGCAGCACTTCGGTATCGGAATGACCGCGAAACGAATGTCTGCAGGCGATCAGCGTTTCGCGCAGCTCGGCGAAGTTGTAGATCTCACCGTTGTAAGCGATCAGATAGCGTTGATTCGCCGACTGCATCGGCTGATGCCCCAGCGGCGACAAATCCAGAATGCTCAAGCGACGATGCGCGAGTGCGATGCCTGCCTGGGCATCAACCCAGACGCCGCTGTCGTCGGGACCGCGGTGGATCAGGGCATCGCCCATCGCCCGCGCCAGACTCGACAGACGTTCTGCGCTGGTATCCGGCACAGGACGCAATAAACCGGCAAGTCCGCACATGGCCCGTGCTCAGCCCCGTGTCAACACGTCGACCGAAGCGACAATGTCGCCACAGCGCGCCAAGTGCTCACAGCGGATAACCTCGATTGAGCAGCCACAGCTTTATCGATTTCTGGCGCACGTAATTGGCGCGTACATACGCATAAATCAGTCCGCGCCAGCCGTCGAGAAATCCCATACGCAAGATGTAGCCGCGCACAAAGCGCCAGAATGGACTGAGCACCATGGCGCTTATCTTGGCGCGACGTCCTTCGGCGTGCATCTGTTCGGCCATCATGCGCGCGTAGCGGTCGATCTTCACCAACTGATCGGAGAGAGATCGGTACGGATGATGTTCGAGGTCGCCCGTCAGGCGCCGGACTTCGCCTTGCACGCGCACGCTCTCATGAACTTCGCGACCGCCCCACGCACCGCGGCGTCGATCGAACAGACGCAGGCAGCGATCGGGGTAGGCATTGCCATGACGTAGAAAGCGACCGAAGTACGAACTCAGACGCGGAAAACGGTAACCTGCGGCGCCGAAGCCGAGCGCACGCTCGGCCTCGATCGAAGCGCCCAGCGCTGGCGTGACCCGCTCGTCGGCGTCCAGACACAGCACCCAGTCATTGCGCGCCTGGGCCACTGCAAAAGATTTCTGCGATCGATAACCGTCGAACGGCCGCTCCAACACGCGTGCGCCTTTGGCAGCTGCAAGCGCCTGCGTGGCATCTGTTGATCCGGAATCGATCACGACGATCTCATCGCAGAACGCGAGCGAATCCAGACAGGCCTCAATGCGATCTGCCTCATTGAACGTGATGATGCACGCGGAAAGAGGTGTGGAGTGTGAGCTGGCGGTCATCGATGGATTCGGTGGGAAGCTGGAGGGCATCAGACACAGGGCATACCGCCGCGACGCGCAGACTACCATCTTGGCTTGAGACTGGTCGCGGCAGGCGAGCATGTTTGCGTGCCATGAGGCGCGCGTCGGCTGCGTTGAAGACGCTGATCGCCTGGAAGTTTGCCGAGTGCACACTCTTGGACAGGCGTTGCCGCATCGCGTCTCCGGGTCAAGGCTATGCCGAAGGTCTGGCAGAAAATGAACGCCTGGCAGATAAAAAAAGGCACCCGCAGGTGCCTTTTCACTGGACATGGGTAACGATGATCAGAACACTCTACGTCGCAGCGCAACTGCGGCCAATAACATCAGCGAACCCAATAATAGAATCTGCATCCAGCCGCTCAGCATCGGGATGGCAGTGGCTATGCCGAGGACTGTAAACCCGGTGCCATCGCCAGGCGCGCCAGTGGCCGGGTCGTCGGTGACGGCAGTGGCTTCATTGCTGCCGTTGCCATCTGCATCGAAGTTGATCGTGCCTTGATTGGTGATCGTGGTGCCGCTGGCGAGGTTGGCGTCGATGGTGGCGTTGATCGTGATCGTCACGCTGCCTGCTGCCGCAATGCTGCCGTTCCAGGTCACGGTGTTGCTGCCGATGGTGGCGACCGCGGTTGGGCTGCTGGCAGCGGCTGAGATCAAGGTCAGGCCGGCAGGTAGTACATCGATGAACTCATTGCCGGAATTGTCGGCCTGGGCACTGGTACCGCTATTGCTGAGCACGATCGTGTAGGTGACCGTACCACCTGGAATCAGATTGCCTGTTGTCGTTTTGGTGCCAGCAATCGTGGCCGGTGCACTGACCGTGCTGTTCGCCGTGGCGCTTTCGTTGCCTGGATTGGCATCGGTTGTCGCCGACGTCACTGTCGCGGTATTGGTGAGTACCGTGCCGCCGGTTACTGCGGCGCCGACATTGACCACGAGCGTGAACACAGCGCTCCCGATCGGCATCGATGCCAACGAGCACGACACCGTGCCGCCCGCACCCACGACCGGAGTGGTGCACGACCAGCTAACCGGAGAAGCCATGGAAACAAAGTTCGTGCCAGCCGGCAATGGGTCAGAAATCGACGCGCTGGCAGCGTTGCTCGGACCGACGTTGGCAGCGCTGATGGTGTAGGTGAGATTGGCGCCTGCGGTCACTGGCTCCGGCGCTGCGCTCTTGGTGATGGAAAGATCGGCACTGCCGACGCCCACTGTCGTGGTTGCAGTAGCAGATTCATTGCCTGGACTCGGATCGGTAGTCGTGGACGCGACAGTTGCAGTGTTACTGAGCACCGTGCCCGGCGTCACGCCTGCTTCGACAGCAACAACGAGCGTAAACACCGCGCTGCCCGGTGCCAGGGCCGCAGCCGTGCACGACACTGTGCCGGCGGCACCGACGACAGGTGTGGTGCAGGACCAGCCACCAGGTGATGCCAGTGAAACAAAGGTCGTGCTGGCGGGCAGGGTGTCGGCCAGGCTGACGCCGAGGGCGCTGCTCGGGCCGGCATTGTTCGCGGTGATGGTGTAGGTGAGATTGCTGCCTGGCGCAACCGGATCGGACGTGTCGGTTTTGGTGACGGAAAGATCTGCGCTACCAGCACCTACCGTGGTGGTGGCGGTATCCGACTCATTGCCCGTGTTCGGATCAGTGGTGGTCGATGACGCGGAGGCGGTGTTCGACAGCACCGTGCCCGGCACTGTGGCGGAATCGACTGCAACGGTGAGCGTGAACACCGCGCTGCCGACCGGCAACGACGCGATCGAACAGGAGATCGTGCCGCCGGCGCCGATCGTTGGCGCGGTGCAGGTCCAGCCGGCTACCGCTGGCAGTGACACAAAGGTGGTGCCGGCGGGCAACGTATCGCTGAGCGAAACGGTCGAAGCCGGATCCGGACCAGTGTTGGTTGCCGTGATGGTGTAGGTGATATTGCTGCCCGCGATGACCGGATCGGGCGAGTCGGTCTTGATGACGGACAGATCGGCGGAACTTCCCGCGACACCCTGCGGTGTGACCGAGACATTGTCGACGCCAAAGCCGTGGTCGTTGCCCGCGTCATTGGTATCAAACCATCGGATCCAGACTTCCTGGCCGGGTGCGACACTGAGCGCGATGGTGTCCGTGGGCGTGGCTTGGTTGGCGACCAGATTGCCATTGAGCGCGGCGGCAGTGGCGGTCGCAATCGGCCCGTTGAAGTCGAGCGTGTTGACGTCGGTCCAGCCGGTGGCGGGCGTGTTGGCTGCCGTGATCACACCCGCGTTGGCAACCTGAAAGGAAAAATCGAGCTTCTGCGCGGTGACATTGCCGCCGTTGCGCCATTGCTCACCGGTGTAACTGACCAGCAGTGAGGTGATCGTGGCACCGGTGTTGTTGACGTAACGCGCGGCGTAAATCAGATTTGCCGGTGTACCCGACGCCGCGCTGCCGAGCGCGCGTTCGACATTGGTGCCGGTGCCGAAGCTGTAGATTGCTCCGGTGTTGCTGCTGCCGTCGCCAGCGCGATAGTTGATCAATGTGCCCGCGGTCTGGGTGGCATACCAACCGACGATGACCGAGTTGTCAGTCCATGGATTGGTTGTGCCGGCGGTAGCCAGCGTGTCAAAACTCTGTGTCTGCGCTACCCCCAGTGCGGTCAATGAGACCTGTGCGCTCAGGCTGAAAGAGCCGATCAGCGCCGCTGTGCAAAATAGCGAGGAAGCAGACAGGGATGGAAATCGACAGAAGTAAGACATGGCAGGATCCGTAAGCTTTGTAGGCGCTGCGATCAAGCAGAACTGCCACTATACGCGCTGCAAGTTGCAGCCGGGCGACCGGGTTATTTTAATTTCGTCGTGCAGGGGCCAACGCGGCCAGTTGCCCTTGCGGCCAGAGATGTAGCCCGTGCGACACTGCCGCGACCACTTTCCCACTTATTCGATCGCCGCCCGCCAATGACCAGCAACGAAACCAACAAGCGCGACCTCGAAGCTGGCATCGAACTGGATCTGGGCGATCGCACCAGCTATGACGGTTACCTGGGGCTGGAGCGGTTGCTTTCGTCGCAGCATCCACTCAGCCAACCGCAACACCACGACGAGATGCTGTTCATCATCCAGCATCAAGTGGCTGAGCTGTGGATGAAGTTGATTATCCACGAGCTGGGTGCGGCGCTCGCGCATCTGCGCAACGATGAACTCGATCCCTGTCTGAAGATTTTGTCGCGGGTGAAGCACATCCAGAAGCAACTGTTCGAGCAGTGGTCGGTACTGGAGACACTGACGCCGAGCGAATATCTGCAATTCCGGCATGTGCTGGGCCCAGCTTCGGGTTTTCAGTCGGTGCAATATCGCTCGATTGAATTTTTACTCGGCAACAAGAACGCGGACATGCTGCGTGTTTTTGCTCATGACCCAATGGCCCAAGAATTGTTGCGGAAAATCCTGCAGGCCCCTAGTCTCTATGACGAGTTTCTGCGCTATCTGGCGCGGCATGGGCATGCCGTCCCGGCCATTTGCGTAGAGCGAGACTGGACCGCGCCGTACGAGCGCAACCTGCAACTCATTGCGGTCTATCAGCGCATCTACGAGCAGCCGGACGAGCACTGGGATGCGTACCATATGTGTGAGCAACTGGTAGACGTTGAAGTCTCGTTCCAGCTGTGGCGCTTTCGACACATGAAAACTGTCGAGCGGGTGATTGGATTCCGCCGTGGCACGGGCGGATCGTCGGGCGTAGGGTTCCTCAAAAAGGCACTGGAACTGACGTTTTTCCCGGAACTGTTCGACGTGCGCACCGAGCTGAAGCAGGCGCATTAGCCTGATTTGCACTGCGCGGTTTCGCATGGACTGAACTCTGGGCTGCGACGATCGCAATCTCGCGTTGGCTACGCGAGGCAGATGTTGTCAGCGTCTTGAATCCACATTCTTTGCTCCGGCTTTGCCTGCAACTGCAAGAGGGTCAAAACTTACAATATAAATAACATGCATTCGTATTTACTTTTGATTTGTCATGCGTAACTATTTCCCACGATGAGTCCGTCCGGCCCGGAAAAGGAGCTCGAGATGCCTATGCAGAAATTTTTCTTGGCGTCACTGGTGCCGGCTGACTTTGCCAAAGATGCCGAAGCGATGCGCGTCAGCGCGTCGGGCCTTGGCCAGGTACCGATCGCGCCGTACGACACGATCAACGCTGGCACCCAAACGCAAATCAACATTGCCAACCGTAGTGATCAAAGCAAGGCGCTTCTCAGCAACTACGCCAGTCTGCGTCGCCATTGCTCCGCGACGATTCGTCTGAGCCTAGTTTCGTGATCCCAATTCCGAGTCATTTTCGTGTGCATGTTGGATGAAGGGCACTTGCGTTGGATGAACGGCACCAACCCCATGAAGAGAACTTATCCCATGAAGAGCACCTGCCCCATGAAACTGCGTATTCGCGGTTTGGCGATTGTGGCTCTGGCTGGCAGCGTGTCTCCTGCGCAAGCCGTGTATCTTTCCAGCGATGGCAGCGGCCAAGTGCTGCTGTTTCCTTACTACACGGTCAACAGCGATAACCAAACGCTGATCTCGATCGTCAACACCACCGATCGCGGCAAGGCGACTCGACTGTTCTTTCGCGAAGGCCGTAACTCGCGCGTTGCCATGGAGCTGAGTATCTACCTCGCGCCACACGACGTCTGGTCAGGTTCCGTCTTCAGCATCGCTCAGGGTGGCCCGGCCAATCTGGTGACCCTCGACAACAGCTGCACTGTGCCGGCGTTAAAGACGAACGCCACCCTGCCCACACTGAGCAACGGCAATCGCTACGCTCCGTTCTCGAATGGCGCCTACACCGGTAGTTCCGATGACGCCGGACCCGATGACCGAACGCGCACGCGCGAAAGCCACTTTGAACTGATCGAACTTGGGCGAAGTGACCAATGCCAGTTTCGGGTCGCTTGATGCCTTAACCCATCTCGACGGTACGCCGCCCACATGCCAAAACCTGATCCAGGCCTGGGCACCGGGCGGCTACTGGCTGAACAACGCCGAGGCTGATTTGGCGCCGCCGGGCGGCGGGTTGTCCGGCAGCGTCTCGTATGTCCGGGCATTGCACGGAACGATGCAAAAGGTGGCCGCTGACGCCATTGAGGGCTTCAGCGCATCGATACTGCATTCTCGGCCTGGGCAGGGCCAGCCAACCCTGGATTCGTATAGTGGCCCATTTTCAGCCCACCTGCGCTGATCACGGCCAATGTGGTCATTGACGGATTGCCGGTGGCGCTGAGCTATTGGGTCGATGACACGGTGGATGCGGTGTCGGCGGTGTTGATGGCCGATCGAATCCACAATGAATACGTCACTGGCGCCAGCGTAGGTGGTGTTTCGGAATGGGTGGTGACATTTCCGACCAAGCACTTTTACACGGATGTCGGTGCCGCTCGGTCAGCCGCGCCGTTTCCTCGGGCCTACGCTATGGTCGGTGGTCAAGATGCAGCGCCGGTGGATTTCGTCGGCACCAGTTGGGCACGCACCGGACAAGTCATCGAATGTATCCTAGCGATTGGCGGACCCGGCTGTGAGTCGACGGCCCCGGCCATCGCGACGGCGCTGAATTGGGCGGCCAACGTCGTGACATTCGAGCAGTGGAACGACCCGACCGATCAGGGTTCGAGGATTCTCGGCTCATCGCTGAAGTTCGACATTTCTCCGGACCCCTTTTACGGCACCCCGGGAGACCCTTTCGAGGGCGCTGCGCGACTCACGTTCTGGGATGAAGGGGGCGGCACGTCCACAATCGGTCAGCAACAACTGCGCCCCGACATCAGCGGCCGAAAGCTGCGCGGCTTGCCGGCACAAGGCTTCTGGATTGCCAGCTACACCAATGGTCAGCTGACACCTGGGGTGCTCTCCAACTACTCAGACGCCGCACGCCATAAGACCAGGCGTTCGATGAGCCCAGCGAACTAGCGAGACAGGTTGCTCACCCCTTCGCGGTCGGAAAATTGGATTGAGCCGCACAAGACCCATATCCGGTTTGCAATTGAGGTATCAAGTCTGGCGGCGCATCGTTGGGGAAAATGAATTGTGTGCGGGATTGGGGCGCATGAAAATTGGCGGCGATGCTTGCGCCAGGACGGGCTCGTGCTGCGCCGCATCAGCGGGTGCTGATTGACGAATTGCGGCGCAGCGGTTAAACCTGCACATGGTGACCGGATTACCGGTTCAGTCCGCCCCTCACGGGC
>JAWXCG010000040.1:0-13919 GCA_034440555.1 Pseudomonadota bacterium
ACTAACGTGTCCTTGAACTAACGTGTCCTTGAACTAACGTGTCCTTGAACTAACGTGTCCTTGAACTAACGTGTCCTCGTCGCGCCCACCTGTGACGCCCACTTGGAGACCACCGTTGAAGATAACGCCAGTGACACCACAACTGCTACGACTGGATAGCTTTGATTTGGTTGTTTGCCAAGGCAACGACGCCGAAGCCTTTTTGCAGGCACAGCTTAGCAACGATGTACGTGAGCTGGGCGTAGCCAATGCGCAGTGGAGCGCGCTGCTCAGCCCGCAGGGTCGCGTGCAGGCTTTGACTGCGCTGATTCGCGTCGATGCGCAGCAGTTTGTGCTGGCCGTCCCGCATCAGCGGGGAACCGCGCTGTTGGAATTGCTGCGCAGGTTTGTGCTGCGACGCAAGCTGCACCTGGCGATTGATGAAAGGCGCTGCCTGTATGGCGCGGACGGCATGGATGACGTGGACGGATTGATTCGACTGGAGTTGTCGCTCGGCGATGAGCGCAGCCTGTACCTTGGTTCAGTTGATCACAACGTGACTCCGATGCCGTTGAGCTGGGCGCTGCGCGATCTATATGCCGGCATCCCCTGGCTGCCGGCAGCCGCTGCCGAACGTCATCTACCGCATTCGTTACGACTGGACACATTACCCGCGATCAGCCTGAAGAAAGGTTGCTATCCGGGCCAGGAGATCGTCGCCCGTACCCATTACCTGGGTCGCAACAAGCGCGCGCTAAGCCTATTGAAAGCAGCCGCGCAGGAACCGGCAATCGGCGCCGGAGCACAATTGCGCGATGGAGAAAACCAACTGGCGGGTGAATTGATCGATGCGCTGATCGGCGCGGACGGAACTTCGGCCCTCGCGGTGATCACCAAAGAGCGGACAAATCCTGATCTCGTGGTTGAACTCGAAAACGGCCGGCGCGTTGCTTTCGAACTCGTCAATCAGTTCTGACCAAAAGATTCTGACCAAACGGTTCTGAAGCAGCAGTTCACAAGTGAGACGACACACTAAAGTAAAGCGGCGATTTGCTGCACGCGAAGCAACCGCGCAAGGCTGGCCGCAGCGGATTCACAACGATGTCAAAGTAGAAGCGGCAGCTGGCAAACGAAGTAGCCGAGGGTTTGAGATTTTCAGCTTGCCGCCGTCAACCGGGTGACCGCGTTGAACCGAACTATTTGCATCCAGAAAGCACGGTTTGAGCGCGATTGGCAGCCACCCGTCCGAGTTCGTGTCAACACTGAAAACTTGAGTGAAACCCATTGGCAGCATTGACAATTTGTGATATAGCATCAGACACAAACAGGAGAAGTCGGTCATGTGCAATCGTCGTGCGCTCGGGGGTTGTGCGGCGCTATTGGTCGTAGCAGCGATGAGCAGCGCCTCATTGTCTGCAGCGACCTTCAAGATCGCAGTCGAGCCAACCTATACGGCCGACAAGCAGATCGAGGTGTACAAGCCCTTTATCGACTATCTCAACAAGACCTCCGGCCACACATTCACTCTGGTCACTTCGCGCAATTTCCAGTTTTTCTGGCGCGACATCCGTCAAGGTGTGCCGGTCGATTTCATGTTTGCCGAAGCGCACCTGACCGATTACCAGGTCAAGCGTGCTGGCTTTGAACCATTGGTCAAAACAGCTGAAAAATCCAGCTATTCAGTGCTGGCAAATGAAGAAGTCGCGCAGCGTGGCATCAACTCGCTGATCGGCTACGGAGTGGTCACCATGCCTTCGCCCAGCCTGGGATTCGCCCTGCTTACGGAAATTTTCCCCGATCCAATCCGGCAACCGAATGTGTTGTCCAGCGGTAAGTCCTGGCGTGATGGCGTGGAGATGGTGTTTGCCGAAGAAACCGACGCAGCGATTGTGCCGACCTGGCTCAAGGATCAGTACCCGAATCTGGTGTCGATGACCACCACGCGCGAGTTCCCCGGCGCGGCAATCTCGGCGGCGCCCAGTGTCAGCGCCGCTGCCAAGCAAGCAGTGCGCGATGCGTTGCTCAAGCTGCATGAAGACACCAACGCGTATGAAGTGTTGAGTGAGCTGGGCATCAGCCAGTTCATTCCCGCCAATGCCGCCGAATATGCCGGATACGACCGACTGCTCAGAATCTTCTTCGGTTACAAGGAAGTGGGAGTCGAGTAAAAACGAGATCAGGAAAGCGCCGAGCGTGATGCGCGGCCGGCCCGAAAATACACCCTGAATTTATTGGCGGTGCTGCGGCTCGCGCGGTTGTAACGATGCCGCTTGCCGCTGCTCCCTTTGCAGCTCGACCGCTTTCCTCTCGTCTGTTTTCCTCTCGTCCGCTCGCAATCAATCAATCTGATCGCAACGATGCAACCCGAAGCGTGAGTGACCACTCTGTTCGAGGTAGGCAAGCCACTTGCCCAAAAACGCGTTCATGCGCAGCCGATGGCGGATAACCTCTTCGCAGCGCGCATCACGGCCCAACACATCCTCGATGCGCGATCCTTCGTGACATGCCGTGACTTCCGCCACTCGTGCGTCGAAATAGAAGCGCACATGCGCTGAGGGATCAGGATTGCCGCTGCTGGCATCAATGATCGCGTAGGACAACTTCATCTCCAACGTGTAGGGCGCGCGCTCCACGACATCAATGACGATGGGCATGCCGACGTCGCCTTCAGACCGGTATACCCCAGGAAACAACTGCTGCACGCCAAACAATCTCGTCAACGTCCAGTAGTTCTCGGCATACATCCCCATCAGCCACGAAAAGCGGCTGGGACGATTGAATTGGCGCGAGACCAGTTGCGTTTGCATGAGTGCAGGATAACAAGCCACCCATATTGCGCCAGCCTGCCCGCTTTCGCAGCGCTCGTGTATAGTTGAAGGCCGTGCGCCGGGCCTAACCCAGATTTCTCGCCGCGCACGTGCGATCACCGATGATTCAGAGTGAGCAAGCCTGACTTGAATTCGGCGTGCGGATCGTCAATACCAGGCATCGTCACGGAGAACTCGATGTCCGCAGGTTTGTCGTTGCTCAATCCGCGAATTGTTGAACAGGCATCGACCTTTCGCAGCTGTTTCGTCGCAGCCGAGCCGTTCCGCCACGTGGTGATCGATGACTTTCTATCACCGGAGTTTGCCGACGCGCTGCTGCTCGCCTTCCCCGTCTTCGAGCAAGGCAATAGTGTCGGTGACGATGGCAGGCACGGTGACAAATCAACGCTGGAACGCATTCGCGCACTGGGCCACCACTACATCGCGCTGGACGAGCTGATTCAATCGCAGCCGTTTCTTGGTCTGATCGGCGCCATCACCGACGTCCCTGATCTGCTTTACGATCCGTTCTATCTGGGCGGCGGCATCCACGACAACCGGCATGGTGCGACGCTGGATCCGCATATCGACTTCAACTATCACCCAAGCGAGCGCTGGCACCGCCGTCTCAATCTGATTGTCTATCTCAACCATGATTGGGCGCGCGACTGGGGCGGCTCGTTGGAGTTATTCCGCGATCCGAAAGTCGACAATCGTCCTCAGTTTTCGCTGGTGCCGGCATTCAACCGTTGTGTGATTTTCGAGACCACCGAGCACAGCTGGCACGCCTTCGACAGCATAAACCTGCCGGTAACGGAGCGCGGGCGCAGCCGCAAGTCGATCGCGCTGTACTTCTACAGCAAGCGTCGTCCAGCCGAATTGACTGTCGGTCGACACACTACACATTACGTGAAGCGCCAGTTGCCGGAACACTTCCACTCCGGCCACAGCCTGAGCGCTGCGGATCTGCTGGAGCTGCAATCGATGCTGTGGCAACGCGATGAATACATTCGCCACCAGCAGGAAGAGATTGCCCGACTACTGCAGGCACAGGATCGTGGGCTCGCCGGCAAGCTGCTCTATCTGGCCAAGCGCCTTTACGTGCGCACGCGTCGATAGGTTCGAACGTTGCGCGCACTCGACCACCACCCGTGACGATGGCGACTCAGGGGAACCTCTGAACAAGTCCGAAGCCGCGATAGCCCCCTGAGTCAGGGGGCGAAAAACCGCAGGTTTTGACCAGCTCCGCTGTTGAGAGCGGGGGTTTGGCAAGCGATAAGCCGTGTGGAGAAGACAAAGTGGTGACTTATTCAGACCTTACTTGGGAGTCGCATCACAACAAATGACGGTTGATGCCCAGTGTCTGCAATACCTTGCTGGCGATCTCCTCGATTGATGTATGCGTGGTGCTGAGCATTGGCAACCGCTCGCGCTTGATCAGCTTTTCGGCCTCCTGAACTTCCCAACGACACTGCTCGAAAGTGGCGTAGCGGCTGCCGGGTTTGCGGTTCTGGCGTACCTGTTGCAAACGCACTGGATCGATGGTGAGGGCGAACATCTTGCTGCGGTAGGGAGCAAGTTTCTGCGGCATTTCTTCGCGCTCCAGATCGTCTGGGGTCAACGGATAATTGGCTGCCTTGATGCCAAACTGCAGTGCCAGATACAGACAGGTCGGCGTCTTGCCCGAACGCGAGACGCCGATCAGGATCAGATCGGCCTCGCCATAGTTCAGATCGATGCCATCGTCATGCGTCAGTGTGTAGTTGGTCGCGTTGATGCGCGCCTCATACTCGGCAAAATTCACCATCCCATGCGCCTGGCCGACGCGCAGTTGACGCTTGGTACCGAGTTCCAGCTCCAAAGGTCCGATGAACGGCGCGAACACGTCCATCATCAACGCGCCGCTGCCGGCGAGTATCGCGTTGAGTTCCGCATCCACTGCCGTATTGACGATAATCGGCCGCTGCCCGCTCAGTTCACCCTCGCGGCGAACACGTTCCGCCGCGGCCAGGGCCTTTTCGGCAGTGTCCACGAACGGAATGCGATTGGTCTCGAACTGGATGCCGTCGAACTGGGTCAGAACGCTGTGACCAATAGTCTCGGCGGTGATTCCAGTGCCGTCGGAGATGTAGTAGACCATTCGTTTCATGACGATTCCAATGCGGGGAAGCTGCAATCTGACCGAGTGGCGATTCGCAGGCAAGCAGATCAAGTCGGTGTGTGCAACCTTGTGGCAAGCGCTGCAATTGTCGATCATTGCGGGCTGGCTGCAACAACTGTCTGGAAACGTCACAGGTGGGTCCGGTCCGAGTCGATCATAGCGATCGAAATAGGCTGGACAGGGCGCACCTTGTTTCCTGTCAGGACCGCAGTGTGATCACTGAGCTCAAATGCGCTCACCGCAAGTTCAAGCGCGACCACCGAAACTGATTTCATCAGGAGAGTCTGGATGTCCGATCTCGTTCTCTGGCTGGACCGACTGGGCCTGTCCGATCTACCCCAGGTAGGCGGCAAGAACGCCTCGCTCGGTGAGATGATCGGCAAGCTTTCGCATTTGGGCGTCTCGGTACCTGGCGGCTTTGCAACCACAGCCGACGCGTTTCGCCTGTTTCTGGCGCAGAGCGGCTTGAAAAGACGTATCTTTGACCAGCTCCAATCGCTGAACGTGGACGATGTCGTTGCACTGGCCCGCGCCGGTGCCGAGATTCGCAGCTGGGTAATCGAGACTCCACTGATCCCCGAATTCGATGTCGCAGTCCGCAGCGCCTATCAGAAGCTCTGCGCCGACAACGGTGGACAGCCAGTCGCAGTCGCTGTGCGCTCCTCGGCAACCGCGGAGGATCTGCCGGACGCATCGTTTGCTGGCCAGCAGGAAACCTATCTCAATGTCGTCGGCGCCGACGACGTGGTGATCAAGGTCAAAGAGGTGTTTGCCTCGTTGTACAACGACCGCGCTATTTCCTATCGCGTCCATCACCATTTCAAGCACGAAGATGTAGCGTTGTCAGCCGGCGTGCAGCTCATGGTGCGTTCCGACATCGGCGCATCCGGCGTGTTGTTTACGCTGGACACCGAATCGGGCTTCCGCGATGTGGTTTTTGTGACTTCCAGTTATGGGCTTGGTGAGACGGTGGTCCAGGGCGCGGTCAACCCGGACGAATTTTACGTCTACAAGCCAACGCTGCGCGACGGACGACCGGCGATTCTGCGCCGGCAACTGGGCAGCAAGGCGATCCGCATGGTGTATTCCACCGCTGCGGGCGAACGCGTGCGCAACGAGGACACTCCAGCCGATCTGCGCCAGCGATTCTCGATCAGCGACGAAGACGTGCACGAGCTTTCGCGGCAGGCGCTGAAAATCGAACAGCACTACGGCCGTCCGATGGACATCGAGTGGGCCAAGGATGGCAACAGCGGCAAGGTATTCATCGTGCAGGCGCGTCCGGAAACGGTCAAATCGCGCGCCCGCGTCACCACACTGGAGCGCTTCCATCTGCGCGAGCGCAGCAAGGTGATCTGCGAGGGCCGTTCCATCGGCCAGCGCATCGGCAGCGGGGTCGCGCGCATTGTGCGATCCACCAGCCAGATGTCCAGCGTACAGCCCGGTGACGTGCTGGTGGCGGACATGACCGATCCGGATTGGGAACCGGTGATGAAGCGCGCTTCAGCCATTGTCACCAACCGCGGTGGACGCACTTGTCACGCCGCGATCATCGCGCGCGAGCTCGGCGTGCCGGCAGTGGTCGGCTGCGGCAATGCGCTGGATACGATTGTCGATGGCATGCCCATCACCGTTTCCTGCGCCGAGGGCGACACCGGCTTTATCTACGATGGTCAACTGGCGTTCGAGAAAATCACCGCTGACCTCGGCGATATGCCACCGGCGCCGCTCAAGTTGATGATGAATGTCGCCAATCCCGAGCGTGCGCTGGATTTCGCCATGCTGCCCAATGCCGGTGTGGGTTTGGCTCGACTGGAGATGATTATCGCCAGTCATATCGGCGTGCACCCGCGCGCGCTGCTGGAGTTCGACCGGCAAGACGCTGCCACCCGTGCCGCAATCGGCGAGCGTATGGCCGGTTATGCCGATCCGGTCAGTTTCTACGTTGACCGCCTGGCCGAAGGCATCGCCACCATCACCGCCGCGTTCGCGCCGAATCCGGTGATCGTGCGGCTATCGGACTTCAAGTCAAACGAGTATGCGAATCTGATCGGTGGCCGGCAATACGAGCCGCACGAAGAAAACCCAATGCTCGGTTTCCGCGGCGCCAGCCGTTACGTCGACCCCACCTTTGCTGCAAGTTTCGAACTCGAATGCCGCGCGATGCTCAAGGTGCGCGATGTAATGGGTCTGGTCAACGCATGGGTGATGATCCCGTTCGTGCGCACTGTCGAAGAAGGCCGACGCGTGATTGAAGTATTGGAGCGCAATGGATTGAAGCGCGGAACCAATGGTCTGAAGGTGATCATGATGTGCGAGCTGCCGTCCAACGCTCTGCTCGCCGATCAATTCCTCGATCACTTTGATGGTTTCTCCATCGGCTCAAATGATCTCACCCAGCTCACCCTGGGGCTTGACCGGGATTCGGGATTGATTGCGCACCTGTTCGACGAGCGCAATGAAGCGGTCAAGGCGCTGATCTCGATGGCGATCAAGGCCTGTCGCGCACGCGGCAAATACATCGGCATCTGCGGACAAGGCCCTTCAGATCATCCCGATCTGGCCGAGTGGTTGCTCGATCAGGGCATTGAATCGATGTCGCTCAACCCGGACACCTTGGTCGATACCTGGCTGCGACTGGCGCGACACAAGCCGAGTTGACTCGGCCCGCATCAACCGGAAGCTTGAACCGGCCCGCATCGACCGGCTGGCTTGAACCGGCCGAAAACGTTTGACCGCTGTGCCACGACCCCAGTACCATTCAAACAGTCGTTTCATACAGTTTTTCGGCGTCGCCATGACGCCGATTTTATAGTCACAAACTGCTTTAAAAAAGCCGGGTATCCAGTTGACTAATCAGCATTTTTCTACCAAGGATCGTATTCTCAGTGCGGCTGAGGATCTGTTCGCCAAATCCGGATTCGCAGGCGCGTCGCTACGTCAGGTCACTTCGGTGGCCAACGTCAATCTTGCCGCCGTCAACTACCACTTTGGCTCCAAAGAAAATCTGATCAACGAACTGTTCAAGCGCCGGCTTGATGAGCTGACCGCTCAGCGCACCAAGGCGCTGGAACATGCACTGCAAACGCCACCGGTCACGCTGGAATCGGTGCTCGAAGCGTTCGTCTCGCCGGCACTCTCATTGGCGCAGGACCGCGGCGGCGGACAAAGTTTCGTGCGACTGTTGGCGCGTGCCTTTGCCGAACAGGACCAGCGACTGCGGCGATTCGTGTCCGACAACTATGGCCATGTGCTGAAAGAATTTGCCAAGTCGATTTCGTCGCTGCTGCCACATCTGGCGAAAGAAGATCTGTACTGGCGCCTGGACTTCGTCAGTGGCGCACTCACCTACGCCATGTCCGATTTTGGCATGATCAAGAAACCGTCCGATCTTTCGGAAGAACAGCATCGGCGCAATGCTGCGCGCCAATTCGTGCGCTTCGCTGCCGCTGGTCTACGCGCGCCCTGACCCGTTTGTATTTCGACGCCGGAAGTATTGCCCGGCAAGCAAGCCACATCCGTACTGGAGGTTTCATGAGCGATTCCAATCTTCGAATTCGGCGCGTCGCCGTGCTGGGCGCCGGCGTGATGGGCGCGCAAATCGCCGCGCATTTGGCCAATGCCAATGTCGAGGTCATTTTGTTTGATCTGGCCGCGAAGGAAGGCGATCCAAACGGCATCGTCACCAAAGCCATCGCCAATCTCAGCAAGCTCAGCCCGACCCCACTTGCTACCAAATCCAAGGCGAGCGAAATCCAGGCCGCCAATTACGATCAGCATTTGCCCCTACTGCGCCATTGCGATCTGGTAATCGAGGCGATCGCCGAACGCATGGACTGGAAGCGCGATCTGTACAGCAAGGTCTTGCCGCACCTCAAGGACGATACGGTCATTGCCAGCAACACTTCCGGGCTGAGCATCAACGGTCTTTCCGACGCGCTGCCGGCCGAGCGCCACGAGCGTTTCTGCGGACTGCACTTCTTCAATCCGCCGCGCTACATGCATCTGGTCGAGTTGATCCCGACCAAGCGCACTTCGCCGGCAATCCTCGAAGGCCTGGAAAACTTCCTGACCACCGTGCTCGGCAAGGGCGTGGTGCGTGCCAAAGACACGCCCAACTTCATCGGCAACCGCATCGGTGTGTTCTCGATGCTGTGCACCATGCACCATACCAAGCGTTTCGGTCTGAGCTTCGATGTTGTCGACGCGCTCACTGGTCCCGCGATCGGGCGACCCAAGAGCGCGACCTACCGCACCGCCGACGTGGTGGGTCTGGATACCATGGCGCACGTCATCAAAACCATGGCTGACACGCTGCCAAATGATCCCTGGCACGAATTTTTTGTAGCCCCGGATTGGCTCAAGCGCCTGGTCGAGCAGGGTGCGCTGGGGCAAAAGTCCAAAGTCGGCATCTACAAAAAATCGGGCAATGACATTCTTGTACTCGACCTTGCCAGCGGCAGCTACAAACCGCAGACCGGCAAAGTCGCCCCTGAAGTGGAAGCGATTCTCAAGATCAAGAATCCGGCCGAGAAGCTGGCTGCGCTACGCGCGTCGACCGATCCTCAGGCGCAGTTCGTGTGGGCGTGCTTTCGCGATCTGTTCCATTACACCGCCTACCATCTCGAAGAAATCGCCGACAACGCGCGCGACGTCGATTTCGCCATTCGCTGGGGCTACGGTTGGTCTGCCGGTCCATTCGAGACTTGGCAAGCCGCCGGCTGGAAAACGATTGCAGCGGCAATTGCCAGCGATATCGAGGCGGGCGAAACCATGGTCGACGCAGCGCTGCCCAAATGGGCGGTCGATCCGACCCGCGCCGGTGTCCATGCCGCGCACGGATCCTACGCGCCACGCGACAATACGTTTCGCTCGCGATCGCGACTTGCGGTATATCAGCGCCAACTGTTTCCCGATCCACTGCTCGGCGAGCTGCCGCATCCAGGCGAGACCGTGTTCGAGACACCTGAAGTGCGCTGCTGGCACCAGGGCGATGGCATTGCGATCCTCAGCTTCAAGACCAAAATGAACACCGTCAACGGCGGTGTACTCGATGGCATTCACCGAGCGGTCGACGAGGCCGAACGCCGCTTCCAGGGGTTGGTGATCTGGCAACACCACGAGCCGTTCAGCGCAGGCGCCGATCTCAGCGGCGCGATGGGTGCGCTGCAGGCTGGCAAGCTCGACGAATTCCAGGCCATGGTCGATCGCTTTCAACAGACTTCGATGCGCATCAAGTATTCACTGGTGCCTGTGGTCTGCGCCATCCGTGGCATGGCGCTGGGCGGTGGCTGCGAGTTTCAGATGCATTCGGCACGCACCGTTGCCGCACTGGAAAGCTACATCGGTCTGGTTGAGGCCGGGGTCGGACTATTGCCTGCTGGCGGTGGTCTGAAGGAAATCGTTCTGCGCTGCGTTCAGAAGGCCGAAGGCGGCGATGTATTCCCCTTCCTGCAGCGCATGTTCCAGACCGTGGCCATGGGCACCGTATCGGGCAGCGCGCTGGAGGCCAAGGAACTTGGGCTACTGCGAACCAGTGACGTGATCGTATTCAATCCGCACGAGTTGTTGCACGTAGCGAAATCCGAGGCACGTGCGCTTTCCGAAACCGGCTACCGCCCGCCACTGTCGCCACGTGCCGTCCCGGTGGCCGGCGATACCGGAACTGCTTCGCTGAAGATGATGCTGGTCAACATGCTGGAAGGCCGTTTCATCTCTGCGCACGATTACGAGGTGTCCTCACGCATCGCCGACACGCTATGCGGCGGTGAGCTCGAACGCGGTGCCAACGTTGACGAGCAATGGCTGCTCGATCTGGAGCGCAAGCATTTCGTCGTACTGGCGCAGATGCCGAAGACCCAGGAACGCATCATGCACACGCTTAAAACCGGCAAGCCGCTGCGCAACTGATCCAATGCAGGAGCGGCGCTAGTATGGTGTTGCACACTATGCGGCGCAAATAAAATGGATGGGTTCGGCCCAGTGGCAACGCGCGAATTGCCGCCAAGGCTGGTGGCCTTGGCAAGATTCGCAACGAAGCCACGGGGTCGAGGACGCGATTTTATGTGTCGCATAGGGTAAAACACCACGCTAACTGCGATCCTCCAACGCCAACGCAACTGGAAGCAATCGCGGCTCACGCCGCTCCTACAATTCCGAGGAGTAGACCATGTCCCGCCAGATTCAAGACTGCTACATCGTCGCCGCGAACCGCACGCCCGTGGGCAAGGCACCGCGCGGAGTGTTTCGCAATACGCGTCCAGACGACCTGCTGACACACGTGCTGCGCGGCATCCTGGCACCGTTCCCGCAGATCGATCGCGGGCGAATCGACGATGTGATTGTCGGTTGCGCGATGCCGGAAGCCGAGCAAGGCATGAACATCGCACGCATCGCCGCGTTGATGGCCGGCCTGCCGATCGGCACCGCTGCAATGACGATCAATCGCTTCTGTTCTTCCGGCGTCCAGGCTGTGGCCTTGGCCGCTGATCGCATCCGTCTGGGTGAGGCCGATCTGATGATCGGCGCTGGCACCGAGAGCATGAGCATGATCCCGATGATGGGCCACAAGATCGCAATGAACCCGGACGTCTTCAAAGACGAAAACATCGCCATCGCCTATGGCATGGGCATCACCGCCGAAAAAGTGGCCGAGCAATGGAAGATCACCCGCGAGGCGCAGGATCAATTCGCCTTCCGCAGTCATCAGAAAGCCAGCAAGGCAATCGAAACCGGCGAATTCAACGACGAGATCCTGCCCTATGAAGTCGATGATCGCAGCCCGAATCTGGATAGCCGCGAAGTGGTGATCAGCCGCCGTACGATCAAGAACGACGAAGGCCCGCGCCGCGACAGCACGGTCGAAACGCTAGGCGCGCTGAAGCCCGTATTCCGCCAAGGCGGTAGCGTGACCGCCGGCAACAGCTCACAAATGTCGGATGGCGCCGGTGCTGTGCTGCTGGCCAGCGAGCAGGCGATCAAGGACTACAACCTCACACCGCTGGCACGCTTCGTGTCGTTTTCGGTCGCCGGTGTCAAACCCGAAATCATGGGCATTGGACCGATCGCCGCAATTCCAAAGGCATGTCGACAGGCGGGAATATCGCACAACGATCTGGATTGGATCGAGCTCAACGAAGCGTTCGCAGCCCAGGCATTGGCAGTCACCAATGAGCTCGGCCTCGACGCGAGCAAGATCAATCCGCTCGGTGGTGCCATTGCTCTGGGCCACCCACTTGGCGCCACCGGCGCGATCCGGGTCGCGACCCTGGTGCATGGTCTGCGCCGTCATCAGAAGAAATACGGAATGGTCACCATGTGCATCGGTACCGGCATGGGTGCTGCGGGCATCTTCGAGCGCGTCTGATCGCTGTGCGCGGGTAGGCTGCACCGGCGACGAAGCGCCGCGACGCGTCTCATACTCGCCAGCGTTTCTCGGCCGGATGCCGCTGCTGCACGGCAGTTGCTCCGTCGCCGCTCACCCCAGGTATTTCTTTAGATCCTTGGCAATCGACTCGGGTTTGTCGGTCGGCGCGTAGCGCTCGACGACATTGCCTTCGCGGTCGACAAGGAATTTGGTGAAGTTCCATTTGATGGAAGTGGTACCGAGCAAACCTTTCTTCGCCGTCGTCAGGTATTTGTAGAGCGGATGCGCGTTGGCACCGTTGACTTCAACTTTCGCGAACATCGGAAAGCTGACGTCATAGCTCAACGAACAGAAATTCTTGATCTCGCTCTCGTCGCCGGGCTCCTGGTGACCGAACTGATCGCAGGGGAAGCCGAGCACGACCAGTCCCTTGTCGTGATTTTCCCGATAAAGTTTCTCGAGGCCGGCGTATTGCGGTGTGAATCCACACTTGGATGCGGTGTTGACGATCAACATGACCTTGCCATCGTAGTCAGCGAGCGGTTTCTCGTCACCGTCGATGGTCCGTGCTGAAAATTCGTGTACCTGATTCATGGCGGTCTCCTGGTCTTGAATGTAAAAGCAGTTTGTAAGCGTAACTGGGCATCTTCACCACGACGACGCTGGCTTCAATCAGCCACATGGTGCCTGGGATGCTGATCGCAAGCAAAGCGCCTCGAATGATCGGGCGACGCCTGCTAATCTGCGACGTTACCCAGTCAGCGCGGTCGCAATCGCCGATCTCTGCACACCGATGAGCCCATATATTACCGAAACCGTGTTGGCAGTCCGCCATTGGACCGACGCGTACTTCAGCTTCACTGTCACCCGTGACGACGGTTTCCGTTTCGACAACGGCCAATTCGTGATGGTCGGCCTGATGGTCGAGGGCAAGCCCCTGTTGCGTGCCTATTCCATTGCCAGCCCAAATTGGGAAGAGCAACTGGAGTTTTTCAGCATCAAGGTCGCGCACGGTCCGCTCACTTCAAAGCTGCAGCACATCAAGCCTGGCGACAGCATCCTGATGAGCCGCAAACCCACCGGCACCTTGCTCATCAGCGACTTGTTGCCGGGCAAGCATCTGTACCTGTTGGCCACTGGCACCGGGCTGGCGCCATTCCTGTCGGTGATCCGCGATCCAGAAACCTATGAGCGATTCGACAAGGTGATCATCACGCATGGCGTGCGCCATGCCGAGGACCTAGCCTATGCCGACTACATCGAGCGTGAACTACCTCACCACGAATTCCTGGGCGAGGTGATCCACAGCAAGCTGCTTTACTACCCCGCCGTCAGCCGCTCAGCATTCCGCAACCACGGCCGACTGACCAACCTGCTTGAATCGGGCGAGATGTCGCGCACGCTGGGACTACCCGAATTCAACGCGACCGACGATCGTTTCATGATCTGCGGCAGCCCGGGCATGCTGGCCGATTTCCGCCGTATCCTTGATGCGCGCGGCCTGCACGCCGCACTCCGCATCGGCACACCTGGCCACTATGTGTTTGAGCGGGCTTTCGTAGATAAATAACGGAGTAGATAAATAACGGAGTAGACAAGTAACGGA
>JAWXCG010000041.1:0-4256 GCA_034440555.1 Pseudomonadota bacterium
ATGGTCCTGTGCGGCGCCTGCGCCGAGCCGCTTCTGCGTCGGGCGAGCAACTATCTCAGCTGAGGTTCGGCGCTAATCAGGACTACCGATGAGTTGTACATAAATATGGTTCCATTGAACTGGTAAATCGCTCCGCCATCGGTTTGCGCACGATTACCGCTCAAGGTCGTGTTGACCAGGTACAAGTAATCGCTGGCTAAGAAATTCCCGGTCAAGATGCCCGCACCGACACTTGCAGTGTTTCCATAAACCGTGGTGTCACGAATCGTGGTCGTCGACAGTTGCGACAGATATACGCCACCCCCGAAGGATGCGGCGTTTGATCGAATCGTGCTACCCACAATTTCCAAATGGCCAGAACTGTATATGCCGCCACCGTAGGGGTTTGAATTCCCTTCGATCACGCAGCGCGAAATGCTCAATACGCCTTCGTTCGATATTCCGCCGCCGAAGTCACGTCCAGCGCCCAGTGGAAAGCCGTTGCGGATGGTGAGCTCATGGATGCTCGCGACGCGGCCCGGTCCGACACTGAGCCCACGCCCCGCCACGTCGGCATCAATGATCGTGGTAGCTGCACTTGCACCGAAAATCGCAACCTGCTGGCCCAGACCCAGCGGTGGGGTCAGGTTCAAGTCGCCATTGGTCTCGTCGTCGGCAAAACTGATTGGCCGCAAGTAATAGGTGCCGGCAGGCAGGTTGATACTGGTCAAGCCAGGCGTGGTCAGGTGGCTGGCCTGCATGATCGCCGCGCGCAGCGAGCAGTTATTGGCACTGGTATGACACTCCGCGTCATTGACATTGTCATCGATCGAATCAGCGACCGTGTCGACGTTGAACACGACATCCGCGCATACGGGCGGCGCTGCCAGTGCGAGCATCGTGTAGATCAATGCTGCAAAACCCATGCGTGAAAGGCTCATCGGAATTCTCCAGGAAGTGCAGGCAGTTGCAAACGACGCGGTAGTCCGAAAACGGCAGTTTTACCGCGAGTTGGCAGGTGGCCCAGGGCCCGAGCCCGAGTTCCGCCTAGATGGAGCAACCGGAAACGGCGCCCAACCCGGCCATATCTCGCGCAGCAAACCCGCTCGCAACGGGGTGATCGTAAGGCAAGAACGGCGAGCGCAAGCACGGCGAGGGCAAGAACGGGACACCCGGGAAGAGCGGGACAGCAACTGACTTGGTAGGCCCAAAGCCACTATTTGCGTGTCGTTGGCGCATTCCCCTGCTATGCCTCGGCATCATCGTTTGGGCTTCCAATTTCTGGGTGTCATGCACTTCGTGGGCGCACCAGCGCCGCTGCACTTATTGCGGTGCGCTGCATTATCTCGAGCGGTGCGCGCAATCCATGCCATCGCGCAGAATATCCTGGCGGAAAACACGTATCAACGCGCTGGATAAAAGCTGATCTACTGCCCGGCCTGGGATTTTATCGGGCGGGCGCACATTTGGCTTGACTTGGGCGGGATGCATTGCGAGACTCGCCCGGCAATTCCTGGGGCCTGTCTCTTTCGTGTCATTTACTGGCTGCAATAATTTCCCGGCTTGCAATTTCAATCGGAGCCGCAAGTCTTCGCCGCGGCTCCCACATCGTCTTCGATATCAAAATCGATCAATCATCCGCGACACCGAAAACCGGAGGAATCATGCATTATCACGCCGTTACTCAATCTTTACGACGCGGGCTCGCGACGGCCGCCATCGTTCTGGTCATGGCAGCGCTACCGATGAGCGCGAGCAATGCGTTCAAGCCGACAGCCGAATTCGGTCATGTCGGCGTGGTCCGCGACGCCGTCACCCCGATCACCCGGACCGCGACCAGCAGCGAAACCCTGCGTTTTTCACGGCGGGCGATCGATGAATTGCGCGATGCTACAGCCGGCGTCGATGAAATATTCTCCGATCGCGGCGAGTTAAGCGTGCCCAACGCGCATTGCGACGATGAATTGCTAGCCGCTTGCAGCCAGCGCATTCTGACCATTAAGAACGTCATTATCGCCAATCTCAGCAGTGATTCCCGTGACGGCGCCGCTGCGCGTGCTCAGGCCGGGCGAGCCTTGCATACCCTGCAGGATTTTTACGCGCACAGTAACTGGGTCAACGCCCCCGGTCCGGGTAATGCCGGCGCGAATACCGCGCTCGGGCGCAGTGTGATGGGGGCGCTGCCTCGCGCCACCGTCACCTGCGTCGACAACTTCTTCGACGATGCGTTGACCGGCGCTGGATTGACCTCGATCACCAGTGGCTATTTTGGCAGTGTCGAACCACCTGCCGGCAAATGTGCGCACGGCGTGATTTCGGGTGCAGGCATCCACAAAGATGCTCCGGGCCGACCCTTCCATGCGCAGGCGCGTACTGCAGCGGTTGCGAGCACGCTCGACTTCATCAATCAAATCCTCGATGCGCCAGGCGTTGCCGGCAATGACGAGGCGATCAGGGCGTTCATGGACATCCGCGGCACGCTCGGTTTCGTCGTCGACGACACCGGCTCCATGGGCCCAGACATCGCGGGCGTCAGAAGCTCCGTGCAACAGATCGTCAGTGCGGTCGCCGGTACTGTAAACGCACCGGACAATTACCTTCTGGTGCGCTTCGGGGATCCCGATGTCGGTGCGCCGTTCAAGACCTCCGATGCCTCTGCGTTGCTCGGTGCCGTGAACGGGCTTTCGGCGGGCGGCGGCGGTGATTGCCCGGAATTGTCGCAGGGCGGTTTGCTGTCGGCGATTTCCGGCGCAAGCAGCGGTGCCAAGCTGTACTTCTATAGCGACGCATCGGCGAAGGATTCGTCGCTGGGTGGCAATGTCGCCGCTGCCGCGAACGCCAAGAAGATCAGCATCAACTACGTCATCACCGGCAGTTGTTCCCCAATCGATCCGGCTTATATCCGCGTGGCACAGGAAACCGGTGGCCAAGTGTTCTTCATCCGGCGTTCCGAGGTCGGCGCGATCTTCCATTTGATCGAGCCGTCGTTGTCCGGTGACCTGCGCCCGATGCTGGTGCTCAACGATCGTTTCGTCGGTGTGGCGAAGAATTTCGGCGTGCCGGTCGATTCCACAGTGCGTAGTATCACCTTCTCGGTCAGCGCCGGCGCACTGTCGTCGGTAAGCGTGACCCGTCCATCCGGTGCCGCGGTACTGACCACCGACACCGATGTCACCTATACCCCCTTGTCCACGGCGCGCATCTACACCATCGATGCGCCTGCGGCGGGAAACTGGAACGTATCGGTCAATGGCAGCGGTGATCTGTCGTTGGCGGTACTCGGCAACAGCCCGATCGATTTCGCTGATTTTGCCTTTGTCGAGTTGCGCGGTCGTATCGAGCATGAGGGCCTGTTCCGGCTCAATGGGCAGCCTATTCGTGATGACGCGTACATTGCGCGCGCACGTGCCTTCGGCCCGTTTGCCAGCATCGAATTCGAGCGTGTAGCGCTGGACGGCACCGTGATCGGACCGCTCGCGTTGAGCGCCGGCGGTAATATCGACGCGGCCGCAGACGAATACGTCGGCAGCATGGTCGCGACCGAGACTCCGTTTCGCATCTATGCGCGCGGTGTCGACGCCAGCGGCGCTGCGTTCCGGCGCGCATACGCACCGGTATTCCGCGGCCAGACGGTAAAGGTCGAGCCGGTGACCGCCAGCACCACACTGGTTCCCGGTGCAACGACTCCGGTGGAATTCCGTGTCACTAATCTCGGCGTTTCCGGTTCGTTCCGGATCACCGCCAGCGACGATGCGCGGTTTGCAACCGGAAGCACGCCAGCGGTCATCAGCTTGGGCAATGGGGAGTCGGCCGTGGTCAGCGTGTCGATGGTGGTGCCGGAGGCGACCACTCGCGAATTCGATACGCTTACCGTGTTCGCGCGTTCGACCAGCAACGCCGATATCGGCAACAGCGCGCTGGTCGGGCTTCCAGTCGGCGTAGCCGACGGCGATGGTGACGGCATTCCCGACGACACCGATGTCTGCCCGAGCTCGAACCTGACTCCGACCATCG
The DNA here is from genome assembly GCA_034440555.1 of Pseudomonadota bacterium. Classification (GTDB taxonomy): domain Bacteria; phylum Pseudomonadota; class Gammaproteobacteria; order Xanthomonadales; family Ahniellaceae; genus 0-14-3-00-62-12. The sequence goes on from JAWXCG010000041.1 coordinate 3,994, forward strand.
TGATCGGCGGATGCGATTCAGGAGTCGTCAACCAGCTGGAAAGCGGCGGTTGTTCGTTCTCCGACCGGATCGCGGAGATCGCTGCCGGGGCCCGCAACCATGGGCAATTCGTCAGAGGGGTCGCGCAGTTCACCAACCAGTTGCTGGCCAATGGCATCATCACCGGCAGCGAAAAGGGAGCGATCCAGTCATGTGCGGCGCGCGCGGCGATTCCCTGAAGCTTGAGCGGGCGCGTACGGCGGAGCGCGAATTCGCGCTCCGCC
>JAWXCG010000042.1:0-3844 GCA_034440555.1 Pseudomonadota bacterium
GCCGCGATCCAGCACGCCAGTGGTCGGTCGTGGCGCGATCGTTCCGACTGGAACCAGCGCGCGCTGCGGGGGTAGCAATGTGGGCGGAAACAGCAGCGCCGGCAGGTGATAGTCGCTGCCGAAGGTAGGCGTTGCCGCGCCGGCGTTGTCCAGCGCGGCGCTGGCGACGGCGAGCGAGAAATCAAACGCACCCGAGTTGGTGAAACCCGGCGCCGTACCGCTCAACGTGCCGCTCCAAGTGCCAGGCAAAAACGTAGCGTTGGACTTGATCCAGTTGTTGCTGCCGCTGATCAGCGACCCCGCTACCCAGAGTGCCTCTACTTCGCGGACTGCGCGCACGTTGCCGGTATCACGCCAGATGACGTTGTTGTGCATTTCCACCGACAGGATGTCGTCGAACAGTCGGAAAATTGTCGACTCGGCTTCGACGCCGCCGAGGCGCACAATCGTATTGTTGACCAGTCGGTAGCGCCCGTAGCTGGCGCCAGTGTTGTCACCGCCAAGGCGCAGCACCGAACCGAAATCGCCCGTGTGCACAATCATGTTGCCAACCACGTCCGAGTCCTCACGCGCGGTGGCGTTGGTCCAGCCGGGTTGCTGACAACCAGAACATGGATCCGGGCCGATCAGTTCCAGCTCGTGATAGTACGCGTCTTCCAGCCAGTTGTAGTAAATCTGATTGCGCTCCGAACGACTCTTGACCAGATTGCCGCCCTCGCCGACATCGCCGAAGCGCGAGTCGTGCAGATAGCTGTACTGCAATCGAAACACCGAGCCCGGATACTTGATTTGATCGGTGGACATGTAAATCGCGTGATTACCGCCATTGGAGCCGGAGTTGCGTATTTCCGAATACTCAACGGTGAGTGAACCCGAATCGGTGTCGGCACCAAGAATGCCGTGGCGTGGACAGTCGTGCACAATCACGTTGCGAATGGTGATGTCGTGCGCGTGGTGATAGATGCAACGGAATGTGCCGCTGGTGGTAGTGCCGGTGCCACTGACCTCGAAATTCTCAAACAACACATGGTTTGACGAACGAAACTCGATGGTGTTGCTGCCGCCGCGAAGATGCGGGCGCTGTCCCGCAACCGGCATGCCGCGCAAAATCACCGGATTGCCGGGCGCGCCGCTGTCGTCTTCATACATGATGATGCCCGGCGCGGTGACGTCATAGATCACGCCGCCCTGAACTTCGACGATATCGCCAGCACCCAGGTCGACACTGTCGAACAGCGCGCTGAGCGTAGTGTTGGGCGGGTATGCCGGGCCAACCTAATAGGTAGCGGCGAAAACCGGGGCGGATAGCACCGTGCTGGCTATCGCAAGGAACAACAGGCAGTAGCGGCGCATGGCGGCTCACTCAATCCGGATGGGCCTAGTCTACGCCGTCGCGGTCAAGAATCCGCTACGTACTTTGCAAACATCGGCGCTATGGCCGACAGCATGATTAGGCCCGGTGCGCAGGGCTTCGCTATGCTCACGGCATCGCAGACCGAGGATCGCGGCATGAAAGCGCTTTGCATCTTCGTGATGTTGCTACTGATCATGCCATTGTCGGGGTCGGCCGATACCGAAGTGGATGTCGCGGCGGTCCGTGGCCGCATCCAGATTGTCACCAGTTTCCCCGACTACAAGGTGAAGATTGTCGAGAGTTTTGCTGATCTACATGTGCAGGTCGTCGAGAGTTTTCCGGACAAGCCCGGACGCTGGCAGGTCGTCGAGAGTTTTCCCGACTACAAAATTCAATTTGTTGACAGCTTTCCGGATTTCACCATCAAGTACGTCGAGAGTTTCCCCGGTCCCCAGTGAAAACTACACTTATGCCCGCATATGCCTGACCTTTGGCTCATGAGTAAACGCCGCGTGGCCGCTATGTTTCGGCGTCTGCTTCATCGGAGTCCGCCATGCCCCTTTTTCGATATCCACTGATTGCCATCATGACCGTTCTGCCGTTGTCGCTCCCCCCGCTTACGGTTCAGGCCGATGACACTGTCAAGACTGCGGATCCCTATCTGTGGCTGGAGAATGTTGACAGCGACAAGGCTTTGTCCTGGGTGCGCAAACGCAACGCCAAGAGCGTCAAAGAATTGGCGCAGAGCAAGTCGTTCAAGAAACTCGATCAGCAGCTATTGGCCATTCTGGATTCGGACGAACGCATTGCCTACGTCGACAAGATGGGCGAGCACTATTACAACTTCTGGCGCGATGCAAAGAATGAGCGTGGGCTGTGGCGCCGCACGACGTTGGCCGAGTACCGCAAAGAAACGCCGCGCTGGGAAAAAGTGCTGGACCTGGACGCGCTCAGCAAGGCCGAGGGCGAAAACTGGGTGTGGCATGGCAGTGATTGCCTGAAGCCGGACTACCGTCGCTGCCTGGTCTCACTGTCACGCGGCGGTGCGGACGCCGATGTGAAACGTGAGTTCGACCTCGACAAGAAAGTCTTTGTCGAAGGTGGTTTCTATCTTCCTGAGGCCAAAGGCAGCGCTGGCTGGATCGATCAGGACACACTCTTTGTGAGCACTGATTTTGGCGTCGGATCAATGACCGATTCGGGATACCCGCGCATCGCCAAGCGTTGGCAGCGGGGCACGCCACTGGCCGCGGCGACGGTGGTGTTTGAAGGCAGGAAGGACGACGTTGCGATCGACGCCTATCGTGAGCACAGCAAGGGATTCCAACGCGATTTCATCCGGCGCGCGATCACCTTCTACAGCAATGAGTTGTTCTTGATTCGCGACGGCAAACTGATACGAATCGACAAGCCCGATAGCGCCGAAGCCAGGGCGTTCCGCGACAGCCTGCTGTTGACGCTGCGCGAGGACTGGAGCGTGGGTGGCAAGACCTGGCCTGCGGGGGCGCTCATTGCCACCGACTTCGAGGCCTTCCTCGAGGGCGGGCGCGATTTCCAAGTGTTGTTTCAGCCGACCGCGCGCAAGTCGCTGGTCGGCTTCAGCCCAACCTTGAACCATCTACTGCTGAACGAACTCGACAACGTGCGCAGCCGACTCTATGTGCTCACGCGTGACCAAGGCAAGTGGAGCCGTGAGCCAGTGTTGGGCCTGCCGGAATACGGAACGATCACTGCGGAAGCGGTGGATGAAGAGTCATCGGACGATTATTTCCTGACCACTACCGATTACATCACTCCGACCAGCCTGTTGCTGGGCAGCGTCGGCAAGCGTGCGCCGGAAAAACTCAAAGCGTTGCCCGCTTATTTCAATGCCGATGCGCTTGAAGTCGCGCAGTACGACGCAGTTTCAAAGGATGGAACGCACATTCCGTATTTTCAGGTTTCGCGCATGGATATGCAGCGCGATGGCCGCAACCCGACGCTGTTGTACGGCTACGGCGGTTTTGAAGTATCGATGGTGCCGAATTACAGCGCCACCGTTGGCAAGGCCTGGCTGGAGCAGGGCGGCGTTTTTGTCGTTGCCAACATCCGCGGCGGTGGCGAGTTTGGCCCGTCCTGGCACCAGGCTGCATTGAAGGCGAATCGGCATCATGCCTATGAAGACTTCATCGCAGTCGCCGAACAACTCATCGAACGCAAGATCACCAGCACACCGCATCTGGGCATACAGGGCGGCTCCAATGGTGGCTTGCTGATGGGCAATATGCTGACGCTGCGGCCGGACCTGTTTGGCGCCATCGTCTGTCAGGTGCCGCTGCTCGACATGCGGCGTTATCACAAGCTGCTCGCTGGCGCTTCATGGATGGGCGAATACGGTGATCCCGATGATGCCGAACAGTGGCGATTCATCCATACGTTTTCGCCGTATCACAATGTCAGCGAGGATGTGCGCTATCCCGCTACGCTGTTCACCACTTCGACCCGCGATGA
>JAWXCG010000043.1:0-2644 GCA_034440555.1 Pseudomonadota bacterium
CGTTCCACGGCGCCGGTCATGACGACTGGGCTCGGGGCGTGCCAACGCCGCTGTTACCTGGACCTACTCAGCATCGATTGACATTGCGGTAGGCGCGCACCACGACTCCATGGATCGAGTCGAGGCGCGCTCCTTGTATGCGATAACATCCGGGCCTCATTCAGGGGTTTCTGCCATGCGCTATTTGCTCACCCTCGCCACACTCGCCATCGCGGTCACACCCGTCACTGCCGCCACCGATGCCCGCGTTGCCTCGGCGCAGGTCAACGCCCAAGTGCTCGCCTGGCGGCGCGATATTCACCAGCACCCAGAACTCGGCAACCGCGAGACCCGCACGTCGACCCTGGTCGCCGCGCAGCTGAAATCGCTGGGCCTGAGCGTGCAGACCGGTGTCGCCAAGACCGGCGTGATCGGACTGCTCAAAGGCGCCCTGCCTGGCCCGCGCATTGCCATTCGCGCCGATATGGACGCGCTGCCGGTCGAGGAACAGGGGACCCTGCCATTCGCATCGAAAGTGCGCACGCAGTTCAATGGCGCCGACGTCGGCGTGATGCACGCCTGCGGTCATGATGCGCATACGGCGATGACACTCGGCGTGGCGACCGCGTTGGCCGGCATGCGCGATCAGCTCAAGGGCGAAGTGATGTTCATTTTCCAGCCGGCCGAGGAAGGTCCGCCCGCAGGCGAGGAAGGCGGCGCCGACCTGATGCTGAAAGAAGGTCTATTCGAGCGCATGCGACCCGATGCCGTATTTGGCATGCATGTCTTTTACACCCTGCACGCCGGGCAAATCGGCGTGCGCGAGGGTCCAATGCTGGCCGGCTCCGACCGGTTCCAGATCAAGGTATTGGGCAAACAGACGCATGGCGCGCAACCTTGGCGCGGCGTCGATTCGATCACCACGGCGGCACTGATCGTCAACCAGGCGCAGACCATCGTCAGCCGCCAGCTCAACATTTCGGAGCTGCCTGTGGTGCTCAGCTTTGGCATGATCCATGGTGGCCTGCGCTGGAACATCATTCCGGACCAGGTGATGCTCGAAGGCACCATTCGCAGCTTCGATGCCGGCATGCGCCAGCAGGCATTCGATGCGCTGCAGCGTATTGCCGAACACGTCGCCGCGGCGCAGGGTGCCAGCGTCGAAACGGTCATTCCGATGCCCGAAGCGGTCAATCTGGTTACCCGCAACGACCCGGCGTTGACGCGGCGCATGCGCGGCAGTCTGGAACGTGCGGTGGGCGCTGACAACGTGCTGAATATCCCGCCAAGCATGGTCGCGGAAGACTTTTCGGCCTTTGCGGCCGAAGTCCCCGGCATGTATTTTTTTGTCGGTTCGGTGCCGCCGGCGCAGGATCTGAAAGACGCCGAACCCAATCACTCTCCACGATTCTTTCTTGACGAGGCTGCGCTTGAAGTAGGAACGCGCGCGATGCTGCAGGTGGCGCTGGACGCGCTGGACGGCGGTGTCGTAGCAACGACAAAACCTTAGGCGTCACGCATAAATAATGCAATCGGATTGCGCCGGATTTTATCCCGCCTGCTCGGCGCCCAAAGGGGCGCGTAGTGGGGCTATGCAAACCTTTGGGCAACAACGCAGGCGGGTCAAAAGACCAGCAAGAGTGTCACGTTCAAAAGAGGCACATTATTTATGCGCGACGTCCTAGTCGCCGAAATTTTCGGAATGGCTCTGAGGGCACGCAGATGACCAACAACGATTTCATCGAGGTCTACCCAGGTGTGATCAGCAAAGCCGACTGTGCGCGTGCCATTGCCCAGTTCAATGCCAGCAATCAGGCCACACGCGGCGCTACCGGCGCTGGCGTCGACATCAAGCTGAAGGACAGCTGGGACATCGACGTCACCGCGCGCGAAGAGTGGCAGTGGCTGCAAAATGCGGTCGAGACCGCAGCGCTCGATGGCGTCTGCGCCTACGTGCGCAAGTATCCGTATACAGTGCTCGCGCCTCTGGCCTTGAAGCGCCAGGATCCGGCCACTGGCGAGCTGCTTGCCATCACTGCTGAAGACCTCGGCTTGCTCACGCCGGAGAATCTGCAATCGGTGGTCAAGCATTCGTTTCGCCCCGGAGGCCTGAATCTGCAGCGCTATATCGCTGACCAGGGCGGCTACCCCTATTGGCACTGCGAGCACTATCCCAGGCAAGGCAGTACTGAGCCGCTCGGTCGCGTGCTGCTCTATTCGATTTATCTCAACGAGGGCTTCTATGCCGGCGAGACCGAGTTTGTGCATCAACAGCGCAAGATCACGCCGCGCACCGGAGATCTACTGATTGCGCCGGCATTCTTCACCCACACCCACCGCGGCAACCGCCCGATTGGCAGCGACAAGTACCTCGCCACCAGCTGGATCCTGTATCAGCACCCTGAACAGCTGTTCGGAACCGCAATCAATGCCGGCAAGCGCTGATGCGATGAACGCAGCGTATCCTGCAGTGATCCGGGTCGCGCCTTGCGCGCGGAAAATGCGCTACAAACAGCGTTGGTGAAAGAGTAGCCATCCAGAGCAGACCGCGATGACCGAGATCACTTCCTTCCTCGAACTGACTCAAGCCTGGCGTGCCGGTGAGCTGGCTGCGCGCGATCAGCTGGTGGGCCTGGTCTATGACGAAGTGCGTGCGATCGCACGC
>JAWXCG010000044.1:0-3197 GCA_034440555.1 Pseudomonadota bacterium
GCAACTACTCGGTGCTGCGATGAGCGTAGGCGTCGACATCTACGCGCTCGGCTTGCTGTTGTACGAACTGCTGGCCGGCGTGGCGCCGTTCGATCTGGACGGGCTGAGTGCGGGGCAAATCGAGCGACTGATCACCTTGGTACCGCCTGCGGCACCCAGTGCGCGGCGGGCAAAATCGCCTGCAACCGCGTTCGCGGCGCGTTTGCTGCATGGCGATCTGGACGCGATTGTCCTGCGCTGCCTGCGTAAAGCGCCGTCCGAGCGTTATGGTTCTGTTGAACAGTTGGAAGACGATCTCGACTGTTACCTCGATGGGCGTCCGGTGGCCGCGCGCAACGGCCAAGTGCTCTACCGGCTGCGCAAGTTTGTTGGCCGACATCGACTGTCGACAACGGTCGTGGTGTTGGCGTCGATGGCACTGATGTTGGCCCTGGCACTGCTGTTGCACCAAAACAACGAACTCACTCAAGAGCGGGATCTTTCCCGACAATCGCTCGGCATTCTCAAAGACGCGTTCGTCGCCGCCGATCCGATTCGCGCTTCGGGTGCCGATATCAACGCGCGCCAGATTCTCGACGCGGCGCGCCTGCGTGTTGACGCCAACTTTCAGGGTCGGCCAGCGCTCTTTGCAGCACTGGCCGAAACCATCGCCGAAGTGGATTTGTCGGTGGGTCGCGCGGTCGAGGCGACCGACTTGCTCGAGCGTGCGCTGCTTGCCGAGCGGCGCACAGGCAACGCGCCGCAAGCTCAACAACGTCTAATGATCTTGCTCGCCCGCGCCCTGATCAACAGCGATCGACTGTCTGAGGCGCGCCAGCGACTACAGCAGGCGCGCGCGTTGAGCAGCGCAGCACCGGTCGAATGGAAGATCGCCAAGGGCCGGCTGCTGGCGCTGGAAGGCGACGCGGCGGGCGCTATCGCGCTGCTTCAAGATGGGCTCAACACGCTCGCCATGAAACCACCGACAGTGGAGCTGGCCAACACCGCGCGGATGGCGCTGGCCGAGGCGTACCGCCTTTCGGGCGATCACACTCGGGCACTAGCGGTGCTCGACGATGCGCTGCGTTGGCAGCGTGCCGGGCTACCCGAAACACATCCGCAGATAACGCGAACGCGTATGCGCAGAGTGGTGCCGATGCGTGATTCGGGCCGCGTCGACGAATCGCTCACCGAGGCACTGGGTATTGTTCACGAGATCGAGCGCATTTATGGCGTGGACGCGCCGGAGAGCGCATTCGCGCAAACCACACTGGGCCGGTCGTTGAGTGCCATGGGGCGCACCGAGGAAGCCATCGCGTCCTATCGGCGCGCCCTGCACGGGTGGCGAAGGTCGCTGGGTCAGGACCACCCCAACACCCTGCGCGCGGCATTCAATCTCGCCAACTCATTGCAGCTCGACCCGAAGACCGCGGCAGAGGCCGAAATGGTTTATCGTCAGTTGCTTGAATTGGCGTCTAAACGCGCCGGCGAGCAGGACGAGATGGTCGTCTACTACCGTCTGTATTTCGGCAGATTCCTGCAGCAACTCGGTCGCCCAGGTGAAGCCTTCGCTGTGCTGGCTCTGGCGGACACTTGGTCGGGGCTGAGCGCTTCAACCGTCGAGAATCGGAACAGTTATCTGCAGATCTTGAAAATACTGTATGACGAGCTGCGCTGCGCGTCGCAACTGGAAGCTGGCGCGAAGCCATCCGCGGACGGTCCGCTGCAGCGCTGCGCGCGGGTTCGGGATTGGCTGAATCGGTCTTCCTCGGAATCATCCGCTGCAGATTCAGCCGCGGCCTGATCGACTTTTCGCGCTTACTGCGAGTGGAGCAAACGGGGAGCGCACGATTGCATTGCAGTCCGACATCTTCAACCTTGACCGCCGCAATCGGCTTTTCCTCCATACTTTCACCACCACCCTTCATCGGAGTGATTTCATGCACCAACGCCTAACCCCCGCCTGTGCAATCGCAATCAGCTTCACCTTCGTGATTCTTGGACTCTTGACCAGCGCCGGCTCGGCAAGCGCTGCGGTAATTCCGAACGATCCGGGCTGTGACCCGCGGACACCCGAAGAAGAAACGCCCGATTGCCGGTCGACAAAACGGATCGCTTATACACAGAGCTGCCCCAAGGAAGGCGGGCCGGGCATTTGCGTCAATCCGCAGGCCGCGCCGATCGCTGAACTAATGTGCTTTGTCGCCTACCGCAGTATTTATTGCGAGGCTTGGCCGCAGTCGGACAGCAACGGGTACCAGTACTCCTGGTCAACTTCGGGCAACATTAGCGCGATCTATTCCACCGACAGCCTCAGCCCGGTGGGCTATGCCGACTGCACCGGCAACCGCGGTGTCGTGGTAGTGACGGTCATTGCACCGGGCGGTGCTTCCGACTCCGCCTCGGCTCCGGTGAATTGCAACGAGCAGTAATGATCCAGACCCGCGCACGACGCTGTCGGTGCTCGACACCGGCAGCGACGCGATGTCGCGCTTCGTGGCCGCGACAGCGGCCCGATGCGAGAAACCGCAATCGGCTTTGATCGAGTTTTTGCGGAAACCACGAGTAGTGTCGTTCGAGACCAACTCACGCGCTGCAGCCGCGCGTTGGGGTCTCTTCGGCTCGCGCATCGGGCCGAATCACTCGTGTCGCCGTTGCAACCTGCGCCGGCGCTTCAACAAAAACTGGAGAGAGACCATGAAGCTACGTAAGAAAATCGCGTTCGCATTTTTTGCCCTGACTGTCGGCATCAGCTCGATGGTGAGCGCTGCCGATGATGCCTGCACCAACTGCGACACCGCCTGGTGGCAGTGCGGCGGCGCGCAGAACGACTATTGCACCGCGCGCTACGAGCGCTGCATGCGCCGTAACGGTTGCCCGCTGGATCTCTAAGCGGCTCGCCGCGATGCGCGCAGCCCGCTGCTGCGCATCGCGGCATCATTTTTTTGAGAACATCGCATGAATACTCGACTTCGTACTCTCACCCGCGACGCGCTCGTGCTGGTCCTGCTTGCTGTGCTCGCAGCGGGGATTGGTACATGGCTGGCAGGCGCCTGGAAGCAATGGCAACAGCCACCACAGACCGAACGCTTCGACAGGCAAATACTGGGCGCGCAAGGCATGGTTTCTCCGGTGATGATTGCCAGTAGCACCTGCCCCGCCTGTGCCAGCGCCCGCAGCTGGATGGCAGAGCGCGGTATTGTCTATCAGGAACTGAC
>JAWXCG010000045.1:0-14899 GCA_034440555.1 Pseudomonadota bacterium
GACCAGCAATGACGAAGGAAAAATCCGGATTGATGATGAGTCGTGGCACTTGATCAAGGAAACACCCAAGGTAATGGGCTTCATCGGCGGTACCGCCGAGCGACCCCTACCGATCAAGGACTCAGAAGCAGATGTCATTTTGCGTCGCGTGCAGGATGGAACAGACAAGCCGCGGCCCAAGGTGCTGTTCGAGCCGGGTCAACTGGTCAGAGTCACGGAAGGTCCCTTCAATGATTTCAACGGCACAGTCGAAGAAGTCAACTACGAGAAAAGTCGTTTGCGCGTCGCTGTTCTGATTTTCGGGCGATCCACGCCGGTCGAACTTGAGTTCGCCCAGGTGGAGAAAGCCTAACGGTGTGAAACGGTGAAGCGCAGCATGGCTGGCCCACCGGATCACGTTTAATTGCTAGCGAGGAGCCGCAAGGCGCTTGAACTCGTAGGAGTATCATCATGGCAAAGAAAGTTGTTGGTTACATCAAGCTGCAGGTGAAGGCCGGTCAGGCCAACCCATCGCCACCGGTTGGTCCGGCATTGGGCCAACGCGGCCTCAACATCATGGAGTTCTGCAAGGCATTCAACGCCGCAACGCAGAAGATGGAGCCAGGAATTCCGATTCCGGTGATCATCACTGCTTACTCCGATCGCAGTTTCACCTTTATCACCAAGACGCCGCCAGCGTCGATTCTGCTGAAGAAGGCCGTTGGCATTCAGTCCGGGTCAAAGCGTCCGAACACCGAGAAGGTGGGCAAAGTTACGCGCGCGCAATTGGAAGCGATTGCAACGCAAAAGATGGCTGACCTTACGGCGGCCAGCATGGATGCCGCGGTCCGCACAATTGCGGGCAGTGCGCGCAGCATGGGTCTAGTGGTGGAGGGCTAAGTCATGACAAATATGAGCAAACGTTACCGTTCAATCAGAGACACCGTGGTCGCCGGCAAGGCGTACGCTTTCGATGACGCAATCAGCATCATCAAAAACAATGCCAAGGCCAAGTTCAACGAATCCGTGGACGTTGCCATCCGCTTGGGAATCGATGCGAAGAAATCGGACCAGGGCGTGCGCGGGTCCACCGTTCTCCCCAATGGCACCGGCAAAACCGTGCGCGTGGCAGTTTTCTGTCCTGCCGGCGCAAAGACTGAAGAAGCGCTCGCAGCCGGAGCCGATGCAGTGGGTATGGATGACTTGGCCGAAAAGATGCAGGCTGGTGATCTCAACTACGGCGTGATTATTGCAACCCCCGATGCCATGCGCGTTGTCGGCAAGCTGGGCCAGCTGCTGGGTCCGCGCGGTCTTATGCCGAACCCCAAGGTGGGAACGGTGACTGCCGATGTCGCAACCGCCATCAAGAATGCAAAGGGCGGTCAAGTCCGCTACCGCAACGACAAGGCGGGAATCATTCATTGCAGCATAGGCAAGGCCAGTTTCGACGCAGCAGCTTTGAAGGGCAATCTGACTGCGCTGCTAAACGACGTTGTGCGTGCGAAGCCTTCGACTGCCAAGGGGCAATTTCTGATGAAGATCTCGCTGTCCAGCACCATGGGTGTCGGCCTGATCCTCGATCCGGCGTCGTTGACCCTCGGAAAATAATCGTTGCTCCCAACGCTTGCGTCGGGAGCAATTTAACAATGCAAAGCGATCCTGTATCGCAAATAATTTTGAGGGCTGGCCTGGCGCTAAAACGTCGGAATAGCCGTCAAAGACCGCAGGTGGTGAAACCTCGCGCGGCAGGATGCCGCAGGTCCGATGGACCCATAGCGAGGATCAGCCTTAATCGGGAAGGACACCGACCTGCGTAGATGGTGCCGCCCTCCGACGCAATTCGGAGATTGGCCCACCAAGTTCCGGCTTTGCCGGCGGTCAGCGCCAAGGATGGCGCTGCTCGAGAAATATCCGCTGTGGTCAGTGCAGGATGCGCTGCCACGGAGCCATAGGAGCGTGTTCGGTCTGCGTTCGAGCGTGTTCAGACATCGCTTGGAATGTAAAACCGGCGCACTCCCAAGTTCGGAGGAAATGCAATGCCGCTCAATCTGGAACAGAAGAAAGAGCTCGTTGCCGAACTGGCGGATGTGGCTGCCAAGGCGCATTCATTGGTTGCCGCCGAGTACGCGGGTCTCACCGTTTCCCAGCTGACGCAGCTACGCAACAAGGCACGCCAAGGTGGCGTTTTCTTGAAGGTGGCCAAGAACACGCTGGTGCGACGTGCGGTAGAAGGTACGGATTTCGCGTGCGTCCAGGACGCGCTCAAAGGTCCGATGATTTATGCCTTCTCCAAGGAAGATCCGGGTGCTGCAGGTCGGTTGATCAAGGATTTCGCCAAAGGCAATGACAAGCTGCGGGCCAAGGTCGTGTCCATCGGGGGGCAATTGTTTCCCGGTACCCACATCGATCGTCTGGCCTCGCTCCCCACCCGCGACCAAGCGCTGTCCATGCTTCTGGGCGTAATGAAGGCACCGATCGAGAAACTCGTTCGCACCCTCATTGAGCCGGCTGCCATGGTGACGCGCGTTGTCAAAGCGGTTGGCGATCAAAAGCAAGCTCAAGCCAGTTAATCCCGTTCGGTCCATCGTTTCGATATCAAAGTATCGATTCAACATAAATATCTGAGGTAAATCAACATGGCCGTTTCAAAAGAAGACGTTCTCGAAGCAATCTCCAAGATGTCGCTGATTGACATCACCGATCTCGTCAAGATGATGGAAGAGAAGTTCGGTGTCACGGCAGCAGCTCCGGTTGCGATGGCTGCGGGTCCGGCAGCCGCTGCTGCTGCGCCGGTCGAAGAGAAGACTGAGTTCACTGTTGTTCTGAAGGCAGTGGGCGAGAAGAAAGTTGAAGTGATCAAGGCGGTTCGTGCCATCACAGGCCTCGGCCTGAAGGAAGCAAAGGACCTCGTGGAGTCTGCTCCGGCAACCGTTAAGGATTCCGTGAGCAAGGCCGACGCCGACAAGTTCAAGAAAGAACTCGAGGCCGCAGGCGCAACAGTAGAGCTGGGCTAAGGCTCCGCTTGATGCTCGGAGTCAATCCGGGCGCGGCAAGGCTGGGGGTGAATGCCCCCGGCCTTATCGTGTTTGAAGGAACCGCTCGAAAGAGCGTCGTTTCATGCACATGGCGAATGGCGGTATGCCGTCGGTCCGACGGACGACGCTATTCGCGATATGCATTAACCATGGGAAGCCGGAAGTTGAACCCGTGTTTTCCAATCAACCAAGGGTGGTAGCGCAACCATGACCTACTCGTTTACTGAGAAGAAGCGAATCCGCAAGGATTTTGGCAAACGTCCGTCAGTACTGGGCGTTCCCTATCTGCTGGCGATTCAAACGGATTCCTATAGGGAATTTCTGCAGGCAGAGGTGACTGTCAAGAATCGAGAGGACAAAGGTCTGCACGCCGCTTTGAAATCGGTGTTTCCGATCAGCAGCTATTCCGGCAATGCTGCCCTTGAATACGTCAGCTACCGACTTGGCGACCCGCCCTTCGATGAGAAAGAGTGCCGCTCGCGCGGGTTGACGTTCGGTGCGCCGCTGCGCGTGCTCGTGCGCCTGGTGATCTATGACAAGGATAGCCCAGGTGCCAACAAGGCAGTGAAGCAGGTGAAAGAGCAAGAGGTATACATGGGCGAGCTTCCGCTCATGACCGGCAACGGCACCTTCATTATCAATGGCACTGAACGCGTCATCGTCTCGCAGTTGCATCGCTCGCCGGGCGTCTTCTTCGACCACGATCGCGGCAAGACCCACAGCTCTGGTAAATTGCTGTATTCGGCTCGTGTCATTCCTTATCGCGGCTCTTGGCTCGATTTCGAGTTCGATGCGAAGGATTGCCTGTTCACGCGTATTGATCGTCGCCGCAAATTGCCGGTAACGATTTTGCTGCGCGCGCTCGGCTACACCAACCAGGAAATGCTGAGCACCTTCTTCGAGGTCAATGAGTTCCAGATCAACGCCGGTGGCGGCGCTGAGCTGACGCTGATTCCCGAGCGTTTGCGCGGCGAAGCTGCGGCGTTCGACATTCGCATCGGTGATGAGATCATCGTCGAGGCCGGTAAGCGAATCACGGCCCGTCATGTCAAGCAATTGCAGATGGCCAAGATTGGTGCGCTTGAAGTGCCGGACGAATACTTGATCGGCCGCATTCTGAGTCACGATGTTGTTGACAAGAAAACCGGCGAATTGCTTGCTGCGGGCAACGATGAGCTGCACGCGGATCACCTTGCCAAATTCCGCAAGGCGGGAATTCTTACGGTGGGTACATTGTTCGTCAATGACCTCGACCGAGGACCCTACATCTCGCAGACACTCCGGATTGACCCGACCAAGACGCCCCTGGAGGCGTTGGTCGAGATCTACCGCATGATGCGCCCGGGTGAGCCGCCGACCAAGGAAGCTGCACAGAATCTGTTCCAAAACCTGTTCTTCACCTTCGAACGCTACGATCTATCAGGCGTTGGCCGAATGAAGTTCAACCGTCGCGTGGGCCGCAAGGAAACCACGGGCACGGCAGTGCTCTACGACGGCAAGTATTTCTCCGGACGCACCGATGAAGAAGACAAGCGCCTATTCAAGCAGGCCGGTGCCAATTTCTCCGACATCCTTGATGCGATGAAGGTGTTGATCGAAATTCGCAATGGCCAGGGCGTGGTTGATGACATCGATCATCTCGGCAATCGGCGTGTGCGCTCGGTCGGTGAAATGGCTGAAAACGTGTTCCGCGTTGGCCTGGTGCGTGTTGAGCGCGCGGTCAAGGAGCGCCTGTCCTTGGCCGAGTCAGAGGGATTGACGCCGCAGGAACTGATCAATGCCAAGCCGGTTGCGGCTGCGGTGAAGGAATTCTTCGGTTCCTCACAGCTGTCGCAGTTCATGGATCAGAACAATCCGCTGTCCGAAGTGACGCACAAGCGCCGCGTTTCGGCTTTGGGGCCAGGTGGCCTCACACGCGAGCGCGCCGGGTTTGAAGTGCGCGACGTGCATCCAACACATTATGGACGTGTCTGCACCATCGAGACTCCGGAAGGACCGAACATCGGTCTGATCAATTCCTTGGCGGTGTACGCGCGTACCAACAACTATGGCTTTCTGGAAACGCCCTTCCGGCGGGTTTCGGCTGGCAAGGTCTCGAACGACATCGATTATCTCTCGGCGATCGAGGAGAACGAGTTCGTCATCGCGCAGGCCAATTCACCGCTCTCGGAAAAAGGTGTCTTCAGCGAGGAGTTCGTGGCCTGCCGCTACCGTGGTGAGTCGGAGCTCCGACAGCCGCAGGACATCGGCTACATGGACGTTTCGCCCATGCAGACGGTTTCCGTTGCTGCCGCGCTTGTACCGTTCCTCGAGCACGACGACGCCAATCGCGCGCTGATGGGCGCGAACATGCAACGTCAGGCAGTTCCGACGCTGCGCGTGCAAACTCCGATGGTCGGAACCGGGATCGAAAGAGACGTTGCCCGTGACTCTGGCGTGCTGGTTGCTGCGAAGCGTGGTGGCGTGATCGATCAGGTCGATGCCGCCCGTATTGTCGTCAGGGCGCATGAGGTCGAAGTCGGTGAGGGCGATGCCGGCGTCGATATCTATTCGCTGATCAAGTACACGCGTTCGAATCAGAACACGTGCATGAATCAGCGTCCGCTGGTCAACGTGGGTGATGTCGTTGCCAAGGGCGATGTGCTCGCCGATGGCCCTTCGACCGATCTCGGCGAGCTCGCGCTTGGGCAAAACATGCTGGTCGCGTTCATGCCGTGGAACGGCTACAACTTTGAAGACTCGATCTTGCTGTCTGAGCGTGTCGTCAAAGAAGACCGCTACACCACCATCCACATCGAGGAATTAGCCTGCGTCGCGCGCGACACGAAGCTGGGGCCAGAGGAAATCACTGCTGATATTCCGAATGTTTCCGAACAGGCGCTCACCCGACTCGACGAGTCCGGCGTGGTCTACATCGGTGCGGAAGTCAAAGCTGGCGACATTCTGGTAGGCAAGGTTACGCCCAAGGGCGAAAGCCAACTTACCCCGGAAGAAAAATTGCTGCGTGCCATCTTCGGTGAGAAAGCCTCTGATGTGAAAGACAGTTCCCTTCGCGTGCCGCCGGGAATGGATGGTACGGTGATTGACGTGCAGGTCTTCACTCGTGACGGCATCGAGAAGGACAAGCGTGCGCGTCAGATTGAGGACTCGGAAGTCAAACGCGTCAAAAAAGACTTTGACGATCAATTTCGCATCCTGGAGAACGCAATCTATTCGCGGTTACGTACACAGATTGCTGGTCGCGTAGCAATGAGCGGTCCGCATGGATTGAAGAAGGGCGAGCTCAGCAACGAGTACCTGGATGGCCTAAAGAAAGACGAGTACTTCTCCATCCGCATGAAGGATGAGGATGCTGCCGACTTCATCGAGAAGGCCCAGGAACAAGTAGCTCGACATCGTGCCGAGTTCGACAAGCGATTCAACGATAAGAAAGCCAAGATCACGGCCGGAGACGATCTTGCTCCGGGCGTGCTCAAGATGGTGAAGGTCTATCTCGCGGTCAAGCGTCGTATCCAGCCTGGTGACAAGATGGCCGGACGTCACGGCAACAAGGGCGTGGTGTCGACCATTGTTCCGGTGCAGGACATGCCCTACGCCGCAGATGGTCGACCGGTAGACATCGTGTTGAACCCGCTCGGCGTTCCTTCGCGAATGAATATTGGCCAGATCCTGGAGACGCATCTGGGTTGGGCCGCGAAGGGCCTGGGTGAGCAGATCAGCAAAATGATTGAATCAAATCAGAAGGCAGCAGATCTTCGCAAGTTTCTTGACACGATTTACAACCATGACAAGAGCGAGCACGGCGAGCGCGTCAAGCTTTCGTCGCTGACCGATGAAGAGATTTTTGCATTGTCGCGCAAGCTCACGGAAGGCGTGCCGATGGCGACGCCAGTATTTGACGGCGCCAACGAAGTGGAGATCAAACGCATGCTCAAACTCGCCGGGTTGCCGGAGAGTGGACAGACCATGCTCTATGACGGACGCACCGGCGATGCATTCGATCGTGAAGTCACTGTCGGTTATATGTACGTTCTCAAACTCAACCATTTGGTCGACGACAAGATGCATGCGCGATCTACGGGACCCTACTCATTGGTCACTCAGCAGCCACTCGGCGGCAAGGCGCAGTTTGGTGGACAGCGCTTCGGCGAAATGGAAGTCTGGGCACTTGAGGCCTACGGCGCTGCATATACTTTGCAGGAGATGCTGACGGTCAAATCCGACGACGTTGGCGGTCGTAATCAAATGTACAAAAACATCGTCGACGGCGATCACGAAATGGCCGCAGGCATGCCGGAATCCTTCAACGTGTTGGTGAAGGAAATCCGTTCGCTCGCGATCAACATCGAGCTGGAAGGCCAGTGAGCTTAGGAGATTGAAGTCATGAAAGATTTGCTCAACTTGTTTAACCAGCAGCGTCAGTCGCTGGATTTCGACTCCATTCGCATCGGTCTGGCTTCTCCGGACTTGATCCGGTCGTGGTCGTTCGGCGAAGTGAAGAAACCTGAAACCATCAACTATCGTACGTTCAAGCCCGAACGCGATGGGTTGTTCTGCGCTGCGATTTTCGGGCCGATCAAGGATTACGAGTGCCTGTGCGGCAAGTACAAGCGCATGAAGCACCGTGGCGTGGTCTGCGAGAAATGCGGAACCGAAGTAACCCTCGCAAAAGTGCGTCGCGAACGCATGGGCCACGTCGAGCTTGCTTCACCAACTGCGCATATCTGGTTCCTGAAGTCGCTGCCATCGCGAATTGGACTGATGCTGGACATGACGCTGCGCGACATCGAGCGCATTCTGTACTTCGAAGCGTTTGTAGTCATTGATCCGGGCCTGACCCCGCTTGATCGTGGTCAGATGCTTACTGAAGAGCAATACATCACCGCCGTTGAAGAGCATGGCGATGAATTCGATGCTCGCATGGGCGCCGAGGCGGTGCACGAACTGCTCAAGACGATTGACTTGAATGCTGAGCTGGTTCGCTTGCGTGAAGAGATGAGCCAGACCAGTTCTGAAACCAAGCTTAAGCGCTACTCCAAACGCATCAAGCTGATGGAAAGCTTCCTTGATTCTGGCAACCGTCCGGAATGGATGGTCATGACCGTCCTGCCGGTATTGCCGCCTGACCTGCGTCCACTGGTTCCTCTCGACGGCGGACGCTTTGCGACGTCAGATCTGAACGATCTGTATCGTCGAGTCATCAATCGCAACAATCGACTTAAGCGTCTGCTCGAGCTCAACGCCCCGGACATCATCGTGCGCAATGAAAAGCGCATGCTGCAGGAATCGGTCGATGCGCTGATGGACAATGGTCGTCGTGGTCGCGCGATCACCGGCACCAACAAGCGTCCGTTGAAGTCGCTTGCCGACATGATCAAGGGCAAGCAAGGACGCTTCCGTCAGAATCTGCTCGGAAAGCGTGTCGACTATTCTGGACGTTCAGTCATCGTCGTTGGACCGACGCTGAAGCTGCACGAGTGTGGTTTGCCGAAGAAGATGGCGCTGGAATTGTTCAAGCCCTTTATCTTCTCCAAATTGCAGCGGCGCGGTCTAGCGACCACGATCAAGGCAGCCAAGAAGCTGGTGGAACGTGAGTCTGCGGAAGTTTGGGATATCCTGGAAGACGTAATTCGTGAGCACCCGGTGATGCTGAATCGCGCGCCGACATTGCATCGCCTCGGTATTCAGGCGTTTGAGCCGGTGTTGATCGAAGGCAAGGCGATTCAGCTGCATCCGCTCGTGTGTACCGCGTTCAATGCCGACTTCGATGGCGACCAGATGGCGGTGCACGTTCCGCTATCAATCGAGGCCCAGATAGAAGCGCGTGCCTTGATGATGAGCTCCAATAACATTCTGTCGCCGGCAAACGGCGAGCCGATCATTGTGCCGACCCAGGACGTTGTTCTCGGTCTGTACTACATGACGCGCGAATTGATCAACGTGAAGGGCGAAGGCATGATTTTCGCCAACGTCTCGGAGGTTCATCGCGCCTATCAAAACCGCGTTGTGGCGCTGCATGCCAAAGTAAAGGTGCGCCTCAAGCAGACAGAAATCGACGAGGCTGGTACGCGCACGGAGAAGACAGCCATCGTTGACACGACGATCGGTCGCGCGCTGTTGGCCGAGATCATTCCCGATGGCCTGCCGTTTGCACTGGTGAACCAGGACCTGACCAAGAAGGCGATTTCTCGACTCATCAACAGTTCGTATCGTCTGCTCGGACTCAAAGACACGGTCGTCTTTGCCGACAAGCTGATGTACACGGGTTTTGCCTATGCGACGCGTGCGGGCGTGTCCATCGGCATCGACGATATGACCATCCCGAAAGAGAAAAAGGAAATTCTCGGAGTTGCTGAGAAGGAGGTCGTGGAGATTCAGGAGCAGTTTGCTTCGGGCCTGGTTACTTCCGGCGAGCGTTACAACAAGGTCGTCGATATTTGGTCGCGCACCAATGAACAGGTAGCTCAGGCAATGATGAAGGGCATCGGCACCGACCGGGTGAAGAATGCCAAGGGTGAGATGGTCGAACAGAAGTCGATGAACTCAGTGTTCATCATGGCCGATTCGGGCGCGCGTGGTTCCGCAGCCCAGATCCGTCAATTGGCCGGTATGCGTGGATTGATGGCGCGTCCAGATGGTTCGATCATTGAGACGCCGATCAAAGCCAACTTCCGAGAAGGGCTGGACGTTCTTCAGTACTTCATTTCCACCCACGGCGCGCGCAAGGGATTGGCTGATACCGCACTCAAAACTGCGAACTCCGGATACTTGACGCGGCGACTTGTAGATGTTGCGCAAGACGTCGTGGTCACCTCGGTTGATTGTGGAACCTTGGCCGGGTTAACCATGGCCGCACTGGTTGAAGGTGGCGACGTTGTTGAGCCGTTGCGTGATCGTGTGCTCGGACGGGTAGTCGCGGAAGATGTCTATCTGCCCGGTAACGATGACAAGCCAGTTGTGGAGCGCAATACGCTTCTCGACGAACGTTGGGTTGACCGCTTGGAAACAGATGGCGTGCAGTCGATTCTGGTTCGCTCAGCGATTACCTGCGAAGCGCGCTTCGGTATCTGCCGGATGTGCTATGGACGAGATTTGTCACGTGGACACTTGGTTAACAACGGTGAGGCCGTAGGTGTCATTGCCGCCCAATCGATTGGCGAACCAGGTACCCAGCTGACGATGCGTACCTTCCATATCGGTGGTGCGGCCTCCCGAGCTGCGGCGGTTGATAATGTACAGGTGCGCACCACCGGCTCGGTCAAGTTCAACAATATCAAGACCGTTCAGCACTCCGCCGGCCATTTGGTGGCTGTTTCGCGTTCCGGCGAAGTGTCCGTGATGGATGCGCACGGCCGCGAGCGCGAGCGCTATCGAGTACCGTATGGCGCAACCATTTCAGTTAAAGACAGCGCGGCGGTCAAGGCTGGACAAGTCGTTGCCAATTGGGATCCGCATACCCATCCAATCGTCTCGGAAGTTGCCGGCGTCATTCGCTTCAACGATTTCGTCGACGGCATCACTGTGCAGGAGCAGATAGACGATCTCACCGGCTTGCAGTCCGCGGTGGTCACTGATCCAAAACGACGCGGTGCGGCGGCCAAGGACCTGCGTCCGACTGTCAGGATTGAAGACAAGAAAGGCAAGGAACTGAAGCTCCCTGGTACGGACATTCCGGCTCAATACTTCCTTCCTCCTGGAGCGATCATCTCACTCCAGGCCGGCGCGAATGTTGGTGTTGGCGATGTCGTGGCGCGTATCCCGCAAGAGACGTCCAAGACACGCGATATCACCGGCGGTCTGCCGCGTGTTGCCGATTTATTCGAGGCGCGAAAGCCCAAGGAACCGGCGATTTTGGCTGAAACCACCGGAATCGTCAGCTTTGGAAAAGACACCAAGGGTAAGCAGCGTTTGATGATCACGGACAAAGACGGAAGCGTTCACGAGGAACTCATCCCGAAGTGGCGCCAAGTGATCGTGTTCGAGGGTGAGCATGTTGAAAAAGGCGAAACCGTGGTTGATGGTGAGCCCAGCCCACACGACATTTTGCGATTGTTGGGTGTCGAGCCGTTGGCTGCCTACTTGTGCAAGGAAATTCAGGATGTCTATCGTCTCCAGGGCGTAAAGATCAACGACAAGCACATTGAGACCATCGTTCGTCAGATGCTGCGTAAGGTTGAAGTAACTGATGGTGGCGACACGCGTTTCCTTCGTGGCGAACAGACAGAACGGTCTCGTGTGATCGAGGAAAACGCACGCGTGCGAGCGCGCGACGAACGTCTCGCTACCTATACGCCAGTTTTGCTGGGCATCACCAAGGCATCTCTGGCAACAGAATCGTTCATTTCTGCTGCGTCGTTCCAGGAGACTACCCGTGTCTTGACTGAAGCCGCCGTACGCGGCACTCGGGACACCTTGCGCGGGTTGAAAGAAAACGTTATCGTTGGAAGGTTGATTCCGGCCGGAACCGGGCTTGCTTACCACGCCAAGCGTCGTGAAGCGAGCACTGGGTTGTCCGAGGCGGATCGGAATTCATTCGGCGGTTCGTCCAGCGTGACGTTCGCAGAACCCCTTTCGGAGGATGCAAGCTCAGACGACGCATAGTTCAAGTTAAATCACAGCGAAATGAAGCGCAGGACGCGCTTCGTGTTCGGGGAATGGACTCTCAGTGCGTTGACACTCCGGTTATTGACCTGTTAAAGTCTCAAACTTGACAGGCCGGCTTCTTGCCGGCCTGTCTTTCGTTTCTTAGGACTCTTTCACAAATGGCGACGATTAATCAGTTGGTGCGCCGCGCGCGCAGCCCAAAAACCTACAAGAGTCCGTCCCCGGCTCTTGCAAGCTGCCCGCAGCGTCGGGGAGTGTGTACACGTGTTTACACCACGACCCCCAAGAAGCCCAATTCGGCGCTTCGCAAGGTGGCAAAGGTTCGTCTGACCAACGGTTTTGAGGTCATCAGCTATATCGGTGGCGAAGGGCACAATTTGCAAGAACACTCGGTGGTGCTGATTCGCGGTGGCCGCGTCAAGGATTTGCCCGGCGTTCGTTACCACACAGTACGCGGCAGTCTCGATGCTTCTGGCGTTGCCAAGCGTCGCCAGAGCCGTTCCAAGTACGGCGCCAAGCGCCCGAAGTCATGATCCACGTTAGACAAGGCTGATTCTTATGTCGCGTAAAGGTTCTACTCCGCAACGCACTGTTCTCGCTGATCCGAAGCACGGAAGCGAGATGGTCGCGCGCTTCATTAATATGGTCATGAAGAGCGGCAAAAAGTCCGTTGCTGAAAACATCGTGTACGGTGCGCTCCAGGTAATTGGCGAGAAGAATGCCGAAGCACTCTCGTTAGTCGAGAAGGCGCTCAACAATGTTGCGCCGGCTGTCGAGGTCAAGTCGCGACGCGTCGGTGGTGCCACTTATCAGGTGCCGGTCGAGGTGCGTCCTGCGCGGCGGTTGGCGTTGGCAATGCGTTGGACCATCGACGCTGCGCGTAAGCGCGGTGAGAACTCGATGCCTCGCAAGCTCGCCGGCGAATTGCTTGACGCATCCGAGAGCCGCGGCGGCGCGGTCAAAAAGCGCGAAGAAATTCATCGTATGGCGGATGCGAACAAGGCGTTCGCGCATTACCGCTGGTAACGGAAGACCGAGGACTAGATTATGGCCCGTACCACACCGATCGAGCGCTACCGAAACTTTGGCATCATGGCGCACATCGATGCCGGCAAAACCACGACCACTGAGCGCATTCTTTTTTACACTGGCGTCAATCACAAGATTGGCGAGGTGCATGACGGTGCCGCGACAATGGATTGGATGGAGCAGGAGCAAGAGCGCGGAATCACGATAACTTCTGCGGCGACGACATGCTTTTGGAAAGGCATGGATAAGTCGTTCCAGGAGCATCGATTCAACATCATTGACACGCCGGGTCACGTCGACTTCACGATCGAAGTTGAGCGCTCACTGCGCGTGCTCGATGGTGCGGTATTTGTGCTTTGTGCCGTTGGTGGCGTGCAGCCCCAGTCGGAAACTGTGTGGCGCCAGGCATCGAAGTATTCGGTTCCGCGCCTCGCGTTCGTCAACAAGATGGATCGCACTGGTGCAAATTTCGGCAAGGTGGTTGATCAGCTGAAATCGCGTCTTGGTGCCAGTCCGGTGCCGATGCAGCTGCCAATCGGTGCAGAGGAGAGTTTTGAGGGTGTCGTCGATTTGGTCAAGATGAAATCGATTGTCTGGGACATGGCTAACCAAGGTACGAGTTTTACCTATGGCGAGATCCCGGCGCACATGGTTGCCGACGCGAACAAAGCGCATGAGTTCATGGTGGAGTCGGCTGCAGAATCGTCAGACGTGCTTATGAACAAATACTTGGAGGGCGTTGAACTCTCCGAAGAAGAGATCATGGCTGGCATTCGCGCACGCACCTTGACCTGCGAAATCATTCCAATGTTTTGCGGCACTGCGTTCAAGAACAAGGGTGTGCAGGCAATGCTTGACGCAGTAATCCACTTCTTGCCTGCGCCGTCGGACCGCCCCCCGGTAAAGGGGCTCGATGACAACGAACAAGAAATTACTCGTGCAGCGCGTGACAAAGAGCCATTCGCAGCACTTGCGTTCAAGATCATGACCGATCCGTTTGTGGGTTCGTTGACGTTCTTCCGTGTCTATTCGGGCACGTTGAATGCTGGCGACCAGGTGTACAACCCGGTCAAAAGCAGGAAGGAACGCATTGGCCGAATTCTGCAGATGCATGCGAACCAGCGCGAAGAGATCAAGGAAGTTTTGGCAGGCGATATCGCTGCTGCTGTAGGCTTGAAGGATGTAACGACGGGCGACACCCTGTGCTCGCTGGATAGCACAATCACTCTTGAGCGCATGATTTTCCCCGAGCCGGTTATTTCGATGGCGGTGGAGCCGAAGACCAAAGCGGACCAAGAGAAAATGGGTGTGGCGCTTGGACGTCTTGCGCAGGAAGATCCATCGTTTCGCGTTCGTACTGATGAAGAGTCCGGTCAGACAATCATTTCCGGTATGGGCGAGTTGCACCTGGAAATTCTGGTTGACCGCATGAAGCGCGAGTTCAACGTCGAAGCCAACGTCGGTAAGCCGCAAGTGGCCTATCGAGAAACTATTCGCAAAGCAGTAAAGCAAGAAGGCAAGTTCGTCAGACAGTCTGGCGGCCGCGGTCAGTACGGGCACATTGTTATTGAAATGGAGCCACAAGAGCGTGGTGCTGGTTACGTGTTTGAAAATGCAATCGTTGGCGGTGTGGTTCCAAAAGAGTATGTAACCGCAGCCGGCAAAGGTATTGAAGAAGCGATGAAGAATGGTGTGCTCGCCGGCTATCCCATCGTCGACATCAAAATCAAGGCGATCGATGGCTCGTTCCATGACGTTGATTCCAACGAAATGGCGTTCAAGATTGCCGGTTCGATGGGCTTCAAGGAAGGCTTCAACAAAGCCAACCCGGTGTTGCTCGAACCGATCATGAAGGTAGAGGTTGTGACGCCGGAAGACTACATGGGTGACGTGATGGGCGATCTCAGCCGTCGCCGCGGCATTTTGCAAGGCACCGACGACTCGCCGTCAGGCAAGTTGATCAATGCGATGGTTCCTCTGGGCGAGATGTTCGGGTACGTCACTTCGCTGCGCTCGTTGAGCCAGGGTCGTGCGAGCTCCACCATGGAATTTGATCATTATGCTGAAGCGCCCAACAATATTGCCGAAGCCGTAATCAAAAAGTCCTCCTAACAGACCAGCCGCAATTATCTGAGGTTTTAGTCATGGCAAAAGAAAAATTCGAGCGCAAGAAGCCACACGTAAACGTGGGCACGATCGGCCACGTTGATCACGGCAAGACGACGTTGACGGCAGCGTTGACGAAGCTTGGC
>JAWXCG010000046.1:0-17806 GCA_034440555.1 Pseudomonadota bacterium
CGTCTTCGATGCCCTGTCCATGCTGAACTCCTCGCCGAAATGCGCGAGACTGCAGCCCGAGAGGAGACGTGGGAAGGTGGGTTGGCTGGACGCTTACCGTCCAGGGAACCTCTGAACAAGTCCGGAACCGCGATAGCCCCCTGAGCCAGGGGGCAAAAAACCGCAGGTTTTTAGGAGTTTGGCGAGCAATAAGCAGTGTGGCGAAGACGAAGGGGTGACTTATTCAGACCTTCCCTAGGTGTGAGAATCAGCGCGCTCAGCGTAGATCTGGATCAGATACCGGTCATGCCCAGTGTGCTGTAGCCAGCGTCAACGTAGGTGATCTCGCCGGTGATGCCAGCGGCCAGATCCGAACACAAGAAGGCAGCCGCGTTACCGACATCTTCGATGGTGACGCTGCGCCGCAAGGGCGCCGACTGTTCGACGTGTTCGAGCATTTTTCTGAAGTTGGCAATGCCTGCTGCGGCAAGTGTTTTGATTGGCCCGGCCGAGATCGCATTCACCCGCACACCTTCCGGCCCGAGGCTGCGCGCGAGATAGCGCACATTTGCTTCCAGGCTGGCCTTGGCCAGGCCCATGACGTTGTAGTTGGCCAACGCGCGCACGGCACCCAGATAACTCAGCGTGATGATCGCCGAGCTGCGCCCGCGCATCAGTGGGCGCGCCGCCTTGGCCAAGCCGGCGAGACTGTAGCTGGAAATGTCGTGCGCGATTGCGAAATTCTCCCGGGTTACCGCGTCCAGATAGTCACCCTGGATCGCCTCCCGCGGTGCAAACCCCACCGAATGAACCAAAATATCCAGCCTTCCCCAGCGCTCTTCAATCCCCTTCATCAGCGCCTCGATCTGCGCGTCTTCTGCAACATCACACGGCAGCACGATGTCGCTACCGCAATCCTTGGCCGCTTTCTCAACACGATCGCGCAGTCGCTCGTTCTGATAGCTGAAGGCCAGCTCAGCACCCTGGCGATGCATTGCCTCCGAAATTCCGGTGGCAATCGATCGCTCACTGGCGACCCCAACGATGAGCGCGCGTTTACCCTGCAGAAAACCCATTCCGGACTCCTTGGTCTTTGGTTATTCGTCACTTTGGATGAAAACGGCTTGGGCCGCAATCGACGAAGTTCGCGTCAACTCAACAGCGTCGCCGACGAGCTGTAACATCGAAGGGAGGCTAGCGTAGTTCAGAACGCGCGGACGAGAAAGCGCGGACCAGAAGGCGCAGCGGCCGGATTGGGTGATCGTTGGATTCAGCACTCACACTGGGCGACAGGGCATTGCGCGACGCATCCCGCACCTGGCTAACGCGGGCTGAGTCGGATTCGCTGGCCGGGCTGCAGGATGCTACCCGTTTGCAAACCGTTCCAGCGCGTCAGCTGCTTGATCGCCACTCGATAGCGGTGTGCGATGTGCGAAAGCGTATCGCCCTTGCGGATGATGTGGACTTCTGCGCTGACGGGCGCATCCGCGCTGGGTGCAGCATGGCGTCGCTGCAGGCCTATCGGAAGCCACAATCGCATGTCGTCTCGACCAGGGCTTGTTGCATTGACGGCCTGCACCAACTTTTGATCATCGCGGTATAAGTCCAGTAGTCGCTGGCGTTCGACCGCGGACGTTACCTTAACCAAGCCCCAGCGACGCGAAGTGCGCGCTGGTATTTCTCTTAGCGTCGCACCGGCCGCAACACCATGCGCAGCCGGCAGCAAAACACGCAGACCATCGATGTCTGGAGTGAACTCGCCGCGCAGAGCGGGATTCCATCGTCGCAAGACCGCCAGTTCGGTGCCCGCGAGGTGGGCAAGAAATCCCGTTGCGATCGGAGCGTCGATGGGTAGCGCAATCAGTGAACTCTGCGCTTGAACCGTCGGAAGCGCGATTCCATGCGCCACAGGATCGGAAAGAAGACAGGTTAATGCTTCGAGTCTGGCCAAATGATGCAGTGTAATTTTACTCAGGCCGAGCGCATCGAGAGACGCATGCTTTCCCTTGTGGTTACGCAAGGCCGACTTGACGCGGAATTCGCCGGCATTGAACGCCATATTCATCAGCTTCCAATTCCCCTTGAATTCGCTGGCCAGATGAGCGAGCAAGTCGGCCGCGGCCTCGGTGGCACGCAGGTAGTCGAGCCGCCCATCGTAGTCAGACTGCATCGGCACAGCCAGACCGCGCGCGGTTTGCGGCATCAGCTGCCATATGCCCGCGGGACGATTGCCAATGGCGACCGGTGCGTAATACTGGCTTTCGACCATGGGCAGCATGGCGAACAGCGCTGGTAACGCGCGGCGCTCCAACTCAGCGCCGACCATTTCAATGAGTGGCATCGCGCGCTGCAGGTCTGCCTCCAGCGCTCGTGCCTGTCGCGTGTATTGACCAATCCAGCGCTGAGTGCGGGCGTCAACCTCCTGGCAATTCAGCTGTTGCGCGGCATCGGCGAGGCGTTTCCAGGGGTTTAGCAGCGGCACGGTGGTCAAATCAGAGCTGGGCTCAGGCGTTGAGCCCGGCACTGCGTTGGCCGATGCGCCAGCTATCGCGGACTGTCCCGGTGGGGCTTCAATTTCCGTTGCTGTCGGATCGGCTTTTTCTGGAACTGCCGGCTTAGCCCGCGAAGTTTTAGTTGCGGTAGTTGGCGTTGACGCAGAGCGTGATGTCTTCGGTTCGATCGACGCGCAACCAGCCAGCAACGCCAGCGTGCAGGTGAGACCTGCGCAGGTCCACCGCCAGCACAACGTGATCCGTCGGCTAGTGACGCGCGACATAATCGTTTTTCAGTTCACGCAGGCGGGCGAACGTGGCCAGTCGATCGCGGATGGGATCCGCTGTCTTTTCCTGAAGACGGTTGCGCAGTCCCGGCTGGTCGCAACGCAGAAACGGATTGAAGGCCAGCTCATCGCCGATGGTCGTAGGAACCGTGCGCTGCTGGCGTTGGCGCAGCGCGCATACTCTTTCGTAACGACGTCTCAATAGTTCGTTGTCCGGTTCCCACTCGAGCGCAAAGCGCGCATTGTCTCGAGTGTATTCGTGTGCGCAAAATACCTGAGTGCTGGGCGGCAGCGCTGACAAGGTATCCAGCGAGCGCAGCATTTGTTCGGCGCTGCCTTCAAACAGACGTCCGCAGCCTGCGCTGAACAGCGTGTCGCCGACGAATGCCGACTCATGTCCGACATAGGCCAGATGGCTTATCGTGTGCCCAGGTACGTGCACTACCCTGAATTGGATGTGCGGGCGGGACAGGGCGACGCAATCTCCATCAGCGACTGGTTGCGTCACCATCGCGATGCGGGAGTCGTTCGGACCGATCACCGGGCAGTCGTGACGCGCAGCGAGGGCCGCGGCACCACCGATGTGGTCGGGGTGATGGTGGGTAATCAAAATGCCGCGCAAGCGCAATCCCAACGCATCGAGTCGCGACTGAACAGCGTCGCCATCGCCGGGGTCGATCACGACGGCATCTCCGCCGGTATCGTGTAGCAGCCATAGATAATTGTCTACGAATGCCGGAATTGCCAATACGGTCAGATCGTCGGATAGGTGTGCATGCTCGTTCATCGCATCAGTGACTTCTCTCTCGGACCGAATTTGTATCACAATCGCACCACTGCCCCGCAACGACTTCTATGTCCGATACGCCTACGCCCGACGCCGACCCGCAAGCTGGAGCACCCGCGGCCCCATGGGCGCAGACTTTGTTGCGCGCTGAGTGTCTGTGGATGCAGCCCCGTCTGCGCCAGCTCGAACGTGTCTTGTGGTTGAGCCCGGTACCAGTCGCTGCAGGAGATCAGCTCGGCCCCGATACCCTGAGTGTATTTGCTGCGGGCAGCGGGATGGAAGGCGACCTGCGTGCGGCGATTGCCCATTGGCCGTTGCCGGACGATTGTCTGGACGGCGTGGTTGTGCAGCATGCGTTGGAAGTCGGATTGGACCTGGATACGCTGATCGCCGAAGCGATTCGTGTGCTCAAGCCGGAATGCTCGCTGTGGGTCCTTGCCAGCGGCACTGCCAGCCTGTCTCGCTTCCGTCTGTCGAACGCGATGGGCGCTGGCGTGCGCTGGCCGTCGGCCTTCCGACCGGGCGCGTTTCAGGCTCTTATGTCACGCTCCGGGTGTGTCGATGTCGAATGCACTTCGCTCGCCTTCGATAGTCGGCTTGCCACGCTCGGCGTAATGGCACATACGCTGCCTTGGTCATCAGTGGTGGTGGGGCACGCACGCAAGCGACGCAGTGCCAATATTCTGCGGCCGCGGGCACTGCGCAGTTTTGCAACTGCGCGGCTTCCTGGGATGCCGGCATTGCCCGCGTCGCGGGTGGGCTTGGCAGCATGAGCGAATCGGCGACGCGCGTTGAGGTGTTCACCGACGGAGCCTGCTCCGGCAATCCGGGTCCAGGTGGTTGGGCTGCTTTGATGCGCTGTGGCGCACATGAAAAATGGCTAACCGGTGCCGAGCTGGCTACCACCAACAACCGAATGGAACTGACCGCAGCAATCCGTGCGCTGCAATCGCTCAAGCGGCGTTCGACGGTATGCATCACGACTGATTCGCGCTACGTGCAGCAAGGTGCCAGCGAATGGTTGCCGGCGTGGAAAGCCAGAGGTTGGCGCAACGCAGCGCGCGAGCCAGTGGCGAACCAGGATCTTTGGCAGGAGATGGATCTGGCCCTGGCGCAACACGATGTGGAGTTGAAATGGGTGCGTGGCCACGAAGGGCACGTCGAAAACGAAGCCTGCGATCAACGCGCGCGTGCCGCCATCGCGCAACTGTTGTCGGCGCGAACCTGAAGGCGTCGGCTACCCATGCGCCAAGTAGTGTTGGATACCGAGACCACTGGGCTTGACCCTGCCCGGGGGCACCGCGTGGTCGAGATCGGCTGCATCGAATTGGTCGAGCGTCGCCGCACCGGACGTGAGTTCCAACGTTACCTCAATCCCGAGCGCGCTATGGACTTCGGGGCAATTGAGGTCACCGGATTGACCGAAGAGTTTCTGCGCGACAAACCGTTGTTTCGGCAAGTTGCAGAAGAATTTCTGGCTTTTGTCGACGGTGCTGAATTGATTATTCACAACGCGGCATTCGATGTCGGGTTCCTGAATGCGGAGCTGGCGCTCCTCGGCACCAGCTTTGCACCCCTTGAACAACGTTGCTCGGTGCTCGATACCCTGGCTTTGGCGCGGGAAAAGTACCCGGGTCAGAAGAATTCGCTGGACGCTTTGTGCAAGCGGCTGCAAGTGGACAGCGCGCATCGTCGACTGCACGGCGCCCTGCTCGACGCCAACCTGCTGACCGACGTCTATCTGGCACTGACCGCCGGGCAGGGCGATCTAGGGTTCGAAGTCGCCGAAATGGTTCGCACGGTGAACAGTACTCCGAACCCAGTGCGCTTGTCGTCGTCACTTCGAGTGGTGTATGCCGATGTTATCGACGTCGAATGTCATCAACTGCGGCTACAGCAGGTAAACAAGGCGAGCAAGGGCAATTGCCTTTGGCTCTCCGCGGATCAATCATAGTCGCGTGCTGCTGGCGATCTGGTCGCGGATGATCAGGTTTTGACGCGCAATTGTGTTCCGGCATCGCTAGAGTGTGTCCGGTTCTTAGCCAGTGTTAGTGGCGGCCACGGAATTGAGTGGCATAATCGGATTGTCGCCTTGAGGGAGTTAGCAAGATGCGCAAGTTGATTGCACTGGGGCTGTTGATTGCCGGCCAGCTGAATGCACAGGGTGCAGCCGAGAAGATTGGTGCCCAGCTGCACGAAGGCGTTGCCAGTTGCGCCGCCAGCCAGTGCCATGGAGCGACCAAGGTCTCAGGCACGCAGGCAGTGCAAATGAACGAATTTGCGCTTTGGCAGGAGTTCGATCCACATGCCAGGTCTTACGATGTTCTGCTGACGCCTGCATCCCAGGCGATTGCCACCAAGCTGGGGCTGGGCAAAGCGCAAGATGCAAAAGTCTGCCTTGACTGTCACACGGACAACGTCAGCGCAGATAAGCGCGGCGCCAGATTCCAGATTGACGACGGAGTCGGCTGTGAGGCCTGCCACGGTGGCGCCGAGAATTGGCTCGCCAGTCATAGCAAAGCGACACATGCGCAGAACCTCGATGCAGGCCTCTATCCCACCGAGGACCCTGTTGCCCGCTCCGCCCTTTGCCTGAGTTGCCATACCGGCACGCGCGACCGCATGATTACCCATCGCATCATGGGTGCAGGTCATCCGCGATTGAGCTTTGAGCTCGATACCTTTACCTGGCTACATCCGCACTATCAATCCGACGCCGACTACGAAAAGCGCAAGGGCCGATTCGACGGGTTGCGTGATTGGGGCGTCGGCCAGGGAACAGCGGCGCTAAATTCATTGGACATCCTGCTGGACGAACAAGCGGGGTGGCACGGAATATTTCCCGAACTGGTGCTTTTTGACTGCCATGCCTGCCATCGTTCCATGACCGGAGGAAAGTGGGGACCGCGGCAGGGCACCGGACTGGGGCCGGGTGTAGTGCGCTTGAATGATGCCAATCTGGTGATGTTTCGACATGTGCTTGCTGCGGTGGACAGCGCGGGGGCGCAAGCCGTCTTCGAACAAACGCGCCGACTGCATCTGGCCACAACCGAAGGTCGCGAGCAGACCTTCGCCGCAGCCCGCAAGCTTCGGGCGGGCATAGGCGCGCTCAATGGAAAAGTCGCGAGTTTTGAATTTGCGCCGCAAACGCTTGGCGTGATTCTGGGCAGCATGATTCGCGACGCCGAACGTGGAGAATTTCGTGATTTTGTTGCCGCTGAGCAATGCGCCATGGGCGTGCAGAGCGTGGTGGTCGCGTTTGAAAACGGTGGGCTACTCGACGAAGCTGCGACGAATGTGTTGCGCTCACGTGTCGATGCACTTTACGCAACGGTCGAACACGACGAACGCTATTCAATGGAACGTTTCATGGTGGCGCTGAAAGCGGTGCGCGCGGCGGCTCCGTGATCGCGCCAGCACCCGTGATCGCGCCAGCACTCGTGATCGCGCCAGCACCCGTGATCGCGCCAGCAATCGGCTGGCAAACGCCGAGCGCACATGCAGCGAGCTCGAATGCACTGATCGAGCATGCCTCGGGCGACATTGCACTCGCATCGGGTTTTGCTATTGTGTTGCATTGCCTGCCGGGGTCACGCAGGCTGGAACTTCGCATTGAATGAATACAGTCGTTACTGAATCCGTCGAAATTCCCGGTTACAGGATCGAAAAAGCGATCGGTGTTGGCGGGATGGCCTCCGTGTATCTTGCATTGCAGGAATCCCTGGATCGGGAAGTCGCGCTGAAGGTCATGGCATCTTCGCTCGCCGACAATGCTGAGTTCGCCGACCGATTTCTCAAGGAAGGTCGGTTGGCTGCGAAACTCAGTCATCCCAATCTGGTAACGGTTTACGACATTGGTCAATATGGCCAAGTCTATTATCTGACGCAGGAGTACATTCCGGGCGGAACGCTGCGCGAAAAAATGAACGCCGGCATGACAGTGCCAGAAATCCTGGACGTAGTTCGCGACATCGCACAAGGACTGGCCTATGCACACGAGAAGGGCGTGGTGCATCGTGACGTGAAACCGGGCAACGTGCTGTTTCGCGCCAATGGTACGGCGGTTTTGGCGGACTTCGGCATCGCCAAAGCCATGGACTCAAAAACCATGTCGACGCAAGCCGGGAACTCGATCGGCACCCCGCATTACATGAGCCCGGAACAGGCGCGGGCGGAGAAGGTAGACGGTCGGTCGGACCTCTACAGCCTTGGCGCGATGCTGTTCGAGATGCTCGCTGGGGCGCCGCCCTACGATGCGACAGATCCCTTCAGCATCGCCTTGATGCACGTCACTCATCCGGTGCCGCAACTGCCCGCGCACGTAATGTGGTTACAGCCATTGATCGACAAGTT
Source organism: Pseudomonadota bacterium (assembly GCA_034440555.1). Classification (GTDB taxonomy): domain Bacteria; phylum Pseudomonadota; class Gammaproteobacteria; order Xanthomonadales; family Ahniellaceae; genus 0-14-3-00-62-12. Next base: position 7,899 of record JAWXCG010000046.1, read on the forward strand.
GATGGCGAAGTTGCCCGAGCGTCGATTCGCCACGGGTGACGAAATGATTGCGGGTTGCGACAAGTTGTTCGCTGTCGCGCCCGAGGCACAGGTGTTACGCGACGCACACATGACGCGAAAGCGTGCTGTGCCAAGGCCCATGGTGTCCCAGCAGACAGAAATGTTGGCCGGTGACACGATTAAAACGCCGAAGCGCGTTCCGACGGCCAAAGTTTCGGTTGCCTCTCAGTCACCAGATGTCTCATCACGCGCCTTCGGCAAGCCGCTGCTCGCGAGTTTGGGCGCTGCCGGCGCGATTGGCGTGATGATCGTTGCGTGGTTGGCATTGCGACCCGATCCGCAAATCGCAAAGCCGCCCGTCAAGGAAACTGTGGCCGATGTCGCCGAAATGCCGGTTGATGATTCGCCCGTCGACGACAACAACGCAGTCGTTGATCTCGGTAACGAAGCCAGCGCGGACGACGCCACCACACCTCCGCTTCTGATGCAGGGCGACGTGGGTACTTTGCTCGCCAAAGCTCGGCAGTATGTCGAAACCGGGCTGACTGACCGAGGTCGTCGCTTGACCTCGCCACCGGGCGACAATGCCTTGGATATCTACAAGACAGTTTTGCAGCGAGACCCGGACAATGTAGACGCCGTCAATGGATTAAGGCGGGTCGCCGATTATTTTGAAGCCAAAGCGTTGAGTTCGCTCGATCGTGGCATCCTGTTTGGGTGCTCACTGCTTGCCGAGCAGGGACTGAGGGCCGAACCGGATCGTCAGTCGTTACTCGATCTGCGCGACAAGGAATGCAAGTCTCCGCCGTAGTCGGGTGATTCACGACACTGGGCAGCGCACGAGTTGATTTTTCAGCACCGGCACCGGTTTTCAATCACCGATCACCACAGGGTGAGCTGCCAGGCGACTACCTCTTAAGATTACCTCTTAAGATTACCTCTTAAGATTACCTCTTAAGATTACTTCTTGCGCAGCAGAATCACGGTGACGTTATCCGAGCCGCCGCCATCGAGCGCTGCCAGGATCAGATGGTCGACGCATTCCTGCGCCGACAGGTCAGACCGCGCCAGAATTTCGGCGATCATTTCGTCGTCGACCTCTTCAGTGAGGCCATCGCTGCACAGTAGTACCTGGGTGCCGGGCGAAAGCTTGCCGGCAACGGTCTCGACGCGAAGGCTTTGCGGATCGGTGACGCCCAGCGCCTGGGTGACCACATTACGATGCGGGTGGGTCTTGGCCTGTTCGGGCGTGATCGCCTTTTGATTGATCAGCTCGCGCACATAGGAGTGGTCCTCCGAGATCTGCTTGAACTCGCCATTCTGAACCGCATAGGCGCGACTGTCGCCCACCCACGCAACCTCAAACTCCTCTCCGGTGACGTGGATCGCGGCGATCGTAGTGCCCATCGGCAGGGCTTGTGGTCTGCGCGTCGAGTGCTTGATGATTTCCTCATCAGCAGTCTGGATGGCATTCACCAGGGTGCCGCCACTTTGCATTTCGCGCACCAGCGTATCCCGCGCGAGCGCACTGGCAACTTCACCGTTCTCGTGTCCGCCCATGCCGTCGGCAACTAACCAGAGCCCCAGCTCGCTGTCAGCGTAGTACGTGTCTTCGTTGTGCTCACGACGCAGACCAACGTGGGTGGAATGTCCAAACTCGATCATGGTTTTTTCCGGACTCGCCTGTGCTTGATTATCGCTTGTTACATCGCTCATTAGCCATGCCTGAATCAGAACTCGATACGAACGCCGATCGCCAGACTGCTCTGTGACGTTCGGTCTTTGCCTGCGACATGCTCGTAATAGACGTATCCGGAACGGCCATTGGCGAAGACGCCAGATAGACCCAGTCCAATGTTGAGGAAATCCGTATCGATCTCACCACCATCTATGATGATGGAGGTATTGGTCGGATCAAACGCAAAGCTGGTAACCAGACCATCGGCGTCGTCCTTGAGCTCCTTGACATACTCGATCTGCAGGCTGGGCACCAAGACGCCCCAAGACGTGCTGACCGTATAGCTCAGTTTTCCGCCCAGCACTGCCTGCACCGAAGTCAGTTGTCGATCTTCGACGGCCAGCGCCAAGCCGGAACCGGCGCCAGTCGGATTCGACATGCGTTCGACATACCCATCGAAATTCAGTCGCGTGTAGGTTCCGCGTACATAGGGTCCGAAGCTGAGCGCACCGCGATTGAAATCGCGACCCACTGACAGCGCAAACGACTGCTGGTCGCTGTCCGGCGAGCCGGATGCGATCTGGTCGATCGTAGTCGAGCCGCCAGCAACGCCGGGAATCGTATAGTTGATTCGGCGCGTAACATCTGTGCGGTTGCGTCCCAGTGTCAGCACGCCATCGGCGTAGTAGCTATCGCCCTTGAACCAGGTCGCATAGGCCGAAAGACTTGTGCCTTTGCTGTCCAGTCCGCCGAGATTTCGTTTCAGCTGGCTGTCGTTGCTGTTGAATCCCAGTGCGGCGCCAAGAATGACCGAATTGGTCAGGCGGTAGTCGACGCCTGCGGTGACACCATAGTTGTCGAAATCGCCGCCCGGATCAGTGTCGCTGGTATCGCGACTGCCTCTTCCAATTGTCCCGGTGGCAAAGAACCCCCAACGCCCGAATGTCTCGGAAGTTGGCGCGGGTGCATCGTCTGCGGCACCGAGCAGCACACTTGATGGCAGGAAGCTGAAGGGTAAACGTCCAGTCGGAGTCATGATCGCGAGACCGCCGAGGCTGCCACCGCTGGAGCCTGATCTTAGTGCAGCGAAACGGCCCTTAAGATTTTCGAACTGGGCAGATGCACTGGCGAGCGCGGCGTTGTTCTGTGCACTGGACTCATCGGCGAGCATCTGGTCGAGCGCGCCCACCACATCCGCGGTGTTCTGATTGGCGTTGACCACCAGCTCAGAGCAACGTTGCAACAGGTCCTGCTGAGCAGGGCTCAGGCCCGTACTTCGAGCAAGACGAGGACAGGCGATGTCGATGGCACGCGCGACGCCATTTCTACGACCGCCGAGTTCGGGCAGATTGGCAATACCGTTGCCGAGATTGAATACGACTGGCGCGATGCCACTGAGTGCCGGCAGGCTGGCAGTGACCGTGTAGTCGCCGGGCAGTGTGACGCTGGCGATCGTCGCTGCGCGACCATCCGGGCCAGTAACTACTTCACCCGGATCGACGGATAGGCCGTCCGAAGGAGTAAAGCGCACGGTAAATCCACTCAGGCCGACACCAGCCGCGGAACGCAGCCGGACGATCAATGGCGCGCCAGGACGGCGCGGCACCAGCCGCTGGTTGTTGCCCGAGACGATCTCAAGCACGCTGTTGGACGGAATCGTCGCATTGGCAGTGAATACAACTTCCCCGACGTCTGCAATCGTGGCCTTGATTTGCTGCGCTCCGAGCGTCGCGCCCAGACGCAACGTGTTGCTCGCCTGTCCGTTGGTGTCGGTGAGCGAGGTAGCTGTGCCGAGCTGGCCGCCTCCGGAGAGGACCGTCCACGTAACGACCAAACCCTGCAGTCCCTTCGCTTGCGATGCAGTGGGCGGGCGCGATATCGCGATAACCAGCGGATTGGCCAGGCTGGCTCCGGCGGCCGCAGTCTGGTTGTTGCCGCTGGCAATCGCGATCAGCGGTACAAACGTGGTTGCAACGCCGATAGCAGATATGCGGCTGCCGAAGGCACGCGCAGTGACCTGCACCGACCCTGCCGCGGCGCCGTAGCGAAGCCCGACGCTGACCCGACCATCGCTGCCGGTTACAGCGCTGCTCGCGGTCAGCGTACCGTCCGTAGTTGCGAACTGGATGGTTTGGCCAGGAAGCACGGAACCGTTGGCTTGCTTCAGCTCGAAGACGAACACCTGATCGGCGTTGCTGCCGATCGCTCCGCCCTGGCCCGATCCCGACACTGCGACGAGCGTTGCGTCCGCCGCGCTCAAAGTGAAATCAACACTGGGACGGGATGGATCACCCTCGACGGTTGCTGTCGCTCTTACCCGAATACTGCCCGTGGTCGAACCCACTGCAAGCGTGGTTTCTGCCTCGCCTTGAGCGTTGGTATTGGTTTGGCGGAGTGAAAGCGTCGCGTCGCCACTTATCACCGACCAATCGATGACACCGTTGGCAACCGAGCCGCCGCCATTGCTTAAACGCACCCGCAATGGACTGGCCGTCAGCCCAGTGGTAGCGGTCTGAGCATCCCCACTGACTTTTGTCAGCGACAGCGTGCTGGTTGGTGGCACGCCGGTTGCAGTAAACACTGCTGGCAACATTCCTGGGAAACTGACTTGGATCTGCGCTGAACCAGGTTGCGCGCCGAGGCGCAGGTGGACCTCGGCACTCAGGCCGGGACCTGATGGCGGTGCCGAGAACGTGCCCGTCCCAGTTTCGACAAAAGTCGCGCCGCCACTGATTACTTCGAACAGGATGACCCCATTCGGCGCGTTGGCGCGCGCGGTGGGTGTAATCCCTGCCACCAACGGCTGGGGCAAAACTGTATTGACGAGGCCCTGCTGAGCATCGCCGGAGACCTTCGTCACCGTTTCGATTTCTGGCTGCTCAATTGACAAAGTGAAAAGGACCGGGCTGTATCCGGGCGCCGCCGCTTGCACGACGGACTCACCGACCGCCGATCCAGCAAAAACGCCGAGGCTTGCACTAATCGGGCCATTTCCGGTCAGCACCGTCCTGGTCGTGACCGGTATGTTTAGCGCGCCAAGAAAATAGGCACTGCCACTGAGTACCGTGAAATCGACTGGAACTCCGCTGGCCGGGGTCGACCCGGACAATGCTTCAACTACGAGCGGTTGCGCGAACTGTGACTCGGGTTCGGCGACTTGACCGTTACCCGAAACGATCAAAAGAAGCTGTGATCCAGCCGGCGTCGCTACCAGTCCCCAGGTCGCGGTTGTCAGCGGCGTGGGTGGCGAGGCAGTGAGCGAAAAAGTGCCCGGCGCGCCAGACATCACCTGAATCGTGGAGCGACCCGTGCCGTCGGTCGGAACGGTGATCATGGTGCCGCTCGGGGTGCTGCCACTCAACAATTGCGCGCCAGTCGAACCCGAGAGCTGGAATACGACGTTGACGCCGCTGATCGGTGCGCTGCCGCTATCGAGCAAGACCACGGAAAAATTCTCGGCGAAGGGCTGATTTTGTGGAGTAGTGTAGTTGACGCCCGTCGGCGGATTCGGCGTCACAGTTGCTGCACCGGCTGGAGTGACCTGCATGCCGGTGTACATGCCCAAGCTGCCCATTGCGCTGGCCTGGGCGGTGACATTGGTCGCAGTTGCTACGCCCGCATTCGCAATCAGATCGACATAGGCATTGCCAGTGGCGTCGGAGAACACGGTGATGCCGGTGGCATTGTTGCTGAAACGGGCAGGACCGCTGGTGATGGTGAACGTCACCTTGGCGTTCGCCACCAAGGTGGGCAATCCGCTGCCCTGGGAAATAAAAACGCCCAACTGGCTCGGGAAGGTTGTGCCGGTGACTGCACTCTGGCTACTGCCCTGAAAGGCACTGACCGTCGGCGCAACCGGCGCAACTACGTTGAGATTGAACGTGGCGTCGGCGAGGCCACAGGTCGGCGTAGTGGCACGAAGCGTATACACGCCGCCGGCGTCTGGCTCAGCGACGACATCAACACTGCTGTTGAAGGTAAACGGTGTGGCGCTCCAGAACACATTCTCGCTGAAAGTTGTGGTTCCTGATTGCAGGAAGTGGAGCGTGCCGAGCGGTGGTGCAACTGCCATCACATTCCAGGTCACGGGAACCGGATCGGGTATCGGCGTGGTCGCGCCTTTTTCGCCAGTGACCAGCGACATCGGGAACCGGGTACCGGCGAGCGCCGTCTGGTTCGAGCCGGAAAGCACATCCATCGGACAAGCAATCTGCGCTTGTCCCGGCAGCGCCGAGATAGACAAAGCCAGACCAACGAGCCAAATGATCAGTGCTGCCGGCCGTTTCGACCCAATGGTATCGATCTCGCGGCGGACGGTTAATGCGGCCATAGCATCCTCGCTTGTGTGTCGGACTATACTATCAGCGTACTACAGCGCCGCGCGCTGGTGTAGTCGCGACGGCTTGGTCCCTGAGATGCACCAGTCCCCACGGAGGTTAGGCCATGCGTTTCGCGCTGTCTGCGTTCCCCCTTCTTCGGCGCACGTCGTTGGCGGTGTCCATTACCGCTTCGATGCTGATCGTGACGTTGCCGGTCGATGTTCAGTCGAAATCGCCAACAATGCGAAATGCTGAGGACTTCCTCATCGTCGACTGCCTCTTGCCTGGTCAAATGCGCAAACTCGGCCGTGTCAGCACCTTTATGAGCGCGCGCCGGCCGGTTCGCACCAACCAGGCGGATTGTGAAATTCGCGGTGGTGAATACGTCGCCTACGATCGTGCCAACTATCAAACCGCACTGAAGGTCTGGATGGATCAGGCGACGCTTGGTGAAGTCGAGGCGCAGAATTATGTGGGCGAGATTTACCACAAGGGATTGGGCACCGAGCCTGACTACGTCAAGGCAGCCGAGTGGTATCAGAAAGCTGCCGCGCAGGGGTCCAAGCGCGCGCAGATCAATCTGGGCTCGCTGTACGAGTCCGGGCTTGGAGTTGAGCAGGATGTGAACAAGGCGCTTAATCTCTATCGGCAGGGCTCTGGCATAAGCGGCGATGACCTGATTTATACATCGGTGATGACCTCCGCCATGGCGACCAAACAGGGCGAGATTGAAACCCTGCAGCGCGATGTGGCGGCGGAGCGAGAAGCCGCGACGCGGCTCAAGGCTGAGAATGAGAAGCTGAAAGGCGAGCTGGATCAGCGTCGTCGCGCGCTGCAAAGCTCTCAGACCGAACTGGACAGCGCCCGCAGTCAACTCAAGCAGGCGCAAACGCGTATCGCGCCTGCCGATGAAGACATGGCGCTGCTGAGCGAGTTGCTCGCGGCCAAAGAGCAGGAGTTGGCAATGGAACGCGAGCGCCTCGAGCGCGACCGAAAGGCGCATGCCGATCGCGTTCAGCGCGACCGCACCAAACTTGCCGAATTGAAATCGCGCGAAGCACAGCTCAGCAAAGTTTCCACCGCGTCTGCAGGCGATCGCGCCGAGTTGGACAAGGTGCGCGGGGCTGCAGTCGAACTGGCACTGACATTGGACGATTCGATTGCTCGCATCGAGGAGATGGAAGCTGCCCTGGCGCAGAATCAGAAGCGTCAGGACGCCGAGCAGGTCGGTTACGAGATGGACCGCAAGAAAATGGAAGCGGCACTGTCTGCTTCCAAGGAAGACCGCGAACTGTTGCTGCTGCTGGAACAACAACTGTCGGAGAAGCAGCGTGAGGTGGCACGCCAACGCGGCCAGATCGTTGCACTGGAGCAACAGTCCGGTACGTTGGGCGGAGGCAGTGCGATTGCTGCGAGTGCCGGACCGCAAATCACTCTTTCCGATCCGTTGATCACCCTGTCGCGAGCGGGCCGGCCTACCGCAACGTTGCCGGCGCGCAGTACTGCCTCCGAATTGGTGGGCACGGTCAAGGCCGCGGCCGGTGTGCGTCAGCTTTCGGTCAACGGGCAAGTGGTTTCAGTGGCGTCCAATGGCAGCTTCAGGGTGCGCGTGCCGGTCAGCGGGACGGGTACCGAGGTAAAGCTTGCCGCTGTGGATCGCCAAGGCGTTGAAAATGTCTTCAACTTTTTAATCGCGCCCACTGCCGGCACCAGCGGCAATGCCGGATCGGTCGCTGCCACAACTGGGTCTCAGCGCGCTCCCGCAGGCGTCAAACTCGGCAAGTACCACGCGCTGGTCATTGGCAACAGCGATTACAGCGGCTACCCGAAATTGGTCAGTCCAGGTAGCGATGTGCAACGTGTCGGTGGCCTGTTGAAGCAGAAGTACGGGTTCCAGACAACCGTGTTGAACAACGCCAATCGTTTTGAGATTTTGTCGGCGCTCAACGACATGCGCGAGAAGTTGACCGCTGAGGACAACCTATTCGTGTACTTTGCTGGTCACGGTGAAATGGACGAGAAGTCGAAGCAGGGCTACTGGATTCCCGTAGATGGTCGCGCGGATGCCCCCAATACCTGGCTGTCAAATCGCGCGATCAGCGATATGCTCAATACTATGGCGCCCAAGCACGTGATGGTGGTGGCTGACTCCTGTTATTCCGGCACCATGACGCAATCAGCGGTACCGGTGTTCACTTCCGAAAGCGGCAACGCCGGGTGGAGCAAGTGGGTGCAGGCGGCGACGGCAAGTCGTTCACGCACCGCACTGACCTCCGGTGGATTGGCGCCGGTCCCCGATATCGGTCGCGGCAACAACTCGCATTTCGCCAGCGCTTTAATTGCGGCGCTGGAAGACAACAGCCAGCTGCTTGAAGGTCACCGCTTGTTCCGCGAAGTGTCCACGGCGTTGGCCAGTGCGGCCGCAGAATCGGATCTGGTGCAAATTCCTGGCTACGCGCCGATCCAGTTCGCGGGCCATGAAGCGGGCGAGTTCTTTTTCGCGCCAACCAGCCGCGGTGTGGCCAGCGCCCAGACCGACTCTGCGAGCGGCATGCATTGATCTGTTCGCGGTGCACACAGGAGCCTCCCGATTGCGGGAGCGCTCCTGGGCGCGGTGATTCGTGTACCGGCACGTTTCTGATTTTTCAGCCTCACAGCCCTCGCCGTCGATGCAAAGCCGACGCAGCAATGGTGCGTTCGGGCGCGACATGTCGCGCGCATCAACACAAAGTTTGTTGACCCATTTGCGGTCGTCGCCAACGCCACTGCGCGCAGTTCGATTGCGCCGAAATTGCCGCTCCCGGCAACACCGTCTGGCCCGTACCATCCGAGTGGCGCGCCCTTCGGCGAGGCGCGGTTATCGCCCACTGCACCACAATGGCCGAGGTGAAATCATGCGAGACTGCGACTGACCGGTCGACGGCAACGGTGTAGGGGGTTGGCGGTCGAGCCTTACCGGATTGTTCTCAGTTGTTTCGCGCAGCACTTGGGGCCGAACTCGGTCCGTAGAGTCGAACAATGGATAGCGTGTCATCCATAACTGCCGTAGTGCCGCGGCGGCATGAAGCAACTGGACGCCTCCTCCGCCTGATTGGCAAGAGGCCGAACTTGTGCGTCTTGCATCGGCGGATTCTCCTGCCATGTCAGACCTGATCGATCTGCTGCAGCGTGCCTCCGATGGCGATCGGCGAACCTACGATGCCGCCTATGCGCAGGTTTATCCCGTGCTTAAACGGCTTGCACGCGGACAGAAGCGCCGCGCCGCGCCGAGTGACGATGCCAACACCACATCGATCGTCAACGATGCGTGCCTGAAACTCATGCACAGCGCTTCACCCAACGACGAGGCGCATTTCTACGCGATTGCGGCGAGTGCGATGCGACAGATTCTGATCGACCGCGCGCGACGGCGCCTGACCGAAAAACACGGTGGCGGCGAAGTCACTTCCTTGGAAGGCAAGGAGCATCTTGCCGAGGTCATTTCCGGGATGCCGAATGTCGACGTGCTCGCGTTGGATCAAGTACTGAGTCAGCTTGCCAAAGTCGATGCGCGCTTGGCGCGATTGGTTGAATGGCGCTGCTTTGCCGAACTTGAATTGGCCGAGATCGGCAGGGTTATGGATATTTCCGAACGCTCGGCCCGCCGCGAATGGCGCCGTGCGCGTGCGTATCTGTTGCTGCACCTGGAAGCTCCGGATCAATGAGCGTGCCGAATGATTCACTCTGGCGTCGCGCGATGGACGAGTTCGACGTGCTGTTGGATCTGTCCCTCGACGGACGAATCGCGGCGCTCGCCGTACTGGCGCGTGAATCACCAACGCTGGCGGAGCACGTGCAGAGTCTGCTCGACACGGATGCGCGGGCCGAGGAAGCCACCGTCGGCACCGCAGTGGCGTTTGCCGCCGACTTAG
>JAWXCG010000047.1:0-14925 GCA_034440555.1 Pseudomonadota bacterium
CAGGTAGCGGTATCGCGGTGGATACTCAACCGCGGGTTGCTGCGTTTGCCGGAATCGGTGCTTACGGGCTCTTCGTGCCTGCTATCAATGTGAGCGCGCCTGTTGCGACAGAATTGAAGGGCTAACTTACCCGCCAGGGCGTGGCGAAGCGATCACTCCGCTATAATGCGTGTCTAGCGCGGAGGTTGCATGACAGAACTCACAGCGGGCGCGCGTTTTCGTGCAGCGCTCAAGGCGGAATCGCCGTTGCAGGTGGTCGGAACCATCAATGCCAATCACGCGCTGCTGGCCAAGCGCGCGGGTTACCGGGCGATCTATCTTTCTGGCGGTGGGGTCGCAGCCGGATCGCTCGGCATGCCGGATCTTGGCATTCTGAATCTCGACGACGTGCTGACCGATATCCGCCGCATCACCGACGTTTGCGAACTACCGTTGCTGGTGGATATCGATACCGGGTTTGGTTCAAGCGCATTCAATATCGCGCGCACGATCAAAGGGCTGATCAAGTTCGGCGCAGCGGCCTGCCATATCGAAGATCAAGTGGGCGCCAAGCGCTGCGGGCATCGTCCGGGTAAAGAAATTGTGTCCGCGGGGGAGATGGTAGACCGTGTCAAAGCTGCCGCCGATGCCAAGACCGATGCGAATTTCTTTTTGATCGCGCGTACCGATGCGATTGCGGTAGAAGGTGTTGATGCTGCGATTGAGCGCGCGATCGCCTGCGTTGCCGCGGGTGCGGACGGTATCTTCGCCGAAGCTTCTTATGATCTGGCTACTTTTAAGCGTTTTGTCGATGCGGTCAAGGTGCCGGTGCTCGCCAATATCACCGAGTTCGGCCAGACGCCGCTGTTCAGCCGCGATGAACTGGCCTCAGTTGGCGTGGCGATTCAGTTGTACCCACTGTCGGCGTTCCGCGCGATGAACAAGGCAGCAGAATCTGTGTACACGGCGATCCGACGCGATGGGCACCAAAAGAACGTGATCGATATCATGCAGACGCGCGAAGAGTTGTACGAGCGCATCGGCTATCACGCCTATGAGCAGCAGCTTGACGCGCTTTTCAAAAAATCCTGATAAATGTGAGCACCTTGATGACCTCTGCTCCTGAAAACGTTCTCCCCAAGCCCAAAAAATCGGTGGCACTCTCCGGTGTCATGGCAGGTAACACGGCACTGTGCACGGTTGGCCTCAGCGGCAACGATCTGCACTATCGCGGCTACGATATTCTGGAATTTGCCGATGTCTGCGAATTTGAGGAGATCGCTCATCTGCTCGTGCACGGCAAGCTCCCCAGCTGCGCCGAACTCGTCGCGTACAAGCTCAAGCTCAAGGCACTGCGCGGATTGCCCGCCAATCTGAAACGGATATTGGAGTCATTGCCTGCCGCCGCCCATCCGATGGATGTGATGCGCACCGCAGTCTCCGCACTGGGTTGCGTGATGCCGGAAAAGGACGATCACAACACGCCCGGTGCCCGCGACATCGCAGATCGGCTGATGGCCTCGCTCGGTTCGATGCTCTTGTACTGGTATCACTATTCGCAAAACGGTCGCCGCATCGACGTGGAGACCGACGACGAATCGATCGGTGGGCACATTCTTCACTTGCTGCATGGCGTGAAGCCGAGTGCCAGCTGGGTGCGCGCCATGCACACTTCGTTGATCCTCTACGCCGAACATGAATTCAACGCCAGCACTTTCGCCGCTCGCGTGATTGCTGGCACCGGATCGGATATGTACTCGGCCATCGCTGGCGGCATCGGTGCATTGCGCGGTCCCAAGCATGGCGGCGCGAACGAAGCCGCATTCGAAATCCAGAATCGTTACGACTCGCCAGACGACGCCGAGGCCGATATCCGTGCCCGTGTCGAGCGCAAGGAAGTGGTGATTGGCTTCGGACACCCGGTGTACACGGTTTCCGATCCGCGCAACAAAGTGATCAAGGAAGTGGCGAGAAACCTTTCGGCGGAAGCGGGCAGCATGAAAATGTTTGCGATTGCCGAGCGCCTGGAGTCGGTGATGTGGGACGTCAAGAAAATGTTTCCGAACCTGGACTGGTTCAGTGCCGTCAGTTATCACATGTTGGGCGTGCCCACGGCGATGTTTACGCCGCTGTTCGTGATCTCGCGTACCTCGGGTTGGAGTGCGCACGTCATCGAGCAGCGCATTGACGGCAAGATCATCCGTCCCAGCGCCAACTACATTGGCCCAGAGGATCGAGTCTTCGAGCCAATTGAACAACGCAGTTGAACGAAATTTCCGTACGAGCGGATTATGCGAGACCGGCGAGTGTGGGAGCGGCGTGCACCGCGATGCTGTTTTCGGCGGCGCCATTCATTCAATAGCATCGCGGCTCACGCCGCTCCCACAAATCCCGCCCGCACCAATTGCTTACCAGGTGTAGCGCACGGTGTAGCTGAATTTCGCCTCGGCATCTGCTGCGATGGTCAGCGGAAAGTCGATGGTCTCGGCATCGCGCTTGACGTATTCGCGACTGGCCGACTTGATCGTCCACCCGCTCCAGCGATAGAGGTACTCGCGGGCGACAATGGTCGCTGGTTCGGTCTTGCGGTTGCGAACGCTGATCTCGAAGCTTTCTTCGATCCACTTCGCATCCACATCGATCTTGAAGTCAGTTTGCTTGCGCTCGCCGACTACATCGAAGCTCTCGCCGAGCTTGATGCGCAGGTTTTCGTTGCGCGGCGTGTGCTTGATCAGGTCTTCGCCGATGAATTCCAGACTGCCGTCTTTGCTCGCCTGGTTGACGCGGACTCGACCCGCCGGCAAGGGCATGCCCAGACCATTGGCCTGATCGTTGTTGAATTCCAGATAGGCGCCGACCTTGCCCGGCTGAGTCGCGCCGAATCCCTGATCAGTGACCGGCGATCCATACCAGCGCCATGGACCGGGTCCGGCGGTAAAGACCAGCTCGCGCTTGCAGCGTGTGCCCATCGCAGCCGGAAACAATTCAAGCTGCTTGGTGGAATTGTTCGGCAGATCGGTGCGGCGACCCAGGGTATACAGGTGATACTCGAACAATGACGATTCCTGGAAGCCCTCGGCGACGGATGCGGCCGAATCCATCAGCATCTTGCTGCGTTCCATCCGTGCGACAGGAGCGGCGGGGGCGCGGTTGACTTCGCCCGCCACCAGTTTCAACTGCGTGCCGGGAAAACTGCCCCCGCTCTGGTTGACGATGGTTACCCAGGCGGCAAGATCCATGCGGCAACCTTCCGCATCGCTACCTAGTGTGACGTTGTAGTCGCTCCACCAAGTCAGCCCCTGCGTTTGATAGCTGACCACGGAGTCATGCTCGCCGCCTTTCTTGGCATTGACCAACCAAACTAATGTCGGGCGGGTGATCAGGCCGCCGGGTAGAGAGGGAAACTGGACATTGGTGTATTGGTTCAGAGTAACCACCTCGCCGCTTTCCTTCATCAGAATAAGCCCGTTGCTGGCGGAGAGCAGCTTGCCGCTGATGCGCTCAAACTTGTCGGCCTGGACTTGATCCACCGTTACCGTTTCGCCGATGTAGCGTTGCAGCAGCTTCTGTCCGTCCACCAGGTCGAACTGGTAGTTCTGCTCGATCACCCGCGTTCCGGCAGGATCGGTCAGCGAAGCGAAGCTCACTGTGGTCGGGTCAATGCGAGTGGCGACGTCGGTAAAGCGCACCTCGCCGCTGCCGTCGGGCAAAGTCAACATGCGTCGATCGCGCACCAAGCCGTATCCCGGCAGCGCCTGCCCATAGTTTTGCAGCGCTTCCGGGCTGAGCTGGCCCGGTTGCGCGGAACTGTAGATGGTCAGTGAATACTGCGGTGCGGCGGCGTGTGCATTGTTGATTGTGGCGGTCAGACTCATGCCGGTGGCGATCGAAAGGCCTAGCAGGCTGGACTTGCTGTGGGGACGTGGCATGGGACGCTCCGTTTGGACTGTAGGGAAACGGTACAACGAATGGCGGGGGCGTACTGGGTTGGAACTGGGAACGGCTGAGTCGCGATTCATGATGACTTCGCGACGTCAGGAAATCGCGGCTTGACCAGCTCCTCCGTCGAAAGCCGCAGCTCCTACAATTCTTTCAGTCGCGGTCGCAAACTCACCAGATTGCATGGCTTGGTTCGCGCATCGAGTTGTGCCAGGAGAATCCTGTCCCAAGCCAGGCGACAGGCGCCGGTGGACCCAGGAAGGCAAAACACGAAAGCGCCATTGGCAAGTCCGGCGAACGCGCGCGACTGCAGTGCCGAAGTGCCGATGTCGTCGACGCTGAGCGCACGAAACATCTCGCCAAATCCGGGCATTTCCTTGTCCAGCAGCGGCCGGATTGCTTCAGGTGTGGAGTCGCGGCCGGTAAAACCGGTGCCGCCGGTGATCAGGACCCCGTCGATACGATCATCCGCGATCCACGCCGACACGATGGCGCGCACCCGGTAGCGATCGTCACGTTCGATCTGCCGCTGCGCCAGTCGGTGCCCGGCGGCAATCAATGCTGCGACCAGAAAGTCGCCAGAACTGTCGCTCTCCAGCGAGCGCGAGTCAGATACGGTCAACACCGAAATGCTCAGTGGAAAGAATTCGGTAGACGCGCTCATCGCCTCTTGCTCCTGTGGCTTTCGATTACTGCAACCCACAATCTGTGCACGCGCCCGCTTGGGGTCATGCCCGGGGACGCCTAGGCGACCTCGGTCATCAACTTGAGCTCGTCAGCCTGATGCTCCATCGTCAGTGGATCAACTACCGGATCCAGGTCACCGGCAACAATGGCTTCAAGCGAATACAGGGTGAGATTGATACGGTGATCGGTAAGTCGGCCCTGCGGGAAATTGTAAGTGCGGATGCGTTGCGAGCGATCGCCAGAGCCGACCTGCGTGCGGCGCAAATCAGACTGCGCCTGCGCTTGTTTTTGCTGTTTTTCGTCGAGCAGGCGCGCACCCAGCAGGCTCATCGCACGCGCGCGATTCTTGTGCTGCGAGCGCTCGTCCTGACATTCGACCACGGTACCAGTCGGCAAATGCGTAATGCGGATCGCGGAATCAGTCTTGTTCACGTGCTGACCGCCGGCACCCGAAGCACGAAACGTATCAACCTTCAGATCGGCTGGGTTCAATTCGATTGCGGTGATTTCGTCGAGCTCCGGCAACACGGCCACGGTGGCCGCCGAGGTGTGAATGCGACCCTGGGATTCGGTGGCAGGCACGCGTTGCACGCGATGTGTACCCGACTCGAATTTCAGCCGCGCAAAAGCGCCGGCGCCTTCGACGCGGGCAATGATTTCCTTGAAACCGCCGTGTTCGCCGGGGCTGCTGGAAAGCACTTCGATCAGCCAGCGGCGACGTTCGGCATAGCGCGCATACATGCGGAACAGGTCGCCGGCAAAGATGGCAGCTTCATCGCCGCCGGTGCCGGCGCGTACTTCCAGGAAGATGTTGGCATCGTCGCGCGGGTCTTTGGGCACCAGCAGGCGACCGAGTTGATCGTCGAGCACCTGCAACTGCGCCTCCAACGCGAGCGATTCTTCTTCGGCCAACGCTCGCATCTCCGGGTCGCGCTCAGCGGCCATAGCATGCGCGGCGGCAAGCGCGCGCAGCTTGCTGTCGAACTCGGCGAGCTTCAGCGCCACCGGTTCAATCTCTGCGTACTCGCGTGAAAGCTCGCGGAACTGTTGGTTGTTGGACATCACTTCGCGCTCAGCAAGCAGGCGTTCAACTTCCTCCTTGCGCTCGGATAGGGCTTCCAGTTTTCTGCGGATCGAGGGCGTCATGGTTTCCTGATTTCTTCTACATCCGCTTGCTGGGCGAACAGCTTCTCGCCCGCACGTAACAGCTCTACATCTCCGCGCATTGCAGCTTCGCGCAGCTGGCTGCTTGGTGCATGCAGCAGTTTATTGGTCAATGTGTGCGCAAGATACTGCAATGCGTCATCCGCTTTCTGACCATTGCGCAGCATCTGGCGCGCACGCTCAAGGACTTGGTCGCGTTGTGCTTCGCCATTGTTGCGCAGCGCAAGCAGCGGGCCCTGGTGTTCCAATGCCTGACGCCACGCCATGAAGTGCGACACCTGCAGATCAATGATCGCCTCCGCCTCAAGCGCAGCTTCTTGGCGTGAACGCATCGATTCATCAATGACTTTGCCAATGTCGTCGATGGTGTACAGGTACACATCCTCAAGTTGTCCTACCGCCGGGGCAATGTCGCGCGGCACGGCGAGATCCAGCATGAACATGGGGCGGTGCTTGCGGATTTTCAGCGCTGCTTTGACCTCGGCAAGGCCCAGGATCGGTTCACGGCTTGCTGTCGATGCGATGACGATGTCGGCATCAGCCAAGTGGGTGGGGATTTCGGCGAGCGTCAACGCCTTTGCCGCATAGGTCTCGGCCAGTGATTGGGCGTTGGCCAGTGTTCGATTGGCCACCAGCATCCGGTGTACGCCGGCTTCCATAAGGTGGCGTGCAGACAACTCAATAGTATCGCCAGCGCCAATCAACAACACTGTGGCCTGACGCAGGTCGGCAAAGATCTGGCTTGCCAACCTTACGGCGGCGAAAGCGACTGAGACCGGGCTCGATCCGATCCGGGTTTCGGTGCGTGCCCGTTTGGCCACGGCAAAGGCGCTTTGAAAAAGTCGGTTCAGACGGGTTTGCATACTCCCGGCCGCGACTGCCAGCTGATAGGCAACCTTGATCTGACCGAGGATTTGCGGTTCGCCTAGCACCATGGAGTCCAACCCGGCAGCCACTCGAAACATATGGCGAGCCGCCTCCGCTTCGCTGTGCCGGTATAGGTAACTTTCGAGTTTGGCCGGGCCAAGCCCGAAATGCCGGTGCAGCCATTCAGCCGGGGCCTTTTCCTGCCCTTCATCGACATTGCAGTAGAGTTCGGTTCGGTTGCAAGTGGAAAGTATCGCGGCTTCGCGTATGCCAGACTCGGCTGCGAGTTCCGCGAGGGCCGCCGAGGTCGCCTCTGGCGCAAACGCCACCTGCTCGCGCAAGGCGAGCGGAGCGGTCTGATGGTTGAGTCCAAGCGCGACAATAGGCATGACGTGACAAAATACAACGGTCGCACATTCTCGGTGCGATGGCTTGAACGATCAAGGAAGGCTTCATTGAATCGGCATAATTTTCCTGTTCTCGCGTTGTCTTTGCTCGTTTTGACTGCTTGTGCCGGGAATGCGCCACAGCAGGCGAGCGAGCGCGGCACACTGTCGGGTCGCAGTTTGCAGGGTGAGGATCTGGTACTCAGCGAGCGCCTCGCGGCTGAATTCTCGCGTCAGGGCGAGGATTCCCAAGCCACTCTGGCGCATTTGGTCAAGACGGCCGAATTGTCTGACGACCCGGCATATTCCAAGGCCGCATTGCGCGCTGCGCTGCTGGCATCCGATAACCGGCTTGCGCAGGCAATGTTGGCGCGTTTGGGCAAACTTGCCCCGAATTCGGCGGAACCTCGAGCCTGGGCGGTGGCGCTGGCATTGCATATGGGGCAATCCGAACAGGCGTGGGCTTTGTCTGGTGCCGACCAGAAGCCTGTGTTGGAAAACCGCCAGCTGGGCGAGGCGCTCGCGGCGGTGCCCGTGCGCGAACGCGTGCTTCCGTTCATCGAACGCAAGATCGAGGCGACCGACGATCTGACCACGGCCTTGCGCTGGTGTGCTTTTGTCCGCCGACTCAATGAGTCTGATCTGGCGCTCATCCTGGTGTCGCGGCTGGTCGAGCGTTACCCGACCGAGTCGGCAGCGGTCGCCTGGCGTGCGCAGCTCAAGCGCGAATTGAAAGACGATGCGGGTGCCATGGTCGATTTCACCGCGGCCCTGAAACTCGATCCGCAGTCTCGATTCCTGCGTTTGTCATTGGCTCAGCTCGAAGACGCTGCCGGACAGTCCGCAGTGGCCGCGCGTCGCGTCGCTGGCATCCAGCCCGCTGACGACCTGGTGGTTCAAGCACAAGTCGCTTTCGCTGCGCGCTCCGACAATCCCGAGGATTTAAAGGCGGCCTATCGCGGTTTGCTGGCATTGCCGGCGCCACGCACTGCCCTGCGCCTGAAAATGATGGGTACCGTCGCCGAGCTGCTGGGGGAAAGGGACGCGGCGGTGACCTGGCTGCGCCAAGTGCCGGACGGCCCGGGACAGGCCGAAGCATGGCTACGCGCGGCGGTGTTGCTCAACGAGTCTGGGCAGTCCGAACCAGCGCTGATGCTGTTGCGCGAAGTACGCAGCAAGGGCGGCGCACTGCGCGAAGAACTGGTGAGCAGCTATATGATCGAAGGCCATATTCTGACCACTACAGCTGAAGGCGTGGCGGCTCGTGATCTATATACGGCGGCAATCAGTCTGCTGCCCGACGATCCGCAGCTGTTGTACGCGCGCGCACTGGAGTATGCGAATTTGGGCGAGACCGCTGCTGGCGAAGCTGACTTCCGGCGTGTGCTGGCGTTGGAGCCAGATAACGCTGACGCGTTGAACGCCTTGGGGTACACACTTGCGGACCAGACAGACCGTCTGAACGAGGCGTTGGTGCTGATTGAAAAAGCTCTTGTGCTCAAGCCTGACGATGGTGCCATCCTCGACAGCATGGGCTGGGTGCGCTTTCGTATGGGCAAGGCGGCTGAGGCGGTTGGGTTTTTGCGCGCCGCGCACGCCAAGCAGCCCGACGTCGAGATTGCTGCCCACCTCGGTGAGGCATTGTGGGCCAGCGATCAACGCCAGGAAGCACGGCGGATCTGGAACGATGCGGTCAAGCGCGATCCGAATAATTCGATGCTACAAAAAACTCTGCGCAGGCACGGATTGTGAAGGTCAGCTACTGTTGGGTCGCAATGTTTTCTGCGGCTTGGCTGGTCGCGTGCTCCTCTGCCCCGCTCAGAGTGGCATCTCCGACTGATACCTTTTCCGCTCAGCGACCAATCCCCGATGCTTGGACCTTCGAAGGACGGCTGGCGCTGTCCAATGGCAAGGACGGTGGTAGCGGACGCATACGTTGGACGCAGGAGGGTGAATTTTTCACCATCAGTGTGCGCGCACCGATCAGTGGCCAGAGTTGGCAACTTTCAGGTGACCAAAGTCATGCCCGACTCGAAGGGGTGCGGCCGCAGCCCGTGCTTGGGACTTCGGCAAGGGAATTGCTGCGCCGTGAGCTGGGATGGGAGCTGCCAGTCGGCGACATGAAATCCTGGCTGTTTGGTCGCGGGTTTCATGCCCAGGCGCGCATTCAGCACGATGCCGCGGCGCACCCGAGTATCGTTGACGATGGCGGTTGGAACATCGCCTATCGAGATTGGCAGCAAGTTGATTCGATTGCAGTGCCGCGCAGGATCATCGCCAAGAAGGTGCCCTATCAGGTCCGGTTGGCAATACAGCGCTGGACGATTTCGCCAACAGGAGCCGCGGGTGCCGATCGTTGATTCGTGGCTGTGGCCCGCACCGTCCAAGATCAATCTCTTTCTGCATGTGACCGGGCGTCGTGCCGACGGGTTCCACTTGTTGCAGACTGCGTTTCAACTGCTCGATCTGTGCGATTCGATCACGATCCAAGTCAGTGATTCCGGGCGAATCGGGCGCAGCGGCGGCTTGCCAGGACTCACTGCCGAAGCGGACCTGGCGGTTCGCGCGGCGCAGTTGCTCAAGCATGCGACCGGCTGCACTCGCGGCGCCGAAATCGATATCCACAAGCGCATTCCGGCGGGTGCGGGGCTGGGCGGGGGGAGTTCAGACGCGGCGACTGTTCTGGTTGCGCTGAATGCGATGTGGGACACCCAGCTCAAAGTGGATCAATTGGCCGAATTGGGACTTACCTTGGGCGCAGACGTGCCGGTATTCGTCCATGGCCATACTGCCTGGGCGGAAGGAGTGGGCGAGGTGCTCACTGCGATAGAAACCGAAGACAACTGGTATGTTGTTGTCTTTCCAGAAGAAACAGTATCGACGGCAATCGTCTTCTCGGACTTGGCATTGACACACACAACGCCGCGAACGACAATCCCGCGCTTACTTTCGCGGGCGTGCGGCTCGGGCATGGGCGGATTCCTCAGCGATCCGAATTTTCACAACGATCTTCAGGCATTGGTGGAGTCGCGCTATCCACCGGTCGCATCGGCTTCGAAGTGGCTGTCCGGTTTCGGTGTAGCGCGAATGAGTGGCAGCGGTGCTTCGGTGTTTGCGGCGTTCGCGCATCATGCCGAGGCACAAGCGGTGGCGCGACAATGCCCGCAAGGCTGGAGCGTTTTTGTAGCAAAGGCGGTGTCGCAATCGCCGTTGCTGAGTGCGGTTCAGGCGTGGCACGAGCAAGTGCGAAACGGTTAAAGGCAGGCCAAAAAGCGTAAGTACGGAACAACTGGGACGTCGCCAAGTCGGTAAGGCACGGGATTTTGATTCCCGCATTCGAAGGTTCGAGTCCTTCCGTCCCAGCCAACATCACCGATTCGCTCACTTGCCGAGCGCGGAGCACGAGCTATGTTGAAAACGGACGGTATGCTGGTTTTTTCCGGCAATGCGAATCGTACGCTCGCTCTGGCGGTTTGCAAGCAGCTCGGCGCGCCGCTTGGAAAGGCGTTGGTGGGCAAGTTTTCGGATGGTGAGGTTCAGGTCGAGATCGAAGAAAACGTGCGTCGTCAGGAAGTGTTTGTGGTGCAGCCTACTTGCGCACCCACAGCTGAAAATCTGATGGAGCTGCTGGTTCTGATTGATGCGCTGAAGCGTGCTTCGGTAGCCTCGGTCACGGCGGTGATACCGTATTTTGGCTACGCTCGCCAGGATCGTCGGCCGCGCTCTGCCCGGGTGCCGATTACTGCCAAGGT
Organism: Pseudomonadota bacterium; assembly: GCA_034440555.1. GTDB lineage: Bacteria > Pseudomonadota > Gammaproteobacteria > Xanthomonadales > Ahniellaceae > 0-14-3-00-62-12. Next base: position 10,775 of record JAWXCG010000047.1, read on the forward strand.
GGCGGCGAAGATGATTCAAACCGTGGGCACGGACCGCGTATTGACGGTAGATGTGCACGCCGATCAGATTCAAGGTTTTTTCGACATCCCGTTGGATAACGTTTATTCGTCGCCGGTGCTGTTGGCGGATGTTTGGCGCAACCATGGCACCGATGGAATCATCGTTGTATCGCCTGATGTAGGTGGCGTGGTGCGTGCGCGTGCAATCGCCAAACGGCTGGACGACGCCGAGCTGGCAATCATCGACAAACGTCGGCCACGTGCCAATGAAGTGGCGGTGATGAATATCATTGGTGATGTCGAAGGCAAGACCTGCGTATTGGTTGATGACATCGTGGATACCGCTGGTACGTTGTGCGCAGCGGCAGCAGCGCTGAAGAATCGTGGTGCAAAGAAAGTAGTGGCTTATTGCACACACCCGGTGTTGTCGGGGCCGGCGGTAAGTAACGTAATGGGATCGGGGCTTGATGAGCTGGTGGTGACCGATACCATTCCATTGACGGAGGCGGCCCGCGGGTGCGCTCGCATTCGGCAACTGTCCGTCGCGCAGTTACTGGCTGAAACCATGCGCCGCGTGGCTTTTGGCGAATCAGTAAGTTCGTTGTACGTGGATTGAATTCGGGAGTTCTTCGGGATCGGGTCAAATTGGCGCGTACCGGAAATCTCCTTTTACCTGGCCCCTTTGGTCGCGAAGGGGTCCCAACTTTGAGGAAGCAACAATGGCAACTGTTCATGAAATCCAGGCTGATCGCCGCGAGGTAGAGGGGAAGGGTGCGAGCCGCCGCCTCCGCCACGCGGACAAAGTCCCCGCTGTGCTTTATGGCGCGAAGCAGCCAACCACCAACATCCAGTTCGATCATAAACTGGCCCTGCTGTATTCACAGCACGAGTGGTTCTACTCGTCGATTTTGTTGATGAAAATCGGCGGCGAGACACAGAAGGTGCTGCTGCGTGATGTACAGCGTCACGCGTTCAAGCTGCGCATCACCCACCTCGATTTCCAGCGTGTTTCGGAAACCGAGAAACTTCGCCTGCGGGTGCCGTTGCACTTCGTAGGACAGGAAACATCGCCCGCTGGCAAGACTGCCGGTGTGACGATTACTCATGAGTTGAACGAAGTCGAGGTGTATTGCCTGCCCAAAGACATTCCGGAGTTTGTCGAAGTCGATCTTTCGGAACTCAAGGTGGGCGATATCGTGCATCTCTCCAGTCTCAAGCTCGGCGAAGGCGTGAGCATTCCGGCGCTCAGGCTCAGCAAGGAGCATGATCTGGCCGTTGCTCTGGCACGCATGGCGCGCGAGGAAATTGAGGCAGTTCCGGCAGCGGACGCTGCTGCGATTGCAGCTCCGGTTAAAGGCGCAGCCCCGGCCAAGGGCGCGGCTCCGGCCAAGGGTGCAGCGCCGGCCAAAGGTGCAGCCCCTGCCAAGGGCGCGACTCCGGCCAAGGGCGCCGCTCCGGCCAAGGGTGCAGCTCCAGCCAAGAAGAAATAAGGCGTTCGGCGTCCGGACTGCGGTCCGGGCGCGCTTGCGGACAGCCGCCTGGAGCAGCGCGCGGCGCCTTCGATTTCAGCGCAATTGGCAAGCTGATTCCAATCAACTAAGGAAGGTCTGAATAAGTCACCACTTCGTCTTCGCCACACTGCTTATTGCTTGCCAAACCCCCAAAAACCTGCGGTTTTTCGCCCCCTGACTCAGGGGCTACCGCGGCTCCGGACTTGTTCAGAGGTTCCCTAATGACCGGCATACGTCTATTCGTCGGATTGGGAAACCCCGGCAATGAATACGCCAGAACTCGGCACAATGCCGGATTCTGGTTTTTGGATGCGCTTGCAGAACACTTGGGCGCGCGTCTTGGCACCGACAGCAAGTTGCAGTCGGAGAACGGGAAAGCAACTCTGGCTGGGCAAGCAATTTGGCTGCTCAAACCCAATACCTTCATGAACAAAAGTGGTCAGGCAGTCGTCGCAGCACAGCGTTATTTCAAGATTGCTCCAGAAGAAACGTTGTTGGCGCATGACGATCTTGATCTTCCTCCCGGTACGTCCAGGCTCAAGTTCGACGGCGGCCATGGTGGGCAGAACGGGCTTCGCGACACCATTGCGCATTTGGGAAATGGTTGTTTCTACCGTCTGCGTCTGGGCATCGGGCATCCCGGTCACAAGGATCAGGTGACTCCGTGGGTATTGGGGCGTCCGGGCAAAGACGATGAGGATCTGATCCGCTCTTCCATTGCGCGCTCGTTGAGTATCGCTGCAGACCTGGCAACGGGCGAATTTGAGAAGGCGATGCGGTTGTTGCACACAGCAAAGTGATTCAGCGAGCCGGCGCTAGGCTCTGGAAGAGATTTTGGGTTTGGTGCGAACGGACCCTGCGTCGGCAGATCGACCGGCGCGGCCCTCGCGCCAAACCCAAGAACTACTTCTCGAGGATGGCACATGGGCATCAAATGCGGCATCGTGGGTTTGCCCAACGTCGGCAAGTCAACATTATTCAATGCGTTGACCAAGGCGGGTATCCCGGCGGCGAACTACCCGTTTTGCACGATCGATCCAAACATCGGCGTGGTCGCGGTGCCAGATCTTCGCCTCAAGGCGCTGTCAGCAATCGCCAAGCCATTGAAAATCATCCCCACGGTTATCGAGTTCGTGGATATTGCGGGTCTGGTGGCGGGTGCATCGAAAGGTGAAGGGCTAGGCAACCAGTTTCTGGCGCACATCCGAGAAGTAGACGCGATTGCGCATGTCGTGCGCTGCTTCGAGCACGGTGACATTGTACATGTGGCGGGCAAGATCGATCCCATTGCCGACATCGAAACCATTGACACTGAACTCGCCCTCGCCGATCTCGATTCGGTCGACAAGGCGCTCAACAGGGCTGAGCGCTCGGCGAAATCCGGCGACAAAGATGCAATCGCCCGCAAGCCAGTGCTGGAAAAACTGACCAAAGTGTTGAACGATGGGCGCCCGGCGCGGAGCGCAGGCTTGGACGCGGAAGAGCGCAACCTGATTCGAGATTTGTTCTTGCTGACCATGAAACCACTTCTCTACGTCGCCAATGTCCGTGAGGACGGGTTCCACAACAACCCTTTCCTGGATCGCGTGATGGAACGCGCTGCAACCGAAGGTGCAGAAGTGGTGCCAGTGTGCGCCGCTATTGAAGAAGAGTTGTCGCAACTCCAGGATGAGGACAAGGGTGTGTTTCTCGCCGATATGGGTCTGCACGAGCCCGGGCTGGATCGCGTAATTCGCGCCGCCTACAAGTTGTTGGGGCTGCAGACCTATTTCACGGCGGGCGAAAAAGAAGTGCGTGCATGGACTGTGAAAAAAGGCTCCACCGCGCCCCAGGCCGCTGGTGTCATTCATACCGACTTCGAGCGCGGGTTCATCCGAGCGGAAACCATTGCCTACGACGACTACATCAGGCTGAAAGGGGAGTCAGGCGCCCGCGAGGTTGGTCGGTTGCGTCTCGAGGGCAAGGAATACGTTGTTCAGGAAGGCGACGTCCTGCACTTCCGGTTCAACGTCTGAATGCTCCAGAATGGTACGCATTTCAAGCAGGATTCCCCGCTGCCTCGAGCGTTTCTACAGCTTGACATCCGGTCTTTTGATGGCCAGAATGCGCGGCTCCGTGGAGGAATACCCAAGCGGCCAACGGGGGCAGACTGTAAATCTGCTGGCTTCGGCCTTCGGTGGTTCGAATCCACCTTCCTCCACCAGAAATTTTACTTCACCAGAGTTTGCGGTGCGGTGTTGAGGTAGCGAAGTGATCGCGCCCCCAACGCTCAGTGGTCCCCCTACGCGGGAGTAGTTCAATGGTAGAACCTCAGCCTTCCAAGCTGATGGTGCGGGTTCGATTCCCGCTTCCCGCTCCATTGAGGTGCTTTGTGGAAGGTTTTTGCGGGTTGTGGCAAGGCGGTAGATTAGAAGATTCGCTCACGTAGCTCAGTCGGTAGAGCACCTCCTTGGTAAGGAGGAGGTCGATGGTTCGATTCCATTCGTGAGCACCATCCCCATATAGTCCAATCAGTTTTCGGAGTCAGGTGTCATGGCCAAGGAAAAATTCGAGCGCAAGAAGCCACACGTAAACGTGGGCACGATCGGCCACGTTGATCACGGCAAGACGACGTTGACGGCAGCGTTGACGAAGCTTGGC
>JAWXCG010000048.1:0-27598 GCA_034440555.1 Pseudomonadota bacterium
GGCCCGCAAGCCGATCTGGCGATTACCAAGACCGATGGCGTGACCAGTGCCAGCCCCGGCGGCAGCGTCACCTACACGATCGTGGCCAGCAACGCCGGGCCGAGCGATGCGCCCGGCTCCACTGTGGCCGACACCTTCCCGGCCGCGCTGACCTGTACCTGGACATGTGCAGGCGCCGGAGGCGGAACCTGCACAGCGGCTGGTGCCGGCAATATCAACGACACCGTCAACTTGCCGGCAGGTGGCAGTACTACTTACACCGCCAGCTGCACCATCTCGGCGGCGGCCACGGGCACCTTGGCGAATACCGCAACGGTTACAGCGCCGGCCGGCGTCACCGATCCAACACCCGGCAACAACTCGGCTACCGACACCGACACGTTGGTAGCGACCGCTGACTTGAGCATCACCAAGACCGATGGCGTGGTCAGTGTCGCTCCGGGCGGGTCGTTGACCTACACCATCGTGGCGAGCAATGCAGGTCCGAGCAACGCAACGGGCAGCACGGTCGCCGATACGTTCCCGGCCACACTCACTTGCACCTGGACTTGCGTCGGCGCGGGCGGCGGTGCGTGCACTGCAGCGGGAGCCGGCAACATCAACGATACGGTCAACTTGCCCGCAGGCGGCAGCGTCACCTATACCGCCAGCTGCACCGTCTCTGGCGCAGCCACCGGCACGATTGCGAATACAGCGACGGTTACAGCGCCGGCTGGCGTTACCGATCCAACGCCGGGCAACAACTCGGCTACCGATACCGACACCGTGGTATCGAGCGCGGATCTGTCGATTACCAAGACTGACGGCGTCACGACGGTCGCCCCGGGTGGCACGTTGACGTATGCGATCGTGGCCGGCAATACCGGCCCGCAGACCGCCACCGGTGCCACTGTGGCCGATACCTTCCCGGTTCAGTGCACCAGTTTCAACTGGACCTGCGTCGGCGCCGGCGGCGGCACCTGCACCGCGGCAGGGTCGGGCAACATCGCTGACACGATCAATTTGCCGGCAGCGGCCTCGGTGATCTATACCGCGACCTGCGTGGTGAATGCAGCGACCCCCGATGGCACGCTGATTACCAACACCGCGACGATCACGGCACCGGCTTCGATCACCGATCCGGTACCTGGCAACAACAGTGCCACCGATACCGATACCGCCACACTGAGCTCCGATCTGTCGGTCACCAAAACCGATGGTGTCACCACGATCGGCGCAGGTGGCACGTTGACTTACACCATCGTTGCCAGCAATGCCGGACCACAGAGCGCCACCGGCGCGACCGTAGCCGACACCTTCCCGGCAGAGTGCACCAGCGTTACCTGGACCTGTGCAGGCGCTGGCGGCGGTACGTGCACTGCGGCTGGGTCGGGCAACATCAATGACACCGTCACCCTGCCCGCAGCGGGCAGCGCCACCTACACCGCGGTTTGTGCGGTGAATGCGGCGACGCCTAACGCCACGGTGATCAGCAACACTGCGACCATCACCATCGCAGTGGGCGCCAATGACCCGACGCCGGCCAACAACACTGCCACCGACACCACCACGGTCGCGGCACTTCCGGATGTCAATGGCAGCAAGTCCGCGGCGGGTAATTTGGTCCCTGGTGGCAACGTGACTTACACCATCGTGCTGAGCAACACCGGCGGCGGCGCGCAGGCGGACAACCCTGGCGATGAGTTCATCGATGTACTGCCAGCGCAATTGACCCTGGTCTCAGCCACTGCATCATCAGGCACAGCGGTCGCAACGGTCGGCACCAACACCGTCACCTGGAATGGCAGCATCGCCGCGGCTGGCTCGGTGACCATTACCATCAACGCGAATATTGCAGCGTCGGCCAGTGGCACCATTCTCAATCAGGGCACCATCGCTTTCGATGCCGATGGCAACGCCACCAACGAAACCACACGACTCACCGACGATCCATCGGTTGTCGGTGCGGCAAACCCGACTGGCTTCGGCGTTGCCACCGCCGTGCCAAGCGCCTCGTTCTGGGGCCTGATGGCGCTGGCCGTCATGATGCTCGGACTTGGACTGCGTCGCCGCGTCGTCTGATCCGCGTCTGGCCATTGAGTGACATTCACGCGGCCCGGGAAACCGGGCCGTTTTTTTTGCTTGACGATGGCATCGAATCCCGGCGCAGACACCTCAGGAAGGTCTGAATAAGTCACCACTTCGTCTTCGCCGCACTGCATATTGCTTTCCAAACCCCCCGTTCTCAACAGCGGAGCTGGTCAACCTGCGGTTTTTCGCCCCCTGACTCAGGGGGCTAGCGCGGCTCCGGGCTTGTTCAGAAGTTCCCTCAGTTGCGCAGCAGTAAGTCGCGGCGATGAGCCGCGCGCACAATCCGGTTCCAGCTACCGCTTCATCGGGACTGCAGCTTGCTCAAAAGCCCTTCGCCAAATGCCAGGCATCACCTGGCCAACGCGCCGCGATCAGATTGCCGTCTTCGACGACAAACGCGGCACGATCTTCGGCATCGGTGCCGCGGGCGAACACGCGAATCGGACCACGCTCAAACCGCCCCGTATCAGCAACGGCTGCGCGAACTTCTGCTTCGACATACGCGGGATAAGTGCGGTAATAGCGACCAAGCTTCCAAGCGGTCAGCCAGTAGGCGACACGCTCCATGTATTTTGGCAAACCGGTCACGCGCCGACCACGCAACGCCGATTTTCCAGATGCGTCCAGTTGCGTTCGCGCCAGCACGATCACCCCATGACAAATCACGGCGACCGGTCGATCAAGTCGCATCATCTCGGCAACGATGTGGCGCAGCGAGGTACTTTCCAGATACTGCTGCATACCCTGCGCATGGCCGCCAGGCAGCAAGATCGCGTCGAAATCTTCCGCGCGCAGATCCGGCCATCGTTGTGCTGCACGAAACGACCGCGCCTGCTGCATCTGCGCGTACAAGCGCTTCTGCTCGGCCTGGGCACCCAACTGTCCGAAGATCACCCCGCTGAGCAGCAAAGGATCACATTTTGCTTCGGCTCAATCTTCGGTCGCGAACTCAACATCGTGTCCGGCACGAGTAAGGACGTGCCAGGGCACGGCCACTTCGGTAACGTCAAAATCGCGAGTCGGCAAGGGAAGCAAGCTTTGCATCGGGCGATACCGGAAGCGATCGGCGCTTGGTCAGCAAGTAGCCGGGTTTAAACCCAACAGGGTGTAGCGCGCAGGGTGGGTGGCGCTCACCACCGGAGCTGGTCAGCTCACCAGTTTTCAGTCTCTCAAGCAAGCCTCGTCAAGCAACTCCAATGTTCACAGCCAGTCTCCCAAATCGTCACTCCGATTTGGCAATACGATCGAATGCCAGCAAAGTCTTGAGCAGGCCTTCCATCTGATCAAGCGGCCAGGCATTGGGCCCGTCGGACAGTGCTTTCTCAGGATCGGGATGCGTTTCCATAAACAATCCGGCAACACCGACTGCAACCGCCGCGCGCGCCAATGCCGGCACGAATTCGCGCTGACCACCGCTGGTGCTGCCCTGCCCGCCCGGCAACTGCACCGAATGAGTAGCATCGAAAACGACGGGACACTGCGTCTCGCGCATCACGATCAGCGAGCGCATATCGGAAACCAGATTGTTGTAGCCAAAGCTCACGCCGCGTTCGCAGACCATGATGTTCTGGTTGCCGGTCGCCTTGGCCTTCTCGACGACGTGCTTCATATCCCACGGCGCAAGAAACTGGCCTTTCTTGATGTTGACCGCTTCATGGTGCTACAGACACTCTGAATGAAGTCAGTTTGTCGGCACAGAAACGCAGGTGTCTGCAACACATCAACGACGCTGGCCACTTCCTGCATTGGCGTGTACTCGTGCACATCGGTGAGCACCGGCACGCCGATTTGACGCTTCACTTCAGCCAAAATCTTCAAACCACCTTCGAGTCCGGGACCGCGAAAGCTCCCTGCGGATGATCGATTGGCTTTGTCGAAGCTGGACTTGTAAATGAAGGATATGCCCAGACGCGCGGTCATTTCCTTCAGCACGCCGGCGGTGTCCAATGCCAGCTGTTCGCTCTCGATAACACACGGTCCTGCGATCAGGAAAAACGGTTGATCGGAGCCGACGTCAAATCCGCACAGTTTCATTCGGTTCCTTGTGAATCACAGAGTGGTTACACGCCACCCTCGCAGGCTCAACAACGGTGGGTTGAACGGTTGGTTGACCAGCTCCGCTGTTGCGAGCCACCCACCCGGCTGGTCGGATTTTCCCGTTCAAACGCTTTTGGCAACAAGCTCGCGCACATTGCTGGGCCGCGCGCGTTGCTCAACTGCTGCCTTTACGAATCCGGCAAACAAAGGATGACCCCGCCGCGGTGTCGATGTGAACTCAGGGTGCGCCTGACAGGCGACAAACCAGGGGTGGTCCCGCAGTTCGATCATTTCGACCAACATGTCATCGATCGACTTGCCTGAAATCACCAGACCGTGATCCTCCAGCACCTGACGATAGCGATTGTTGAATTCGTAACGGTGGCGGTGACGCTCAACAATCACGTCCTTGCCATAAAGCTCGCGCGCCAGTGAACCGGCTTTGAGCCGGCATTCTTGCGCGCCCAAGCGCATGGTGCCGCCCTTGTCCGAGGTGTCATCGCGTTTTTCGGTGTCGCCGGCACTGGTTGTCCATTCGGTGATCAGCGCAATCACCGGATGCGGAGATTGCTTGTCATTTTCGGTACTGTTGGCACCGGCGAGTCCACATACATTGCGCGCGAACTCCACTACTGCGGCATGCAATCCATAGCAAATTCCGAAGTATGGAATGCGCCGCGTGCGGGCAAATTTTGCCGCCAGCACCTTGCCTTCGAAACCGCGTTGCCCAAAGCCGCCCGGCACCAGGATCGCATCCATGCCTTCCATTGACGCAGTGCCTTCAGATTCGATCGCATCGGATTCCAGCCAGTGCAGATTGACGCCGATCTTCTGTGCAATACCACCATGACGCAGGGCTTCGCCTAAAGACTTATAGGCATCCTTGTGCTCAACGTACTTGCCGACAATGGCAATGTTGACGCTTTCGGTAGGCTTTTCGACAGCTTCGACGGTGCGTTTCCAGTCGCTCAAATCGGCCGGGCCAGCGTTCAATTTCAGCTGCTCGATCACGATCTTGTCGAGACCCTGCTCATGCAGCCAGAGTGGTATCCCGTAGATCGATTTCAAATCCACCGCCGAGATCACCGCATTCACCGGAACGTTGGTAAACATGGCGATCTTGCGGCGTTCCTCGATCGGCAACGGATCTTCGCAGCGGCACAGCAATACGTCGGCCTGGATTCCGATGTTGCGCAACTCTTTCACCGAGTGCTGCGTCGGCTTGGTCTTGATCTCGCCGGCGGCTTTGATAAACGGAACCAGCGTGAGGTGAATAAACAGCGTCTTGTCGGCACCGCGCTCGATGCGCAGCTGGCGGATCGCCTCGAGAAACGGCTGTGATTCGATATCACCCACGGTACCGCCAACCTCGACCAACGCAACATCGAATCCATCGGTCGCGACATCAATGCAGCGCTTGATTTCGTCGGTAATGTGGGGAATCACTTGCACGGTGGCGCCCAGATAGTCGCCGCGACGCTCCTTGCGGATGACGGAATCGTAGATCTGGCCGGTGGTGATCGCGTTCTTGCGTGTCAGTCGGGTGCTGACGAAGCGTTCGTAGTGACCCAGATCGAGGTCGGTTTCGGCACCGTCATCGAGTACGTAAACTTCGCCGTGCTGATAAGGGCTCATCGTTCCCGGATCAACATTGATGTACGGGTCGAGCTTCATCATCGTGACTTTCAAGCCACGGGCTTCAAGGATGGCACCGAGCGAGGCCGAGGCAATGCCTTTGCCAAGCGAAGACACCACGCCTCCGGTAACAAAAATCAGGGCGGTCATGGGACGGCAACCTGTGGCTGGAAAGACACATTTTACCCGAAGGAGAGGATTTACGGTCCGCGCTTGAGTTTGTGCCACGAGACCGCCATTCTGTAAGGCTGATTCGTCCTGTTGAGCGCCCGAATGACCACCCGTTACAACGCCGCCGATATTGAAGTGCTGTCAGGCCTGGAGCCGGTCAAACGCCGCCCGGGCATGTACACCGACACCTCGCGGCCCAATCATCTGGCGCAGGAAGTCATTGACAACTCGGTCGACGAGGCGCTGGCGGGCCATGCGCGCTCGTTGGACGTGACTTTGTTTGAGGACGGCTCGGTCGAAGTGGTCGACGACGGTCGCGGGATGCCGGTCGATATCCACCCCGAGGAGGGTGTGCCTGGCGTCGAATTGATTCTGACCCGACTGCATGCAGGCGGCAAATTCTCCGGCAACAACTATCAGTTCTCTGGCGGTTTGCACGGTGTCGGCGTTTCCGTGGTCAATGCACTCTCCACCAAAGTGGAAGTGGTGATCAAACGTGATGGTCAGCAGTACCAGATGGATTTCAGGAATGGCGATCGCGCAACACCACTGCAGGTGATTGGCACCGCGCCCAAGAAGCAGACCGGAACCCGCCTGCGTTTCTGGCCGGACCCGAAGTATTTCGACTCGGCCAGGATCTCACTGCCACGACTCAAGCACGTACTGCGCGCCAAGGCGGTGCTGTGCCCGGGCCTGCGCGTCAGCCTTCTGGATGAGGCTTCGGCTGAGCGCAGCGACTGGTACTACGAAGATGGGCTGAGCGATTATTTGCGCGGCATGCTCAGCGCTTGCGAGATGTTGCCCCCGGACTTGTTCGTCGCCAGTCTGCAGCGCGAGAAAGATGCGATGGATGTAGCACTGACCTGGACCGTCGAGGGCGAACTGGTGCAGGAAAGCTATGTCAATCTCATCCCTACCGCCCAGGGCGGCACCCATGTCAATGGACTGCGCACCGGCATCACCAACGCTTTGCGCGAATTCTGCGACTTCCGCAGTCTGCTGCCGCGCGGGGTGAAGCTGGCGCCGGAAGACGTCTGGGATCGCGTCAATTATGTATTGAGTTACAAGACCGGAGATCCACAGTTTTCCGGTCAGACCAAGGAGCGACTGAGTTCACGTGGCGCTGCGCCCTTCGTCGAGTCGGCTGCGCACGACGCATTCTCGCTGTACTTGAATCAGCACACGGACATGGGCGAACGCATCGCTCAGATCGCCATCGAACGCGCGCAAGTGCGGTTGAAGCAGGAAAAAATCGTAGTCCGCAAAAAAATCACCCAAGGCCCCGCGCTTCCCGGAAAGCTGGCCGACTGCGCCAGCACCGACCTGTCGCGTACCGAGTTGTTTCTGGTCGAAGGCGATTCTGCCGGTGGTTCCGCCAAGCAGGCGCGCGACAAGGATTTCCAGGCCATCCTGCCGTTACGTGGAAAGATCCTGAACACTTGGGAAGTGGAGTCGAACGGCGTACTCGCTTCAACCGAGGTGCACGACCTCGCTGTCGCCATCGGCTGCGATCCGGGCCACGACAAGATAGACGGCCTGCGTTACGGAAAAGTAGTGATTCTGGCCGACGCCGACTCAGACGGACTGCATATCGCTACGTTGCTGTGCGCGCTGTTCGTCAGACACTTGCCGGCCCTGGTGCGCGCCGGCCATGTGTTTGTCGCGATGCCGCCACTGTTCCGCGTCGACTGCGGCAAGCAGGTGTTTTATGCGCTGGACGAAAGTGAGAAGCGCAGCATACTGGAGCGCATCGAGCGCGAGAAAATCAAGGGCGCGATCAGTGTCACGCGCTTCAAGGGATTGGGCGAAATGAACCCATCGCAACTGCGCGAATCAACGGTTCATCCGGATACGCGCCGACTGGTGCAGCTCAATGTTGAGGATGCAGTGGCCACACATAAAATGATGGACATGCTGCTCTCCAAAAAGCGCGCCAGTGACCGCAAGGACTGGCTGGAGACCAAGGGCGACCTGGCCAGCATCGAAGTTTAGCGATACTTGTTCCAGCAATTGTCCGGTGCGCGCGGCCAGCAGTTGCGGCTGCGTCGGGAATCACAAACATGCCAGCAGCAGTTCACGTAATACCGGCTGCATCTCTGCTGCACGTTCAGGCAGGTACTCGAAACTGTCCTCGTCCATGTAGTTGCACTGTGCAATCTCCATCTGCACGGCGTTGATCCCATGCTCGCGATCAGCGTAGTGACGCGTGATATAGCCGCCCTTGAAACGGCCGTTCAGCGCATGCGTGTAGCGTGATTGCGATTGCAGAATCGAGGCCAGTCTGAACTGCAGTTGGAAGTCGCAGCTGGCGCCTTGCGCGGTGCCCAGATTCAAATCCGGCAAGCGTCCGTCAAACAGCATGGGTACATGGCTGCGGATCGAATGTCCTTCCCACAACACCACGCGCCCGTGTTGCGTGCGCAGTCGCCCAATTTCAGCTGCCAATGCGTCGTGGTAAGGCGTCCAGAACACGCGCGTGCGTTCGGCGATCTCGGCGCCATCCGGCTCGGCACCCAGCTGATAGATATCCTCATCGGCGAAGCTGATCGTTGGCACCAATCCGGTTTCACGCTGACCGGGATAGAGCGCCTGTCCATCACTGGGACGATTCAGATCGATGACATAGCGCGAATGTTGCGGCTGGATGATGGACGCACCCACCTCCATGGCGAACGCGTACAGACGAGCTACATGCCAGTCGGTATCGGCGACACGCTTTCCGGCCACTGTCATGCGCGCGCGGATCGCTGGCGGAATCGCCGTGCCGTTGTGCGGCAGGCTGATCAGTAGGGGCGCCGTGCCCTGGTACAGTTGAAAAATTTCCATTGTCGAATTCTACTCGTTCGACGCAGGAGCTGTTTTGTGGAAGCAGCTTCCACAGAAGGTGCTGCTAAATATCAAATCGGGATGGCGAAAACGCGGCGGTCGCAATTGCGGGTGTGCGCCCCAGCATCAGATCGACAAGGCACTGCCCGGTCGCAACCGACATGCTCATCCCGAGCATGCCGTGTCCTGTTGCGTACCAAAGATTGGCGACACGCGATGAGGGACCGATGATCGGCAGGTCGTCGTGGGTCATCGGTCGCCAGCCATACCATTCCTCTTGAACGTTGGCGCCATGCGCATCGTGCAAATATTCATGCGCGCCACGCACCAGTGCATCAAGCCGCGTACGATTGAGACTGGAGTCATAACCGGAAAACTCCATCGTGCTGCCGAGTCGAAACCCACTGCCCCAGGCAGTCACGCAAACGCTGCGTTCTCGCAGCACCAGTGGCACCGTTGGCGATTGCGCGGGACGGTCGTAGGTGATCGAGTAACCCTTGCCGGGTTGCACTGGAACCTTGAGCCCCAGACTGGCAGCGATGGACGGCGACCAGGCGCCGCCGCACAGCAACACGCGCCTCGCTGGTACCGATTCCCCGTTGACGATTGGCACCACGCCCGCTCCAGCACCACGCTCGAAGCGATCGACACTGCACGACTGGCGAATCTCGCCGCCCAGATCGCGTACGCAAGTGGCCAGGGCCGCAACAAAGCGATCTGGACGCAACACGGCATCACTGGGATACCAGTGACCCGCTATCACACCAGGCTTCAGCGCCGGCTGTTGCTTCAATACCTTGGCGCCGGTCCACGCTTCGATTGGAATACCTACCTCTGCCAATAGCGATTCCAGGTGACGTGACTCGGCAAAGGTCCGCTCATCGCGAAACACCGTGATCAACCCGCTGGCTGCGAACTCGCAGTCGATGTCCTCTGAGGTGATCAGGTCCTGCAGCAATTGACGCGATAAATTCAACAAGGCAGCACGCTCGCGGGTGGCGATACGCACCTGTTCCCAATTGCAATGCCGTGCAAAACGCAGCATCCAGCCGATCAATTCCGGATCGAGGCGCGGACGCACGTAGAACGGCGCGTCCTTGGACAGCATCCAGCGCAGCGCCTTGCGCACCATGCCGGGCTGGGCCAATGGTAAAGCGTGCGATGGGGTGATCGTGCCGCAGTTGCCGTGCGATGCACCGGAACCGACGAGGTTTTTATCGAGCAACACAACACTCTGTCCGCCGCGCAGCAGATGCAGGGCGCAGCAAAGACCGATGACACCGCCGCCGATAATTGCGACGTCGTAGCTGCGCGCCTGACTCATTGGTTGATTCTACTGTTTCGCCGCGTACCGGGCCGAGGCCCTTCGCCGACAAGGCCGTAGCCGCGGCCGACGTTTACCGGGGGCACAATTTCAGTGGTGATGACCACCGGCCCCGTGCACATGGCCGTGGGCGATCTCTTCCTCGCTGGCATCGCGGACCTCGGTGATCTCGATGTCGAAATTAAGCGTCGCACCGGCGAGCGGATGGTTGCCGTCGACATCAACGACGCTACTGCCGACCTTCTTCACCAACACCTGCTGTTGCTGACCTTGCCCGGTCTGGATAACCGCCATCGTGCCAGCGCGCAGATGATCAGCGTCGCGGAAGTATTTCTTGGGTACGCGCTGGGTGAGCGACTCATCACGCGCGCCGTAGCCTTCCAGCGGGCTTAACGTGACTTGAAATCGATCACCGACGACGCGGCCCTCGAGCGACTTTTCCACGCCTGGAATCAGGCCGCCATGGCCATGCAGCAGGGTCAGCGGCTCGCGGTCGTCGACGCGCGAGGTGTCAATGGTCTGACCGCTATCGTCGGTCAAGGTGTAATGGAACGAAACAACTTTGTTCTTTTCGATCATCGCGGGGTCCTCTAAACGGGCGCCAAGGGTAAAGGCATAACACGGAGGCGGCAATCCGATCGACCGCTAAACCGGGGAATCACTTTGCGCATCGGTACCCTGTGTAGGGTCAGAATCCGGGGTAATGGCGGTATGCCGATGATAGAACCACCAGGCGGCCCAACCCATCAGGAACAGCAGCAGGCAGCCGACCGCGAGACGCAGCGCCGACTCGAGCACAAAGCCGGCGGCAACGCCGCTGATGAAAGCCATCAACATGCCGCCGCCAAAAGCCTGAACGCTTGACGCCGCACCCCGATGTTGCGGATAGCGATCCAACATCAATACATTCATCGGTGGATACGCCAAGGCCACGCCGAAGGCGTAGACGAAATTCGGCAACACCGCCCAGGGCACACTGGGCGTGCGATCAACGAGGTTGTACGCGATATTGAGCACCATCGCCACTGTCATGACCGCATAGCCACGCTGGATGCAGGCCTCTGCGCTGATGCGCGCCGCCAGACGCGACGACGCGAACGAGCCCAGTATCATCCCTGCGATCATCGGTACGAAATACCAGGCATAGCCGAAGCTGCCCAGGCCGAGGAAGCGTTCCACATAGCTCGGCGCTGAGCTGATGTAGAGAAACTGCCCACCGAAATTGCCGCCGGTGGCAACTACCAGCAAACCGAATCGCCAGTCACGAAGTATCTCGAGGTAGGTCCGCATCAAGGGCATCGGACGGAACACCGAACGCGCAGCCAGCGGATGCGTCTCCGGCAGCAGCCGCAGGCACAACAACCACAACAACAAACCATAGCCGACCAGGAACATGAACACCGCATTCCAGTTGGCAATGGAAAAGATAACCGCGCCGATCACTGGTGCAATAGCGGGGGCAATGCCAAAGAACATCGAGATCAGCGCCATCATGCGCTGCGCCTCCGGTCCCTGATACAGATCCCGAACCAGTGCGCGCCCGACGATCATCCCAGCGCCAGAAAATACGCCTTGCAAAAACCGGAACAGCAGAAGTGTCTCGATGTTGCGCGAGAATGCACAACCCAGCGAGGCAAAGGTGAAGGCAACGACGCCGATCAGAATGACGCGGCGTCGACCATAAGCGTCGGACAGCGGCCCGTGCAACAAGGCCATGCAGGCATAGCCGATGAGATACAGGGAAATGGTCTGCTGCATCTGCCACGGCGTGGCCGAGAGTTCCGCCGCAATGGCGTGAAACGCCGGGAAAAATGCGTCGATGGTGAACGGGCCGAACATCGAAAGCCCAGCCAGCAGAGCGGCAAGGGCCACCGGATGCGAGACGCGGGTCGAGGGCTGCGCTGGGGGAAGTGCGTTCACAATCGGACTCTGGCGAGACTGCGCAGAATAGCCTGCCGCTGCCGAAGGCAAGAGCGCCACAGGTCACGCTGCCAGCGCTGTGACATTTTTCACCTTTCGTCTTTCACGGCTTGCGGCTTGGCTCGGAACGCCGCCTGGGTGCCTTATCCAGAGTCTGCGGGGACGCAGCAAACGACAGGCTTGCCCTACAATGCGCAGTCGACTCATCCGAACCCATAGCCAATGACCACTCCGACCGGCAATTTCGAGCAGCAAGAGCTGAAGGACTACGCCGAACGCGCTTACCTCGATTACTCGATGTATGTGGTGCTGGACCGCGCTCTTCCGTTCGTCGGCGATGGCCTCAAGCCGGTGCAACGACGCATCGTGTACGCAATGAGCGAGTTGGGCCTCGATGCGGGCGCCAAGCCAAAAAAATCGGCGCGCACCATCGGCGATGTGATCGGAAAGTTTCACCCACACGGTGATTCGGCGGCATATGAGGCGATGGTGCTGATGGCGCAACCGTTTTCGTATCGCTATCCGTTGGTCGAGGGCCAAGGCAACTTCGGCTCACCCGATGACCCGAAAAGCTTCGCGGCAATGCGCTACACCGAATCGAAATTGACCAAAGTAGCCGGCCTGCTGCTCGACGAAATCGATCAGGGCACGGTCGAATGGAGCGCGAATTTCGACGGCACCTTGCAGGAGCCCAATTGGCTGCCGGCGCGCTTACCGCAAATCCTGTTGAACGGCACCACCGGCATTGCGGTCGGCATGGCCACCGATATTCCGCCGCACAACTTGCGCGAAGTGGCCGCGGCCTGCATCCGATTGATCGATGAGCCGCAGTGTTCCGTGCGCGATCTGTGTGAGCACATCAAGGGCCCGGACTACCCGACCGAAGCCGAGATCATTACCCCGAAAGACGAGCTGCTCAAGGTCTACGAAACTGGCAACGGCAGCATCCGCGCGCGCGCCATCTACACCCGTGAAGACAGCAATATCGTCATCACCGCGCTGCCGCATCAGGTGTCGCCGGCAAAAATCCTAGAGCAAATTGCCGCGCAGATGCGCGCGAAAAAACTGCCCCTGGTTGAGGATCTCCGCGACGAGTCCGACCACAAAAACCCCATTCGTCTGGTCATCGTTCCACGCAGCAGTCGTGTCGATGCCGAGGAACTGATGGGGCATCTGTTTGCCACCACCGATCTGGAGAAGAGCTTCCGCGTCAATCTCAATGTGATCGGTCTAGATGGCCGCCCGCAATTGAAGAATCTGAAGTCGATCCTCAGCGAGTGGCTGGCGTTTCGCATCAACACGGTGAAACGCCGCCTGCAGCATCGCCTGGACAAGGTCGAGAAGCGGCTGCACCTGCTTGAAGGTTTGCGTATCGCCTACCTGAATCTGGACGAAGTGATTCGCATCGTCCGCACTGAAGACGAACCCAAAGACAAGTTGATCGCGCGTTTCAAGCTAAGCGAGACCCAGGCTGATTACATCCTCGATACCAAACTCAAGCAGCTCGCTCGTCTCGAGGAAATGAAGATCCGTGGCGAGATGGACGAACTGGAAGACGAACGCGCACGGCTCAGCGGCACCCTCAAGTCGGAGGCGCGGCTGCGCACCATGATCAAGGACGAGATCCGCAAGGACGCAGAGTTGCATGGCGACAAGCGGCGCTCGCCGTTGATCACGCGCAGCGTCGCGCAGGCGCTATCCCAGTCCGAGTTGATTTCCTCTGAGCCGGTCACGCTCGTGCTCAGCGAAAAGGGTTGGGTGCGCTCAGCCAAGGGCCACGATGTCGACGCAGCCGCACTCAGCTATCGCGAAGGCGACAGCTTGCTCGCCGCCGTGCGCGGACGCAGTACCCAGCAGGTCGCCTTCTTCGATTCCGAAGGCCGCGCTTACACCACGCCGGCGCATTCGCTGCCGTCAGCGCGCGGCAATGGCGAGCCGCTGACTGGGCGCTTTTCTCCAGTTGCCGGCGCGCGCTTCGACGCCCTGGTTGCCGCTGAGAGCGAGAGCAAAATCGTCATTGCCACACATCATGGCTATGGCTTCGTGACACGATTCGACGCACTGGTTTCGCGGCAGAAATCGGGCAAGGCCATGGTCTCGCTGACCGAAGGCGCCCGCGTTCTGCAGCCTGCACTCGTCGATGATTCAGCGCGCGACCGCATCGTTGTGGTGACCACCTCCGGCCATATCCTGATGTTCTCTGTTGCCGAACTTCCGGAACTCGACAAGGGTGGCAAGGGCAACAAGCTGATCGAAATCCCGAAAGCGAAGCTCGGCACCGAACAGGTCGCGGGCATCGCCGTGGTGTCCGAGGGCGGCGAAGTGATCATCTGGAGCAATGGACGCAAGCTCAGCCGCAAATGGTCCGACCTGGTCGAAGTTGGCGGAGCGCGCGCTACGCGAGGACAGTTGCTACCGCGCGGCTACACCAAAGTTGAGGGTATCGAACGGCTTTAGTGTCCCAGGTTTAGTAGCGGTGACACAGCAATGCAGCAAGACTGCAACACGGCTGACCCAGCAAGTCCCTAGCTTGTCTATCCCGAGACTACACTCGGGTGAAACGACATGCTCCGTATCGAGGCTGGAATTGAACAACGCTTTCCGCAGGTATTCAGCGGGAGCAAAGCACTATTCACCAAGCCCCTGTTGCGTCAGCTGGCACGCTTCAATCGTTTTGACTTCATCGAACGTCTGGCAGCACAGCATGCGCACCTGCAGGGGCATGCCTTCGTCGAAGCGATTCTGCGTCAGCTCGATTGTCGCTATCTGATCGACGACGTCGAGCGCGAGTGCATTCCCGAGACCGGGCGTTGCCTGATTGTTGCCAATCATCCGCTTGGCGGACTGGACGCACTGGCACTGCTCAAGTGCGTCTGCGATGTGCGCCGTGACGTGATGATTGTCGCCAACGATGTGCTCGAGCAAATCGAAGGTATCCGCTCACTGCTGCTGCCAGTGCGCATCATCGGCGGCAAGCCGACCGCGGCCAGTCTGGAGGCGGTGCAACAAGCGCTCGATCAGGACAAAGCAGTGATCGTGTTTCCGGCGGGCGAGGTATCCCGACTGGGCTGGCGCGGTATTCGCGATGGCCGCTGGCGTCATGGCTTCCTCGCCTGGGCCGAGCAGCGCAAGGCGCCCATCGTTGTTGCGCATTTGCAGGCACGCAACTCGGCCATCTTTTATGGATTCTCCGCGCTTTATCGTCCGTTGGGCGCGGCACTTTTGGCGCGCGAGGCGACATCGGGGCGTTCACGCCGAATTCCAATTCGTCTGCAGGCGATTGGCCTGCATACCGCGACGACTTCAACCGGCCGCTTGCAGCTTGCCAGTCGCATCCGTGACGCGGTCTATGCAGCTGCCCGTAGTACCAATTTGTTTCAACCGGATGCCGCGCCGCTGGCACATGCCTGCAAGCTGCGCGATCTGCTGAAAGACATCGAGTCGATGCAGTGCATCGGCGAAACCAGCGACGGAAAACTGATTCTGTGCGGACAACCCGGCAGCGACAGCGCGCTGATGCACGAAATCGCTCGCCTGCGCGAACTTACCTTCCGCAGTGTCGGCGAAGGTAGCGGCAAGCGACTGGATCGCGACCGATTCGACGCGCACTATCAGCATCTGGTGGTGTGGGACAACGCTCGGCTCGAGCTCGCTGGCGCCTATCGCATCGCTGACTGTCGCGAAGTTTTGTCGCGACATGGCATGGCGGGCTTGTATTGCGCCTCGTTGTTCCGCTTCACGCCGGAACTGGCGGCGCAGTTGGATGGCGCCATGGAGCTGGGCCGCAGTTTCGTGCAACCCAAATACTGGGGTAGTCGCAGCCTCGACTACCTGTGGACGGGCATCGGCGCCTGGCTGCGCACACGGCCGCACATTCGCCAACTGTTCGGTCCGGTGTCGATCAGTGCCGCGTTACCGCTACCCGCGCGTGAGTGGCTGGTGGCCTACTACAGCCGTTTTTTCGGTGACAACAACGCCCTGGCGCGCGCCAACCATCCGTTTCGTTACGAGCGTGTCGCGCCTGATTTCGGCACACTGGACGCCGACGCCAGCCTGGCCGTGCTGCGCAACAATCTGGCTGCGCTCGGTGCACGCATCCCCACCTTGTACAAGCAATACACCGAACTGTGCGAACCCGGCGGTGCGCGATTTATTGCGTTTGGGGTGGATCCGGAATTCAGCAACTCAATCGATGGTCTGATCTGGGTCGACATCAACCGGGTCACCCCGAGGAAGCGCCAACGCTACCTGGAGTCGCCTCCACCGAAGACCACGTCGATCCTGACACCCGCAACGGAGACCACGCCATGAACGGCCCCGTCAACACGCGCCTGCGGTGTTCGCATCGCACGGTATTCATCTCTGATATGCATCTGGGATCTAGTCATTGCCATGCCGAGGCATTGGCCGAATTCCTGCAGGAGTTGCGCTGCGACCAGCTATACCTGGTCGGAGACGTATTCGACCTGCATTGGCTGAGCGAACGGCGCGTCACCTGGACATCAGCGCAGACCGATGTGATCGACGCCATCCGCGCGCTGGCCGCTCAGGGCACCCAAGTCACCTATATCCCCGGCAATCACGATTGGGCATTGCGCCGCTTTTGTGGCTTGGCGCTGCCTGGCATCACCATTCGCCGACGTGCGATTCACCGCACTGCAGATGGGCGCAAGTTTCTGATCACACATGGCGACGAATTCGACGCCGCGGTGCGCCATGGCGGCGCACGCGAATGGCTAGGTGAATGGTTGTACTACCGGATCCTCAGCGGCAACCGAATTGCCAACCGCTGGCGCCGCCGTCGTGGCCAATCCTATTGGTCGTTGGCGAGTTTCCTCAAGCGTCAAAGCAGCAGCGCCGAACGATACATCGAACGCTTCCGTCAGGCCGTAGTGCACGAAGCAAAGCGGCGCGGACTGGATGGCGTAGTGTGCGGTCACATCCATCGCCCCGATCTAAGGCAGATCGACGGCATCTGGTACATCAATGATGGTGATTGGGTCGAAAGCCTGTCCGCGGTCACGGAATCGCACAGTGGCGAATTGAAACTGCTGTATTGCCACCGTCAGCCCGCACCCGCGCTGCCATCCCCGCTCACTGCCGAACTGGCATGACCAACATATACCGATCGGACATCAAAAGTGAGAATCGAATCACAAAATCAACGCGTCAAGCAAGAAACTATTTATGCCGGCCGGGGGGGCTCATAATTAGTGCTACTTAGGACCCGCGACCATGCGTGACATCGATACTTCTGATAATCAGTTTTTTTTCTCCAGCCACAATAACCGTCGTTCGATCACCCGCCTGATTTTTTGCGTAAGCTTGGCGCTAGCCTCGACCATGACGCTGTCAGCCTGCGGATCTGTAGAGTCTTCTGCGGCGGCAAAATCACCAGCGGCCCGGAGCACGGCGCTCATTGTCGTGCCAACCGCATCCGCCAATCCGCGGCCCGCCCTGGTGTTGGCCAACGCAGCATTTCGCGAGAGCCGCTTCGTTGCCCCGTCTGGCGATAACGCTCTGGAACATACGCTGATTGCACTGCAACAGGATGCCAATAGTGCCGGCGCCAACGAAATTCTCGCTGACATAACGCCGATTGCGGCATCGACTGTCGAAGCCAATATCGCTGCACGCGACTTTGCGGAGGCAGAGCGCGTGGTGGCGCTGTTGGCCATCGCCAATCCGGGTTCACTGATCGTAAAGAGCCTGCGACACCGCCTTGCGGTTGCGGTGCATCGTGCGGCCGCACCGCCGGTGGTGGCCGGCATCGGCGAAGGCTGATGAATATAATTGAGTCGCGGCGCTGCCCGCTGTGGCGGCGCCAACACCAAACACTCAGCTGGATTCGTGATCACCACCACGCTGGCGTGCACAGTCAGAGCGAAACCTACATGCAAATTGTGAGTTAGCTCACAAAGCGAACATGCGATGTAAGAACTGCGTCACGGTACGCTGGTAGCCTCTCCAAATAGACCTTGCGGAGCTCGCAGCCATGCGATCCAAATCTCTCCTTGGCGATCTGCAGCGGCATTCCCGCTGCAACGTTTCGCCTTTGAATTTGCATACTATTTCTGGTTATCTTTTCGCGCTGTTGACTGCATTGGTGGTCACTGCCTGTGGCTCGTCGAACAGCCCTGCGCCAATCAGCGATGTCGGGGCAAGCATCGCGGCGCCCACGACGATGCCGATGCCGATGCCGCCAGGAGATGCGAGGTCCTCGCTGGCACTCGCCAATGCGGCGTTCCGCGAAAACCGCATAGTCGCGCCGGCCGGTAGCAACGCGCTGGAGCATGCGCTGCACGCGCTGCAGCAGGATGCCAATGACGCAGGCACCAACGAGATTTTGGTCGACATCACCCCGATTGCAGCGTCCGCGATAGAAGCGTCAATCGCAGCCGGCAATCTTGCCGAAGCCGAGCGCGTGATGGCGCTGCTGACCTCGGCCAATCCCAACTCCCTGACCGTGCAGGGCCTGCGACGCCGCATGGCGGCCGCCACACGCCCCGTCGTCGCCCCGACGCTTTCGGCCCTTCCACCTGAGTCCGTGCTTGATGCGGAGGTCACTGGAATCTCGGCAGCGCCCACCCCGTCACTTGCATCCTTCGCAAGCGACACTGAAAACGCAAGCATTCCGCCCGCAGCGACCACGGCGGTTGCCCTGAGCCAGGGCACGCCAGCAAACCGCACGGAAAACACCAGCGCGGAGCCGCTTGCTGCCGCGACGACGCCGCAACGCGCGGCCCCTGTCATGGATTCCACCGCCACGTCTCCATCAAGCACCAGCGAACCGGTGGCGCTGGTACGAGTTTCGCCCGATTATCCTGCCGCTGCCAAAAAGCGTCGTACTGAAGGCTGGGTGGAACTGCAATTCCTCGTCGGCGTCGATGGCGTGCCCAGACAGATCGAAGTGCTTCGCGCGCAACCACCGAGCATGTTTGACCGTGCCGCCGTGCGCGCAGTATCGCGCTGGAAATTTAAACCGGCCGAGCGCGGCGGAGCATCGGTTGAAGCACTGGCCAAGACCACGGTCGGATTCAAGCTCGGCTGAGCTGATTCAAAGGCAATGGATTGAGCGACCGCGTAGGCGTCAAAAGTTCGCGGTCGCAATCCGCGCCGGTCACTCCGGCTACTGCTATTAGGTAACCTGTGAACAAGTCCGGAGCCGCGATCGCCCCCTGAGTCAGGGGACGAAAAACCGCAGGTTGACCAGCTCCGCTGTTGAGAGCGACCGGCTCCGCTATTGAGAGCGCGGGTTTGGCAAACAATAAGCAGTGCGGCGAAGACGAAGGGGTGACTTATTCAGACCTTCCTTAGTGCTGTTCGCGCCCGTCCAACACCTCACTCAGAATTCCTTCGTAGCTCAACGCCAGCAAGTCCAGATCATCGACGCGCACGTGCTCATCGATCTTGTGGATGCTGTCATTGACCGGGCCAAACTCGACCACCTCGGCACCCATCGGGGCGATAAAGCGTCCGTCGGAAGTACCGCCGCCAGTATCAGCCACTGGCAATATCTTGCAGTATGTCTGTATCGCGGTGCCGACGGCTTCGAGCAGCCGCCCTTTGCTGGTCAGAAACGGCGAGCCGGACACGTCCCAACGAATCCGGTAGTCGAGATTGTGGTGCGTCAGTACTGCTTCGACCTGACGCATCAGATCCTCGGCGCCCGACGCCGTGCCAAAGCGAAAATTGAAATCGACCAGCAGCTCGGCCGGAATCACGTTAGTCGCTCCAGTTCCGGCATGCACATTCGAAATTTGAAATGTAGTCGCCGGGAAATGTGCGTTGCCTTCATCCCAGCGCATTGCCGCAAGCTCGATCAACGCTGGCATGGCGTGATGAATCGGATTGAGTGCTTTCTCCGGATAGGCGACATGCCCCTGCACACCACGCACCTTGAGGTGCCCGTGCAATGATCCGCGTCGACCGATGCGAATACGATCACCCAACTGCGACGAAGCGGACGGCTCGCCTACCAGGCAGTAGTGAATACGCTGCTCGCGCTGTCCGAAGGCTTCGGCGACGCGTTTCACACCATCGGCTGCAATGCCTTCCTCATCACTGGTCAGCAGCAAACCTGCGACGCCGGCGTGTTGCGGATGTGCAGCGACGAAGCGCTCCAGCGCCACCACCATCGCCGCCACGCTGCCCTTCATATCCGCGGCACCGCGTGCATAGAGCATGCCGTCGCGAATCACCGGTTGGAAGGGAGGGGAAGACCAACTCGCGACATCACCGGCTGGCACCACATCGGTATGGCCGAGAAAACAGAACACGCTGCCACCGCCACCGTGGCTGGCCCAAAGATTATCGACCTCACCGAAGCGCAGCGATTCGACGCTGAATCCGGCAGCGCGCAACCGTTCACCGATCAGATCCTGACAACCAGCATCGTTAGGTGTCAGTGACTTGCGTCGGCACAGCTCAATGGTCAGTTCCAGTACTTCTCTGTTCATCGTTTCCTTATTCATTGTTTCCTTGTTCATGGCTTCCCGATTCAATACCACCCGATCCATTTCCTCTCAGGCCTATCATCGTTGTGCAAACAGCTTCTCAAACATGCCATGAGTAAAACCGACATGCACCTGATCACCCATCACCAACACCGGTCGCCGCACCAAACTAGGATTCTCGCGCACCAGCAGAACGTACTCCGCATCGGTGCCTGGATTCTTTCGATTGGGTAGCAATGCACGCCATGTCGTGCCGCTGCGGTTGATCAACACGTCCCAGCCAAGCTTGGCCGCCCACGCTTTGAGCGTCGCACCGGGTATCGGCAGCTTGCGGTAGTCGATGAATTGATGCTCAACGCCGGCCACTTGCAACCATTTGCGCGCCTTCTTGCAGGTGTCGCAGTTGTCGAGGCCATGGACAATCGGTGTGGTCATCACTTGTTCCTGGATCAAATGCGGGAGTGGCGAATTTGGGAGCGGCTTTAGCCGCGATTGTCGACTCCAAGCAATCGCGGCCGAAGCCGCTCGCACATCGCTCGTCTACATCCGCAACAACTCGTTGATACTGGTCTTGCTGCGCGTCTTCTCATCCACTTGCTTGACGATCACCGCGCAGTAAAGATTGCAACGCCCTTCCGCAGAAGGCAACGAACCGGAAACCACCACACTGCCCGCCGGAACGCGTCCATAACTGATCTCGCCGCTCTCACGATGGTAAATCCGCGTCGATTGGCCGAGAAACACGCCCATCCCGATCACACTACCGGCTTCAACGATGACGCCCTCCACCACTTCGGAACGCGCACCAATAAAGCAACCGTCTTCGATGATGGTCGGATTCGCCTGCAGCGGTTCCAGCACCCCGCCAATTCCGACACCGCCGGAAAGGTGCACATGCGCGCCGATCTGCGCACAAGAACCCACAGTCGCCCAGGTATCCACCATGGTGCCGGCGCCAACGTGGGCACCGATGTTGACAAAGCTCGGCATCAACACCGCGTCGCGCGCGATGTGCGCACCACGTCGCACGATCGCACCCGGCACTACGCGCACTCCGGCCTCACGAAACGTCTGCTCATCAAAGCCCTCATAGCGCAACGGTACCTTGTCGTAGAACGGCGCGGGCGCCCCTTGCATTACTCGATTGCCCTCAATGCGAAAAGACAGCAACACCGCTTTCTTGATCCACTGATGCGTTTGCCAGATCCCGTCGATCTTCTCGGCCACGCGTCGCGCACCCGATTCCAGATCTGCCAACACCGCGTTCACCGAAAACCGCAAGCTCGTGTCGACTTCTTCAGTCGACAATTCCGCGCGTCGCTCCCACGCACTCTCAATGATCGCCTGCAGTTCACTCATGGAAGGCTCCGGTCAAGGATCACATTGTATAATTGCCCGGGCGATTGCAGTGCGCTTTTACTATCCGTCGTCAGCAACTGGGCAGTTTTGTCAGGTAAATCGCTTGAAAGATGCAGGCTGCCGCCAACGCGAGAGTGTTCAAACATGAGCAGAAATCATCAGATCCTCTTTGCCATCGCCATGATCTTGCCGACCACAACCGCGATAGGTGCGCTGTTCGTGGTGCCGCGGTTCGCAGAGGTGTTCGCCGGATTCGGTGCTGAGCTTCCGCCAGCCACGCGGCTGCTGCTGGCCACCTATCGATGGTGGCTGGCGTTTCCGGTTCTGGTCGTCGTGATTGGTATGGCATGGCCGAAGTCCAACGACCGGGCAACGGCTGCGGTTATCTCCGGCCTCTTCCTTGCGATCGCAATGATCGTATTTGTGACCTGGGCCTGTTATGCGCCTATCTTCAGTTTGGCGGTGCAGAGCCAGTAAGGGAACCTCTGAACTTGTTCAGAGGTTTCTTCGTGCGCCGCGCAGGCGGGTTAAAATCCGGCGCAATCCGATCACATTATTTTTGCGCGATGCCTTAGCAACTGTTCTTTGCCATGTGCGGGCATCGGCAGCGTGTGGATGCACCGTCGCATGTCCAGAGGGCCACGCGCACACTCGAATGTGGGGTTGCTCTTTGGCTTGTCCTGAGTAATTGCTCAACGCTTGGCAGAACTGTCGGCATTGTCCACAATGGCGGCATAGTTGCGCATCGACTGTGTCGAGTGAATACCGCAAGACGTTCACGGAAACGACACCGCGCAACGCGGGAATGTGCGGGGGAGCGAAACAAAAGGCCTTGCGGGTCCAGACCCGCTGCTACAAACGCGGGTCAGCGTCTGGGAACTTCCAACTCATGCGTCAAGGTCGCGCGTAGCGCACGGATTTGGACGTCATCGAGTTTCTGGTCACGCTCGTCGGTAAGTTCGAAGAAGTCTTCGACACGCTCACCAAAGGTAGCGATGCGGGCATCGTGAACACGAATGCCGCAGGCGCGGAAGGCTTGGGTGACATGGGCAAGCAATCCGGGGCGATCCGAGCAGACCAGGGCGAGCCCGGTGCGGCCGCGTTTTTCGTCGCTCTGGAATTCCAGACGAAGCGGCACATGAAAATGCTTCTGCTGGCGCGTCCAGGCGCGCCGCGCAGGGGTGAGATTGAGCTCCGGCTTGAGCAATTCTGCGCGCAGTCGTTCGACCAGTTCCTGCATGCGCTCCGGGTCTGACACCTGCTTCTGCTCGGCATCCAGCACCTGGAATGCATCAAGCACTTGGCCCTGACGTGAGGTGGCGATGCGCGCTTCCTGCACACTGAGCTGGAATCGATCGAGCACCGCGGTGATGGTGGCGAACAGACCGTCACGGTCTACAGAAAAAACAAATACTTCGGTGCCGCCGCGTTCGCCTGCGGCGCGTGCCGTGACCAGGGGCGCGGTGCTGTCGCCATGATCGAGTATCGCCGCGGTCTGCCAGGCCAGCTGTCCAGGCGTGAAGCGCAAAAAATTCTCGTCGGGATACTCTGCCCACAACGCGCGCACGCGCGCCGCATCGTAGCCAGTCTGAGCGAGGGTGGTCAGGGCGCCAAATTGCGCTTCCAGAATGCGTTCACGCGCATGTACCGGATGTTCGAGACCGCGGCGCAGTGCGTAACGCGTGGCCAGATGCAGCGTCGCCAGCAACTGTCCTTTCCACGAGTTCCAAAGTTTTGGGCTGGTCGCGAAGATGTCCGCAACCGTGAGCAGATACAGATAATCCAGGCGTTCCCAGTCCTCTACCAGGGCGGCGAAACGGTGCACTACTTCGGGATCGCTGATGTCTTTTTTTTGCGCAGTTACTGACATGGTCAGATGTTGGCGTACCAGCCATGCGACCAAGTCCACATCCATTTCCGGCAAACCCAGCCATTGGCAAAACTCGCGCGCATCGGCTTCGCCCAGCTCCGAGTGGTCGCCGCCGCGTCCTTTGGCGATGTCGTGAAACAGGCCGGAGAGCAACAACAGTTCGGGCTTGCGCAAGCGCGCGTAGATCTCGAATGCCAGCGTGTGCGTGCTTGCCCGCGCCGGATCGGCGAACGAGCGCAGCTTGTGCATGACAAAAAGCGTGTGCTGGTCGACCGTGTAGACGTGAAACATATCGTATTGCATGCGCCCGGTCACGCGCTCGAACGCTGGCAGGATGCGCCCCAGCACACCGCAGTCGACCATGCGTCCGATCACCTTCATCACATCGCCGGGGTGTCGCAGTATGCGCAACAGCGACTCGGCGATCTGCGGCTCGCGCCAGATGGTGCCATCCGACTCCACACACAACGAGGCGATGGCGGCTTCGAATCCGGGCTCCAGCGCAATCAGATCGGGTTGCTGCAGCAGCAACTCGAACGCTGCCATGCTTCTCTGTGCATCTGGCGCTACGCCAGCGTAGCCAAGGCGCTGCGCGCGCGCGAAGAAGCCATTGTCCAGATCGGCCTGGGCGGCATCGGCGCTCCCATCCAGACGGTCCTGCCAACCGGCCCACAGACGTTCGCCGACGCGACGCACACTGCCCACGGCACGAAAGAAGGTCTGCATGAAACGTTCGACGACAACGTTTTCGCGCTCACCCAAGGCCGGCTCAAACATTCGCGCCAAGGCGCGTTGATGATCGAACAGCAGCCGCTCTTCACGGCGCTGCGTAGTGCGGTGCAGTCCAAAGCGTACCGTGCTCAGCAACTCCTGCGCCTCGATCAACCGCCGCTGATCTGCATCCGAACAAAGCCCATGCTGCGCCCAGTCACGCATCCGCGGCACGCCGAACGCGCGCCCGGCTACCCAGATCAAGGCATGCAGGTCGCGCAGTCCGCCTGGACCCTCTTTGACATTCGGTTCGAGGTTGAACGCGGTGTCATTGAACTTGGCATGGCGCGTGCGCAACTCTTCACGCTTGGCCTTCAGGAAGGTGAGACTGTCCCACATGCGTTCTGGCTGGATCACGCTGAGCATGGCTTCGGTCAAGGCCGAATCCCCGCCGAGCCGGCGCGCTTCAAACAATGCCGTGGCCGAACTCAGGTCAATTGCCGCTTCTTCCGCGCATTGCACCACCGTGCGCGTGACATGGCTGGCCTGCAACCCGATATTCCACAGCAGCCCGAGCAGCTTCTCGACCCCGTTCTTCAAGCGCAGGTCCTGGTGATTCTCGATCAGGAACATCAGGTCGACGTCGGACTGCGGAAACAACTCTCCGCGTCCGAAGCCGCCGGTGGCAATCAGCGCCACGCCGCGGACTTCGGGAAAAACATGCTCGAAGGCGGCGATGCAGGCACGCTCGACGCGTTCGCAACGCTCCTTGAGGAGATCCAGAACGGGCGTGCCCATGGCGAAACCAGCTTCGTCCTCAAACTGCGCGCGGCGCAGCCGTTCTCTCCACCCGGAGGTATCAAAGGAGTTCTGAGTGTTGGCTTCTGGATCGATGGTGTTCATCGGCACGCCTGCTGAGTGTCGAACGATCGAACGCAAAGGCAAGATCGCGAAATTGCTTGAGCCTACATCAAGCTTCGTGGACAAGAGTACCCATTCTGGACCGATGTCAGCTGACAACTCGGAACGGCCTTTTCTTGTCGCTCGAGAGAATAAATAAAGTAAATAGAGTTGGTTTTGTATTCGCCAGCGCTCACTCTGTTGTGGTGACCCCGAAGCTATAGCAAAGCAAGTCGCCGGACTCAGCTTGCAAGTTGCACGACAGGCTGGGAATTTCGTGCCGGGTGCACGCTCGATCGTTGTATACGAGCAAGAAATACTTTCAAATTCAATGTTTTGCATCGATCACCGATTTGGCACGGATCGTGGATTGTTCTCCCCGCTGCCAGCAAATCCGAACGCCGTTTGGTTACGGGCAGTGAGCTCCAGGTTTTCAAAATTCTGGTGATCAACAGCAGCCTCAAGCCCAACGTCAGGAGACACCCATGAATCGCATCATCAAGAACACCGCTCTTTCGCTTGCCATCGCGCTGTCCTGCGCGGTCGCCCTGCCAATTTCGGCTGGCACCGAGCAAGACCAGGAGCGCACCGCCGGCACCAAAATCGACGATGCCGGCATCACCGCCTCGGTGAAGTCAGCTCTGTTGGCCGACGAGCGCACCGAAGGTTTCGACATCAATGTGGACACCAAGGCCGGACACGTCGTTCTGCAAGGCGGCGCGGATAGCGCAGCCGATCGTGCCGCCGCGACCCAGCTGGCCAAGAATGTGGAAGGCGTGGTTTCGGTTGACAATCGCATCAAGGTCGCAGGAGATGGCTCAGAAGCCCGTCAAGACGCGAATACCGCCACTGCCTCTGGTGAAGTGCGCGAAGCCTTGGACGAGACTGGCGACGCGATCGACGACTCCTGGATCACCGCCAAGGTCAAGTCGCAGCTCCTCGCAGACGATGACGTCAAGGGATTGGACATCGATGTCGACACCAAGGCCAACGTCGTGCACCTGATCGGCGTAGTACCAACGTTGCAAGCACGCAGCGAAGCAATCTCCATAGCCCGCGGCACCAAGGGCGTGCGTAGCGTCGAGGCCGGTCGCCTGGTCGTACGCAGCGACGTGTCGCAGCGTTGATCCCAGCAGTCAATCCGCAGCGGACGATGTAGCCGATGCGGTACCTACGGCGGGGCACGTAACCACGTGTCCCGCCGTGTTGCATTGAGAAATCCGCAATCGTCTCCGGAAAGGAATGCGTCCGCGCACAGCTCGCACCCACCACAGCCCCGTGGGTACGCGCTGTGCGTGGACGCTTCAAAAATCACTCGCAGCGCGAATCCGCCCTAATGTTCATCGCGACCGATGCATCTTCGACAACATAGGCTGGTTTTGACCCCGCGAACTCGATGGCGTACGGGACGCTCAAGATAACCGGTCTGCAACCCCCAACGTCAACACCTCGAAGCCCTCAGAGGTGACCGCAATCGTGTGTTCCCACTGCGCGCTCAGCGAACGATCCTTGGTCACCACAGTCCAGCCATCGGGCATCAGGCGTGTATGACGAGCGCCGGCATTGATCATCGGCTCGATGGTAAAAGTCATGCCGAGTTCCAGACGTGGCCCGGTGCCCGGCTGGCCATAATGCAACACCTGCGGATCTTCGTGATAGATCTGGCCGATGCCGTGGCCGCAATACTCGCGTACCACCGAAAACCGATTGCCTTCGGCAAACTGTTGGATGGCGTGACCAATATCCCCCAATGTCGCGCCGGGACGCACGCTGCGGATGCCCTTCCACATTGATTCAAAGGTCGTGTCGACCAGTCGCTTGGCCAACACCGACGGCGTTCCGGCGTAGTACATGCGGCTGGTGTCGCCGTGCCAACCGTCCTTGATGACGGTGACGTCGATGTTGACGATGTCCCCCTCCTTCAGGATTTTCGCCGGACTGGGAATTCCGTGACAGATGACATTGTTGACCGAAGTACAGATGGTCTTGGGAAAGCCTTTGTAACCGACGTTGGCCGGAATCGCCCTTTGTACGTCCACGATATAGTCGTGGCATATCTTGTCCAACGCCTCGGTACTGACGCCCGGTTTTACGTACGGCCCGATGATATCGAGTACGTCCGCGGCCAGACGCCCGGCCTCACGCATTTTTTCGATGTCCGCAGCCGACTTGATAGAGATTTTCATCGTTGCAGTTTAGCCGACAGATGTAGGAGCGGAGTGAGCCGCGATTCCTGACGCCGCGCGATCACCAAGAATCGCGGCTCACGCCGCTCCCGCATGATCCCAATCCCCGACTTGCCCCACCCCCCCCCCCCCC
>JAWXCG010000049.1:0-6172 GCA_034440555.1 Pseudomonadota bacterium
CCGCAACGACCACTTCTTCGAACTGGGTGGGCACTCGTTGCTGGTGATGCAGCTGGTGATCCGTGTGCGCGACCAGTTCCACGTCGACGTTCCGCTGCGTGATCTGTTCGAGAAGCCGACGCTTTCCGTTCTGGCGGACGCCGTCAGTGCGTTGCAGTTGAAGGTGTTCCTTGGCGACGAGTTGGCCGACATGCGCGGTGAGCTCGACGAATTGTCCGAAATTGAGCTGCAGAAGATCCTGGAGCGGGAGGCGATGGAATGAGCGTTGAGACCCCCAACTTGGCAGAACTCAAGCAGGCCATCCTGCGTTCCCGGCTGAAACGCCGCATCGATCACCATGTTGCTGAAGGCGGAGAGGCGACCTTGCCGATCACCGATCGCAGTGCGCCCCTGCCGCTGTCGTGGGCACAGCAGCGCCTGTGGTTCCTCAGTCAGCTCGACCCCGCGGCGGGCGCCGCGTATCACATGCCAGTCGCCCTGCGCTTGAGCGGTGCATTGAATCGCGAAGCGCTGCAGGCGACGTTGGACCGGGTGATTGCGCGCCATGAGAACCTGCGCACGTCCTTCGTCGGAGCGAACGGTACGCCGATGCAGAAGATTGCGCCGGAGGACAGCGGCTTCAGCCTGATCGAACACGATCTTAGTGCACTAGATGCCAACGCGCAGGAGCAGGCAGTGGCGCAACTCGGTGCTAGTGAGGCGCGCGCTCCGTTCGATCTGGCGACTGGGCCGCTGATTCGCGGACGTCTATTGCGTCTCGCCGAGCAGGAGCACGTACTGTTCTTCACCCAGCATCACATCGTTTCCGACGGCTGGTCAATCGGCGTATTGATCAAGGAAGTCAGCGCCTTATACGCAGCCTTCAGCCGAGGTCAGGCCGATCCGCTACCACCGTTGGCGATCCAGTATGCGGACTATGCCGCATGGCAACGGCAATGGCTGCAAGGCAAAGCACTGCAGAGCCAGATCGATTTCTGGCGCAATCACTTGACGGGCGCGCCGGCCCTGCTGGAACTTCCAGCCGATCGGCCGCGCCCGCCGATGCAAAGCTATGCCGGCGATCGTGTCGACCTGCGCCTGACACCAGAACTGAGCACGACGCTGCGCCAGTTGTCGCAGCGTCATGGCAGCACGCTGTTCATGACATTACTGGCGGCCTGGTCGGCGCTGTTGTCTCGCTTGAGCGGGCAGACCGATGTCGTGGTGGGAAGCCCGGTGGCCAATCGCCGACGCAGCGAAGTCGAACCGTTAATCGGCTTCTTCGTCAATACACTCGCGTTGCGCGTCGCGGTCGATATGGAGTCCACCGTCGCCGAGTTGCTGGCACAGGTCAAGGCAACGACGTTGGATGCCTATGCGCACCAAGACGTACCGTTCGAGCAGGTCGTCGAAGCCTTGCAACCCCAGCGCACGCTGAGTTACAGCCCGGTGTTCCAGACCATGCTGGCATTCAACAACACGCCCAGCGGCGGCGAGCTGGACTTGCCGGGCTTGCGCCTGTCGCGAATGGGTAGTGCGCGTCATACAGCGCATTTCGATCTGGAACTCTCGCTCAGGGAGACCGGCGAGACGCTGGAGGGGAATGTTGGCTTCACCAGTGACCTGTTCGACCGTGACACTGTAGTTCGTCTGGTCGGATACTTCGTCACGCTGTTGCAGGGAATGGTGGCCGATGACACGCAGCCGATCGGCCGCCTGCCTTTGTTGTCGACATCAGAGCGCGCTCAAGTACTGACTGGATTCAACGCGACGCGCACGGCGCATCAATTCGATCGCCCAGTTCAGTCATTATTCGAGGATCAGGTGCGGCGTCAGCCGGACGCGATCGCTGCGGTATTCGACGCGCAGACCCTGACTTATTCCGAGCTCAACCGACGCGCCAACCAGCTCGCACATCGCCTGATCGCGCTCGGCGCAAGGCCCGATCAACGCGTGGCGATGTGCGTTGAACGCGGTCTGGATCTGCTGATCGGCGTGCTTGGTATTCTCAAGGCAGGCGCGGCCTATGTGCCGCTGGATCCCGCCTATCCGGCGGATCGCCTTGCCTACATGCTGGACAACAGCGCGCCGGTGGCGTTGTTGACGCAGGCGAATTTGCGCGACATCGGGTTGCCGAAAACTGCGGTGCCAGTGCTGGTGCTGGACAATGGAGCGCTGGCCGCCGAGCCCGACCACAATCCACAGGTCGTTGGCCTGAGGCCGGAACACCTGGCCTATGTCATCTATACCTCCGGCTCGACTGGACAGCCCAAGGGCGTGGCCATGCCGCATGCGCCCTTGCTCAATTTGATCAATTGGCAATGCGCGGTAGCCGACAGCGCCCGCGGCGAGAAAGTGCTGCAGTTCTCGGCGCTCGGCTTCGATGTCGCGTTTCAGGAAATCTTCTACACCCTGAGCTCCGGTGGCTGCTTGATGTTGCTGCGCGAGGAGACTCGTCAGGATCCATTTACGCTTGTCGAGTTCATCAAGACCGCAGCAGTGGAGAGAATCTTCCTTCCGTTTGTTGCGTTCCAGGGACTGGTAGCAGCTGCGGAACGTGAGGGTGAGCTATTGCCGTCACTGAAGCATGTGGTCACTGCAGGCGAACAGCTGTTCGTGACTGCGGCGATACGGAGTTTCTTCGCGCGCCTGCCGCAAAGGCGCCTGCACAACCATTACGGTCCCACTGAAACCCATGTCGTCACTGCGCACACGCTGTCGGATGACTCCGCCAATTGGCCGGTGACTCCGCCGATTGGCCGGCCGATCTGGAATAGCCAGATCTTCATTCTCGATGCCCGCTTGCAACCGGTACCACTGGGCGTGATTGGTGAGTTGTATATCGGCGGTGCCGGCGTGGCACGCGGTTACCTGCACCGAGACGAGTTGAGCGCAGAACGCTTCCTGCCCGATCCGTTCTCGGATGTGCCCGCTGCGAAGATGTACCGGACCGGCGATCTGGGCCGCTGGCTCAGCAATGGGGCCATCGAGTACTTGGGGCGCAACGATTTCCAGATCAAGATCCGTGGGTTTCGCGTCGAGCTGGGTGAGATCGAGGCGAAGCTTTCAGCGTGCGACGGAGTGCGCGAAGCGGTGGTGATGGCGGGCGATGACAACGCCGGCGGCAAGCGGCTGGTCGCATATGTGCTGCCACAGGACGGGGCGGAGATATCGGCGCCCGAGCTGCGCGCTGCGCTGTCGCTCGGCCTCGCTGAGTACATGATTCCAAGTGCCTTCGTGCGCGTTACGTCATGGCCGTTGACGCCCAACGGCAAGCTGGATCGCAAGGCTTTGCCAGCGCCCGACCAGACCGCCATGGCGAGCCGTGAGTACGAGGCACCGCTGGGCGAGGTGGAGCACGTTGTGGCGCAGGTATGGCAGCAGTTGCTCGGGCTGGAGCGGGCCGGGCGCAACGATAATTTCTTCGAGCTGGGTGGGCACTCACTGCTGGCGATACAACTGGTAACGCGCCTGCGTCAGGCGCTGGGCGCGGAGCTGCCGCTGCGCGAAGTTTTCGCGCAACCGACGCTGCAAGCCATGGCGCGCGCCCTGGCTGCTGCGGATGGTGTTGAACACACGGCGATCGCTGTGGCGGATCGCAGCAAAGCCCTGCCCGCATCATGGTCGCAGCAGCGGCTTTGGTTTCTGGACCAGCTCGACCACGCAGCGGGTGCGGCATACCACATGCCGGCGGCATTGCGGCTGATCGGCGTGCTGGATCGCGCGGCCTTGCAGGCAACGTTGGATCGCGTAGTCGCGCGGCACGAAAATCTGCGCACCAGCTTTGTCGGAAAAGACGGATCACCAATCCAGGTGATCGCACCGCAGGCCTGCGGTTTTACTTTGCTCGAGCACGATTTGCGCGCGCTGGATGTTGATGCGAAGGAAATCGTGGTGGCCGCACTTGTTGCCAGTGAGGCGCGTGCGCCCTTCGATCTGGCCGCTGGCCCGCTGATCCGCGGTCGCGTGCTGCGTCTGGGTGAACTCGAACACGTGCTGCTGATTACCCAGCACCACATTATCAGCGACGGTTGGTCGCTCGGTCTGCTGGTCAAGGAGGTTGGCGCGCTGTACACGGCATTCAGTCAGGGACAGCCCGATCCGCTGCCTTCGCTGGCCATCCAGTACGCCGATTATGCTGCTTGGCAACGGCAGTGGCTGCAAGGTGATGTGCTGTGGGCGCAGCTCGATTTCTGGCGTAGGCACCTCGGCGGCGCGCCAGCTTTGTTGGAACTGCCGACGGATCATCCGCGTCGGCCGATGCAAAGCCATGCCGGAGATCGCGTGAAGTTCTGCCTGTCACCCGAACTGACGGCGGCGCTGCGCAATATGTCGCAACGCCATGGAATCACCTTGTTCATGAGCTTGTTGGCTGGCTGGTCCATTCTGCTTTCGCGCCTGAGCGGACAAAGTGATGTCGTCGTCGGCACGCCGGTAGCCAATCGTGGCCGTGCGGAGATCGAACCGCTGCTCGGCTTCTTCGTCAACACGTTGGCGCTGCGTGTCGATGTCACGAGCAACGCGACCGTGGCCGAGCTGCTGTCGAAAATAAAAGCGATAACGGTGGGCGCCTATGCGCATCAGGATGTGCCGTTCGAGCAGGTTGTCGAGGCTTTGCAACCCGAGCGCAACTTGAGTTACAGCCCGCTGTTCCAGACCATGCTGGCTCTGGACAACACACCCGGCGAAGGCGCGCTGACACTGCCCGGCCTGGAGCTGCAGCCAGTTGTTACTGCACGCCACACTGCACATTTCGATCTGGAGCTGGGTGTTGTCGATACTGGCGACACGCTGGAGGGCAATTTCGTCTTTGCCTCGGATCTGTTTGAACGCCGCACCGTTGAGCGCTTTGCCGGATATCTGCTCAACTTGCTGCAGGGCATGGTAGCCAACGACACGCAATCGGTTGGGCGTCTTACGCTGTTGCCGGCACTTGAACGGGCGCTGCTGCTGGACGGTTTCAACAGCATCCACGCGTCGCAGCCGCAAGAGCAGTTGATCCACATTCTGTTCGAGCAACAGACGGATCGCGATCCCGCTGCGACCGCGCTGGTTTTTGAAGATCGCACGCTCAGCTATGCCGAATTGAATCAGCGTGCCAATCAGGTCGCCCATCATCTGATCGGACTGGGCGTTCAGCCCGACGATCGCGTCGGGCTCTGCGTCGGGCGCAGTCTGGAAATGGTCATCGGCCTGCTCGGCATCCTCAAGGCCGGTGGCGCCTACGTCCCCCTGGACCCGGCCTATCCAGTCGATCGTTTGAGCTACATGCTCGAAGACAGCGCACCGGTGGCGGTGCTCACGCAGTCGGTGTTGCGAGACGGACTGCCGTTTCTGGCCTCGGTCGGGAAGCCGGTTGTGGTGCTGGACGACGAAAGCCTGTCGCAGCTGCCCGAAATCAATCCTGACGCGCAAGCCTTGGGCGTGACCCCCGGACACTTGGCTTATGTGATCTATACGTCAGGTTCGACCGGGCAGCCCAAGGGCGTGATGGTTGAACACCGCAGCGTGA
The DNA here is from genome assembly GCA_034440555.1 of Pseudomonadota bacterium. Lineage (GTDB taxonomy): Bacteria > Pseudomonadota > Gammaproteobacteria > Xanthomonadales > Ahniellaceae > 0-14-3-00-62-12. Next base: position 5,492 of record JAWXCG010000049.1, read on the forward strand.
TCAACCTGATGCACGTGCACGTGGCCAACTGCCGAATGAAAGCAGGCGATCGCTTGCTGCAGTTCGCCTCGTATTCATTCGACGCGTCCGTCGAAGAAATCTTTCCGGCCTTGTCGGTCGGCGCCACCGTTGTCCTGCGTCCTGCCAATCTGATCGCTGCCGACGCGTCATTCGTTGCCTTTCTGCAAGAACAGCGGATCGACGCCGTCGACCTGCCGACCGCATTCTGGCACCAGTGGTCGCAACAGGTCGCGGCGGGCCTCAGTTTGCCTGGCGATACGCTGCGCCTGGTGATCGTCGGCGGCGAAAAGCTCGAACAACGCTACCTCGCATCCTGGATGGCGAATCCCATCACGCGGGCTTGCGAAGTACTCAACACGTACGGCCCGACCGAGGCGACTGTCTACGCCACGTCGATCGCACTCGATGCCTCGGCAGCGTTGCCGGCGCGTGAGGTCTGCATCGGGCGGCCGGTTGCGAATACGCGAATCTATGTGCTCGACGAACTCCTGCAACCGGTGCCGATGGGCGTGGTCGGGGAAATACATATTGGCGGTACGCAGGTCGCGCGCGGTTATCTCGATCGGCCTGAGCTGACGGCGGAGCGCTTCGTTGCTGATCCATTCTCCAAGACACCGAAGGCGCGCATGTACAAGACCGGTGATCTGGGTCGCTGGCTGA
>JAWXCG010000050.1:0-10385 GCA_034440555.1 Pseudomonadota bacterium
GGAGAAAAGCGAGCAGGCACTGGCGACGGACGCCTCACCGGTGAATCTGGTCAATGTGCAACTTATCCGCTCCAAACTCCTGCTCTACAGCCGACAGCCCCAGGCGGCCGAGAAATTGCTCGATGCTGGCATCGAGGCACTGGAGATCACCGCTGAGAGCAGCAACTTTCTGCATTTGCGGGTGCGCTGGCTGCACGCGGAGAGTCTGCTTCAGCAGGGCCGATACGCGCAGGCGCAAGCCGAGCTGATGCCCGTCGCAGCGCAATTCAAACAGCTCAATGGCGAGCAACCCAGTTGGCCGCTGGGCGAGTCACTGGATAGCCTGGCGCGCGCATACATGTTGCAAGGTCAAACCGATGCGGCGGGCCCGATATTCGTCCAAGCGCTGGCACAGATCGAAGCAACCGCGGGGGCGCAGAGCCTGGCAGCCATGCGCATTCGCGCACACATTCTGTGGCTCGCGCTGCTGGACGACGATGACCCGCTGGCACTCGCCAAACTTAAATCGTTGCGCAGCGAATTGATTGCCGTCAGCGGTCGCGAGACGACGCTCCAGGTTTACGAGCTCGACCTGCTGATCGATACGCTCGATCCAGCTGCCACCGCGCCAGATCGAGCCCGCGCGCAGAGCGCTGCGCGGGCATTGCAGACGCTGTCTGGCGACGCGGCGAAACCGGCGATTCGCGGGCTGACCAGCGACAGCTGAAGTCAATGATTGTGGGCTGAAATCAGTGCCTGCTCGCAGTCACGCCGTTAAACCATTTGAAACGCCCACGACGTGGGCGCTGCTCGATATGGGGGCGCTGCAGCGCAGACTTGATCACGGTCTCGCGTTGCCCGGCGGCCCGCGCTGAGATTGTTTGTCATGTCTGATCGCAATGCGGCGTATGCATGACTGACCCTGATCCTGAGACCTACCGCCATGTCGCCAGCCTTTCGCGCTTTCCGAACTGTAGTTGCCCTGCCGCTGCTCGCGTGCGCAGCTGGCGTCAATGCCGACGATACGATTGTGGGCACGGGCACACCGGCCTCTTGCACCGAGACTGCAGTCAACGCGGCGATAAACGCCTTGTATCCCGGCGCCAGCTTTCCCGGCGGCGTGATGTCGTTCAATTGCGGGGTGAATCCGCACACCATTGCCATCACCAGCAGCAAGGGACTTAGCCAGGGTACGTTGATCGATGGCGGCGGACGGATTACGTTCGATGCGCAAGACCTCACTCGCCATTTTACCGTGCAGGGTGCGCAAAGCCAGGTCGAGTTGCGTGGACTGAGTCTGGTTCGCGGTCGCGCAGTGTCCGGTTTTGGTGGTTCGGTGTCCGTGGCTGCCGGCACCTCGCTCACGATAAAAGGCTGCATCTTCGATCAGAACAATGCAGACTTTTCCGGTGGCGCGATTGCAACCGAGCCCAGCGCAGTGCTGAGCATCAGCGACAGCACCTTCAGCTTGAACCGCGCCCAGCACGGCGGTGCAATCGCAGCCAATGGCGCGGTCAGCGCGCTGCGCAGCACCTTCAGCGAAAACCGCGCAACCGTTGATCAGGGCGGTGCCATCCAGATTTGGTTCGCCAACCTCAGCGTGATCGATTCGCGCTTCGAGTTCAACACGGCAACAAACGGCGGCGCGCTGTTGTTGCGCAGTGGTGTGCACAGCATCGCCAACACCAACTTCGAGAGCAACAGCGCAGTCGAACGTGGCGGTGGCATGCATCTGTATGAAGGCGCCAGCGTGGCCACCGGCGACCAGCTCAGCTTCACCGGCAATCAGGCGGCGGACGGAGGCGCGATGAACCTCGGTGGGCTGGATACGGGACCCAGTCCCACGATTCCAGCATTCGGATCGCGCGCCAGTATCCAACGGTCCTATTTTGACGAGAATAGTTCCACCTCTACCGGAGGCGCGATCACGGTATTCGGCCCCGCACCTGGCAACGGCGGTAGCTTTGGACAACTGGTGATGTCAGTTGCGCAATTCACCCGCAACACTTCAATTCTCGGCGGTGCCATCTGGTCGCAAGGTCAGATCGGTGGTGTCGATCTGTCCTTCGAGCGCAATGTCGCGGTCAGGGGCGGCGCCATGTTACTGGATGAGACCTATGACAGCGGAGTCGCGTTTCTGGTCGGCACAACCGACCTGCGCCGCACAACTTTTCACGCGAACACCGCATCGTTCCAAGGCGGCGCCATCCATGCCAGCTCAGCACTGCCCTTTTTCACTGGCGTCAACTTCATCGGCAACAGCGCGCAGTACGGTGGCGGCATGGCGGTGCGGTTTTTCAATTTGCCGATCCGCAATGCGAGCTTCATTGACAATCGAGCCAGCATCAGAGGCGGTGGAATTTATGTCGAAAATTCTTCAGCGCTCGAGCTCGACAATCTCACTTTCAGCGGTAATCGTGCGCTCGACGCAGCCGCGCAGGGTGGCGACATATTTGCCGGCACGTACTCGACCAGCGTCCAAACATCGTTGCACATTTCGCACAGCACCATGTTTGGCGGTAGCGCACCCTCTGGCAGCGCGATCTACGCGCACGGAAAAGCCACTGCAATTTCGCTTCGCAACAGCGTTCTGCTCGGGTCGGGCGTCGACACGTGCGCCGGAAACGGACTGTTTCAGTCACAGGACGGAAATTTCATGCCTGGCGACTGCAACCCGATGCAGCCCAATGATGTCCCGATCGCATCCGCGAACGCGCTCAATCTTAGTGGCCTGACCAACAACGGGACCTATCTGCTGGCGCACGTACCCAATGCCGGCAGTGCGTTGATTGATCATGTTCCCTGCCCGCCCCAGCACGATCTTGACCAACGCGGCCGCTCGGCGCCAATTGATGGCGATGGCAATGGCATCGCGCTGTGCGACAGCGGATCGATCGAGCGCCAACTCAGTGAATTGCCTGCGGCTTACGTACTGCACGCCGATGGCTTTGAGTGAGTCTTCCACCGTCAACCAAAGAGGCACAGCCATGCGCACCTTCTCACTATTGATTCTGGCGGCGCTCTCGACCAGCGTGCACGCCGTAACGCTCACCGTCAACACCACCAGCGACCTGTCTGGCGACAATTGCAGCGGCGGCGCATGTTCATTGCGTGGTGCGCTGCTGGCCGCCAATCTGACGCCAGCTGAAGACCTTATCGAGTTCAATATCGCCGATACCGATCCAGGCTTCCAGGCATCCACCCAACACTGGCTGATTCTTGTCGGTGCCAGTGCCCTGCCCGCGATCGAAGCGCCCGTGGTCATTGACGGTTACAGCCAGCCCGGCGCCAGCCCCAACACCAACACGCCGTCGCAGGGCGGATTGAACGGTACGCTCAAAATCGAAATTCTGCCCAGCACCGCGTCTGCAATGTCGCAGAGCGGCTTGGAGATCAGCCTCAATTTTTTCGCCCAGCCAGCCAGTACCTTTCGCGGCTTGGCGATCAGTCGCTTTCAGTCGCAGATATTGCTCAGCGGCGGTTCCGGGCATCGGGTCGAGGGCTGCTATCTGGGCACCGATATCAGCGGCGGTGTGGCTTCGCTCGCTGGTAACAATGGTCTGGGCCTAGGTGTTCGCGTGCAGTCGGGCGGCGCATATCAGATTGGCGGCGTATTGCCCGCACAGCGCAATCTGATCAGCGGAATGTTTGGCGCGGTAATTTTTTTCGCCGCTTCTGACGGCATTCGCATTCAAGGCAATCTGATCGGTACCAATGCCGCGGGCAGCGAAGCTGTTGGCAATACCAATGATGCGATCAGCACTTCCGGAAATTTGCGCAACGCCCTGATCGGCGGCTCCGATCCCGATGCGCGCAACGTGATCTCGGCGTCACGCTTCAGCGCACTGCGGCTATCGAGCCAGTCTGCCAACGAATTCGCCGGCACGCTGATCGAAGGCAACTACTTTGGCACCGATGTGACCGGCACCAAGCCACTGGGCAATGGTTTGAATCCGCAAAGTCCAAGCCAGTCGCAGCCGACGATTGGTTTGCTCGGCGCACAATGCTCGCTCGCGATCGGGGGTACTGCACCAGGCCAGGCAAATCTCATCGCCTATGGCGCCGCCGCCGGGATACTGAATGATCGCTGCCTCGACGTGACGACACCGTTGAATCGATACTATGGCAATCGCGGCATACCCTTCGACAACGTCAACGGTGGCGGCGCTGTGGGCAGTACGCCCAACGATACCGATGATGCTGATGAGCAAGGCGGCAATCGATTACAGAACTTCCCTGAAGTCACTCTGCCCGCCGGCTTTCTCAACGAGGGTGGAAGCAGCGTCGCGCTGCAATATCGAGTGGACACCGCAATCGCCAACGCGACGTACCCGATCAAGGTGAATTTCTATCGCGGCGCCTGCGGCGGTGGCAGCGATAGCTTGTTGGCGAGCGATACCATTACCTCCGCTCAGGCGCAGCAACTGCTGCCGTTCACACTGATTGCCGGTGATGGCCGCAATGTGCTGCCTTTGGTCGCCAGCGCTGTGGATGCCGCCGGCAACACCAGCGAGTTCGCGCCGATGCTGGGCGATGAGATATTCCGCGGAAACTTCGAAGATGCTCTGGGGCCGTCGACACCCGGTATATGTCCATAGCGACTGCACGCTCCAGGCTGTCGAGCCGCGTGTTCGTCAACTACTGAATGCTGGGTCATGGCCGCGGTTCATCCGCTGGTTACATCGCGTTTTCAAGCTTCTTGGCGGGCGCCGAATGGCTGCGGATCAATCAGGGAACCTCTGAATAGTCCGGAGCCGCGATAGCCCTCTGAGTCAGGGGACGAAAAACCGCAGGTTTTTAGGGGTTTGGCAAGCAATGAGCAGTGTGGCGAAGACGAAGTGGTGACTTACTCAGACCTTCGTCGAGGGAACTCTCAACAAGTCCGGAGCCGCGATAGCCCCCTGAGTCAGGGGGCGAAAAACCGCAGGTTTTTAGGGGTTTGGAAAGCAATAAGCAGTGTGGCGAAGACGAGGTGGTGACTTACTCAGACCTTCCTCAAGAAGACGCTATTCAAACCCGCCCGCATAGACCGGATCGAATTCGTCGATCGAAATGCGCGCCAATAGCAGGTCCAGGTTCAGCGGCGTGTCGCTGACACGCACCAGTCCGGCGCAAATGATGCTGCCGGACTCGACCAATACCGAGTTGCATTCAACCGAGGTTGCGGGCATGCCGCCGGGAAGATTCGGGCGGATCACGCTGATGCCCGGTATCGCGGTTACTCCTGCTGGCGCGTACTGGAAGCTCGGGTCGAACCCGCCGAACTGCGCCGGATCGGCGGGTACACGCAGCACGGCACCGAGTTGCGTTGTGGCGTTCGGGCGATAGCTCAAAGGCACAATCAACTTGTTGTCGGATTGGACGCCCAGTTGCCCGCCCATGCGCGACCACTCGCCCAGCTGCAAGATATTCGCGTACGCCAGCGCACCGTCGGCGCCATACAGCATAAGGGCTGACGCAAACTGCTGCGTACTTTGCACCTCTATATCCAGGATTTGCGCGATGCTGCCGTCCGGGCGCTCGATCAGCGCGCTTTTGCTGATCTCGTCCGCGTCGGCAATCGAGTCTGCGCGCCATCCAGGCGCCGAAGCCGTGGCCCCGGCACAGACCGAATTCAAGCAATAGCTGGTATCAAATGATCCGCTGCGCAGAAGTCGTGCGGAAAAGAACAGGTCTTGGTTGACACCGCTGAGACGTATGCGCCCACCCAGAAGAATTCGACCGGTGCGATCCAGCTGCGCAGCGAGAATGCTGCCTTGTTCAAGATTGGGTATCTCCACGGCAGTAAGAAAAAAAGTGCCGGGTGGGGCGAATAGGGAATTGTTGCCGAATGTCGGCCCGATGAAGCCAGATGCAGTCAACATGCGACACATCGGGTTCAGCGTCAGCGAAAGCGTGCGCATGCCGCAAACCAGAATGTCACCGTTGCCGAAGCCAAGAATCGACCGGTGGAATTCAACTCCGCCCGCATTGACCGGCAGTACGGCATCAATCTCGGCGGCATAGACAAAACTAGGCGCTATCGACACGGCGGTGAGCACCGTCATGAACGAACCGGCATTGGCATCACCAACGAACAGCGCGCGCCCGGCGCTGTCGATCGCAGCACCGGCAATGGGCGGATCGGGCGGTGCGACGAAGGGCGTCTGAAACAGATTGCCGCGCAGCAGCCCGCCGTTGGGATCGAAGATGGCCACCAGTGGACTGTTCGCCTGCGCCGTGTCTTCAATTCGGTGCTGGGCCAGTGCGACCAGTCGACCATCGGGCTGACGACCGATCTGCAAGCCGCGCTCGAGATTGGGCTCTTCCACAATATTGGAGTGCTCGTAGCGCACGAAGCCCTGCGTGCCAAAACTCAAATCCGGCGCGCCTTCGGCATTGACCGACGAGGCAATGCTGACAAGTAGCCCGGCCAACGCCGAAGCGACAAGCCCGGTTGCGAAAATGGATCTAGACATGACAGGTACCTGCGCAATTGAGTAGAACCGGTACATACGCGTTGCAGCTGCTGGAGCTGACAAGCGCAAATAATCCGGATGCTGCTACGGCTCGGGGTGGCGGTTTGGCAGAACAAGGCCCGGCGATCTTTTCGCACCGTTCAGGTTATTCGCGGTTCTCGCCATTCTTGCTGCCTGAAGTCGCGCCACGCGTGCGCTGGTGACTGACTTTGAACGGCAACGCGCCAGCGCAACTGCTCAACAACTGGATCTTGTCAGTCCTGCCCCGGCTTCGGAGTATGTGCAGGTAAGCCACTCGAATGAGGATGAAAAGCCATGTTGTTGAAGCATCAGATTTTCCGGTTGATCACGCTATTGACGGGAGTGGTCGCGTTGCCGGCGTACGCTCTCGACAGCGTCTGCGAACAGTTTCTGGCAGCGGCCGAGAAAACCGCGCGGCAGCCAGCACGTCAATCGGTGATGGATTTGGGCGGCGGACAGCGCATGGAAGCGATCGTCGACGACGACGTTTTGTACGCAAAAATCGAAGGTAAATGGCGCAGGATCAAGTCGGGCTTCTGGGCTGACGAACGCGCGCTGCTTGCCGATATGCGCAAAGGCTCTATCAAGCTTGAGCATTGCAAGCAACTGGGCAGCGAAACCGTGGATGGCATCGCCACCACGATCGTTGGCTACACGATGACCATGCCGGGGACGGCTGCGGTGAGCAACAAGGTCTATATCGGCAAGGATGGTCTGCTCTATGCGCAGTCCGGGCCGAACACCAAAGTGCGCTATCGCTATCAAGACGTGACTGCGCCAAAACTCTGAGGAGAATCACCATGCATCGTGCACTTTTCTGCTTGCTCTTCTCGCTTGCCCTTGCGGCCTGCAACAGTGATCAAACGTCGGCGTCTCAGTTGTCCGCGGGACAGACGACGGCAGAACCGACATCGAGCTGGCCCGCGTTCGAGGACGCAGACGCAGACGTGGAGCCGCAGTCATCGCCAACAACGCCGCTGCCGCGCGCCTGCGCACTGGTCACCGCGGAACAGGCGCAGTCCGTACTTGAGCAGGGAGTGGGCCAGATGAGCGATGAACCTGAAGCCTGCATCTGGGCAAGCTCGGGTAGTCCTGGGCGCATCACCATGTTGATGGTGCTGGTCAGCGACAACGGCGACCTGTCGACGGCGCAAGCTGTGTTCAACAGCGTCACCGGGTTGTCGGGAAACCTCAATGCAATGGTCAACCAACAGGTTGATGCCAAGACAAAAAAATCTGGACAGGAATTGGACGATCTGGGCGATGAGGCCTGGTTGTCGGCCAGCAATGCCGATCTGGTAGGGACGCAACAACTGGTGGTGCGAAAGGGCAGACGCATGCTGACCCTCAATGTCACCGGCATGGGCCAGACCGAGGGGTTGGCGCAGCGTTTGGAAGCTTTGGCGCGCAACGCGACACCCAGACTGTGAGCATACGCGGCTGGACCACAGCGCTGCTGTTTGTGTTGGCGCCCACGAGTCATGCGCAGGACGAAGGCGAGAGCAAGCCCGCCGTCTCGGTGCGATTCGCGCCTGCGACGTCGATTGAGCCGGGCATGCCGGTGACGATTGATGGCGTTGCGCCGATCGATGGCAAAGGCGATGTCGCGATTCGGGTGGCCAAACCCGGGGGCAAGGAGCAAGTACTGAAGACCGCACCCTCGAGCAACGGCGACTACAGCATCAGCTTCACCGGCACGGACGAACCCGGTAGTTATGTAGTTGACGTCACATCCCCAGGCGGAGGCATGCGCGGCAAGGGCAAGTTCGACGTGGCTGTGCAGGAACCGCTAGAGGAAATCGAAGAGGCTCATGCAGAAGCGCAAAAGCTGGCGCAGGTGATTGAGGACATGGTCCAGGACCTGGACGCACAACTTGAGAAGTTGCCCGATTCCCCGGCACGAGACGAGGTCAAAACGCAGTGGGCGACCGCGCGCCCCAAGATGCATCAGGCGATCAAACAATTGCGCGAGACGCGCGCGCTGACAGCGCCACTCGTCGATGCCGTCAAGAGCGATCCCAAACTCAAGCCTGCACTCAAGCCGCTGGCGCGTGAACTCGCCAACTGGCAGACCAAAAGCGTAAAGGAGCGCGCCCGCATACTCGGTGAGTTGGCACAGAGCCGTCGCGGCAGCGTCACCTGCGAGGCGATCGAGCGAATAATAGAGGGCTTCAACTTCGCTTCGGCACTGTTCAATCTGGCTGGCGGGCCAGTGGCAGCGGTCAAGGCAGTAGTGATTGATTTTCTGGCCAGCAAGGGCGCAGCGCTGGCGAGCAAACTCGGCGCAAAATACGGATTTCCTGCCAACGAAGCCAGCAAAATCGCGCTGGCCGTCGGCGATGCTCAAATCAAAGGTGCTTGGAATCTCAAACTGGTGTTGCCGCAACTGGCCGTCAAAGAAGCGTTGCAGGGCAATGTTGCGGGTCTCGCATCGGATTTGGCCTCATTCATCGCCGCGCGACAATTTGCCAAGTACTGCGAGCGCCTCGCTGGCAACTTCAACGGCGGCATGGTCGCCGAATTCAACGCCAAGGATGGCCGGCAGTGGTGGGCGTATACGATCACGTTTGAAGGACGGCTGGATTTGCGTTATGCCAAGGGCAGCACTTATGGGCAAGCGGTGGTAGTGAAGGGTGATTTCCTGGGTCAGGCAACCCAGTTCACACTGTGGGAGGACGCACTGCGTATTGGTTGGCCGGGACTCACCAGCGGCGCCATTCTGTACAAGCGGGCTGTGTTGCCTCAACCGGAAATTCTCAATTTACTGACGGGCACGCGGGTCAATCCCGATTCCTCGCTGAAGGAGGAAAAGCCCATTGAAGTCGAGGGTAAGGCCGCCGCCGTATTTATAAAGCCCTACAGTTTTTTCGTGCCGGTGGAAGGCGAGATTGTCGATGGCGTGTTGACGCTGCGACGCCAGCCCGCCACGCGCGACTACGAAGCTATGGCACGGGTCGTGTATGTCGTGGTCAGCCCGCTCTCGGCCATGCTTGGGCCCCAGTTCACCACGTTCGAACTGCCCTACAAGAGCGGCGGCTTTTTCATCGAGCGCGCCTTTGGCGACAGCGGCATTCGCGCTGCAGTCACCAAGACGCCGAAAGGTTTTGTAGTGAATGAAACCTTTCGCCGCCAGAAAGGCAACGGCGTGGCCAACGGCAACTACAAACTCACGCTCAAACTGTGCAATCCGGAGGGTTCATGCTGAAGCGGTTCGTTTTCGCGCTATCGGTGCTGCTCGCGCAGTCGGTGGTAGCAGCTACTCCGGTCATTCCGCTGATACCGGGTCTGACCATCACCACCGCAATTGCGGAGCGCGATGGTGACTACGAATCCCGCAAACGGCTGAGCGAGCGCGAAGGGGATGGTTGGCGAATGAGCTATTCCGCCGTCCTGCGCGCCAGTAACGGCGAACCAGAAACGATGAGCAATGAGCGTTTGCTGCACGACAACGACCTGCGGTCGGCGCGCTCGTATCGCAATTACTTCGAGCCCGATGTCGAGGAAGACTATCCCGGTACCACCGCGCTCGGCGCTTCCACTGTGGTGCTTGAAGAGCTGCGCGCCAGCGGCAAGTCGCGGTTTTCTCTGGTAGGCGAATCTCGTTGGATGGCTCAGGCCTTGGCCGATTTGCCTGGCGCCGCGCAATCGCCGTTGGCGCTTGCTGCCGCGTTGACAGCCGGCAATGGCGTCAGCTTCAAGGGAGAGTTGCAGCGACAGTCCGCAGGTACCTTGAGCGTGCTGGTCAACGGTCAACCGCAGGCGTTGCCGGTGTTGATCGCGAGCGGTCGCTTCACTGCCAAGAATGGCCACACCATGGATGCCGAGCTGAGCCTTCTGGACGACAGCGACAATCCGATCGCTCTGCAATGGCGCATTGGTGATGCAAGCCTGCGCGTCGTTCGAGTGGACTTTCCGCAGCCGGGCAAC
>JAWXCG010000051.1:0-18466 GCA_034440555.1 Pseudomonadota bacterium
GATCCTGATCCTGATCCTGATCCTGATCCTGATCCTGATTCTGATTCTGATTCTGATTCTGGTTTTCGTAGTCGCCGTGCAGCAGATGCGACTGGATCAACTTCTACAAGACGTTCAAGTTCATGGCCCTTCTCCCAAGTTGGTCAGGACGCTGAAGATATCGTTGCCGCCCTCTTCAACGCGTCGAGCGTGACGTAACCCGCTGCAGCCGCCATACGGTCGGCGTGGTACGACGAGCGCACCATCGGACCGGATGCGACGTAGGCAAAACCCAGGCTCATGCCGAAGGCTTGCAGTTGCAGGAATTCCTCCGGCGTCCAGTAGCGGATCACCGGATGGTGGGCCGGCGATGGCCGCAGGTACTGGCCGATGGTGATCATGTTGACGCCGTGGGCGCGTAGGTCGCGCAGCGTGTCTTCGACCTGTTCCCGCGTCTCGCCCAGGCCCAGCATGATGCCGGACTTGGTCGGCAGTTCCGGGTGCTGGGCGTTGAACTTCTGCAGCAACAGCAGCGACCCGTCGTAATCGGCGCCGGGACGCACGTTGTGATACAGCCCGCGTACGGTTTCCAGATTGTGGTTGAACACATCCGGTGGCGCGGTTTTCAGTGTCGCCAGCGCGTGATCCGTCTTGCCCTTGAAGTCGGGGGTCAGGATCTCGATTTTGATCGCCGGGGAGAGCGCGCGGATGCGGCAGATGCAGTCGGCGAAATGCTGGGCGCCGGCGTCGTGCAGGTCGTCGCGGTCGACCGAGGTAATGACCACGTAGCGCAGCCCCATATCGGCAATCGTGCGCGCCAGATTGTCCGGCTCCTTGGCATCGGGCGGCTTCGGCCGGCCGCTGGCGACCTGGCAGAACGAACAGCGCCGCGTGCAGATATCGCCCAGGATCATAAAAGTCGCCGTGCCGGCGTTCCAGCATTCGTGGATATTCGGGCAGCCGGCATCTTCACAGACGGTGACCAGATGGTTTTCGCGCAGCTTGCTCTTGAGCATGGCGACGGCATTGCCGCCCGGGATGCTGACGCGAATCCAGTCCGGCTTGCGCAGCACCGGCGCGTCATCGAATCCCGGCCGGCGGCGGACCTTGTTCGCGTCGAGCTGCTTCACTCCCGCTTCGATCAGCGGTGCCAGAACAGGAATGGCCAGAACAGGAATGGATGTGGTGGTGGTGGTGGTGGTGGTGGTGGCGGACGCGGACATGGGCGGCTCAGTCAGGAGTGGGAGAGGGTGTGGCAAGCGACAGTCGCGACTGCGCCGAATGAGCAGGACCATGCATCTTCATTCACTGTCCCGGCAGTCGCCCGGCGGCGCCCACAAGGCGACCACCGCGTCGAGTTGCGCCGCGTGAAACACCCAGGCGTCCGGCCCGGCTGCATCACCGGCGAAGCGTCCGAGCCGAGCCGCGCAGTCGAAAAAACCCGGTGCCGGCAAGCCGTCGCGCGACTTGCCGATGACCAAGGCGGCGATGAAGGGGCGGTCGGCCGCGGCGTCTTCGGCCATGATCTGCTCCAACGCCTGCGTGACTTGATGAATGGTGTTCGGCGGCGAGAGCCGCAACGCTTTGGCCGCCTCGTGATAGGTGATGGGTGAGCGCTGCGTGGCGCGCGCTTGCAGATGCGCGCGCAGTTGGCGGGCGAGCGTTTCGGGCGTGTTGTCCGCAACGATCGTGGTCGCAGCGGAATCCAAAACAGTGGCAGTCATGAGGGAGTCCTGGCCATCGGGCAGAGTCAGACGATCGCTGCTCGCTTGCGCGGCATCCACATCGGCGGAACCCTCTCGACCACGGTGCCGTCGGGTTCGACCACCACGGTCCAAGCTCGTGTGCGATACCTGAAAGTAATACGTGTGCGTCCGGCGTCCTCGTCGATACCGGCCTCGGCGACGCTGTCGATGCTGCCCTTGCGCATCTCGACCTTGAGCGCCGCTGCCGAGAGCCCGAGCTTGGGCGCGAGCAGCTCGGCATCGACGGTGATCTCGCCGTCTACGATGGTGATCGGTGCAGTTGGATGGGTCGACATGGCTAACTGTAGCTGACGGTCATTATTTTTTCGTTTCCCGATCTTTTTTCCCAGATTTCTGGCTTCCATCCTCTAGTACCTTGGATGCTGGCGGGGCGTTGTTGTTGCGGCAGGCTGAGCGGCCTTTTGGGCTGTTGTCGGCGGCGTCGCGCTGCCTGTCTGATACCCGCGATCAGTGGTTGATTCGGCACACGCGGTTGGCCCAGTTGACGCAGCGGGTGTTCGGGATTGCGCTGGGTTAGCAGGATCTGAACGATCACGGTCGGCTGCGCGATAATGTGGCGTTGAAGACTGCGCTGGGTCAGCGGCATGCGGCGAGTTCGGCGCCGACGCTATGCCGATTCGACAACGCGATGGAGCGGCCGGTGGCGGTGGCGTTGCATGAGGTGTTGGTTGATCATTTCATCCAGCGCCAGGGCGCTGCACCGAGCGAGTTGATGCTGGATCTGGATGCGACCGACGATCCGGTGCATGGCGATCCTGACCGAGACTCTTCATCCTCGCCGCCACGCGACTGGCACCGAGCGGCTAAGCCCAGAACAGTGCTGTGCCCGGCACGCGATAAACAATGGGGGTTGGGAGAGTCATGTCCGCGGAAGCGAAAAATACAGGATGTAGTGCCATCGCACCCGAAAAAAACGCGCCCAACGCCTCAGACCATCGCGAACGCCAAGGTCGGCGATTTGTAGTTCGCCGTATGAAATATCCGGGCTAGCAATCCCAAAATGCCGGGGCCAAGGTTGAGGTCGATGCCAGCTACCGCTTCGTGGCCGCTTGGATACCGATAGTGCACGCGTTCTGCGATCAGCGCGCCGCGCGCGTCACGGCCGAGGTTTCAGCCAACGTGCCGGCGCTGGTGGGCATCACATCGACGCCACCGGCGACGGTTCGGACCGCAGCTCTGGTCACGGTCACAGTGCTCAACCGCAGCGGAAGTAAGACTGCGTGCCGCGATCGGTGTAGCTGCGGCCACTGGCGTAACCGCTGCTGGTGCCGTAGCCAACGCCGTAATCGCGCTCGCGGTAACGATTGCCGCTGGTGGTCCCTTCGGAGGTAAAATCACCGGCTACTGGAATGCCGTAGTCGACAACACTGGCCGGGGTAGTCTGGGCAGCGACGAGGGGGAAGAAGAGGATCATGTTGGCGCTCCGTGATTTGGTGTGCTGGTAATGTACTACACAGCGCACTATTCACCATATGCCATTGGTCACTTTCGTCGAGCACCAACTCAGCAATCTATATTTTCATATACCTTTCAATTACTTGGCGGTGCTTTCTCGATCAATGTAGAGATTGATCTGCTGCTCCAGGATCGGCAGGGGTACCGAGCCAAGCGATAAAACGGCATCGTGGAAGCGTCGGATATCGAAGCGCGCGCCCAGTTGTTGCTCGGCTCGGGCGCGCAAATCGCGAATCTTCAGCTCGCCCAGCTTGTATGACAAGGCCTGACCTGGCCAGCTGATGTAGCGGTCCACTTCGGTGGTGATCTCGTGTTCGCTCAGTGCGGTGTTATCCCGCAACAGCGCGAGCGCCTGTTCGCGCGGCCAGCCTTTGGCATGCATGCCGGTATCCACCACCAGGCGAACTGCCCGCCACATCTCATAGGTGAGGCGACCGAAGTGTTCGTAGGGCGTTTCGTACACGCCCATTTCCACCCCAAGATGCTCGGCGTACAGAGCCCATCCCTCGCCGAATGCCGAGATGTAGCTGTAGCGTCGAAACGGAGGTTGCTCGCCCTGCTCATTGGCCAACGCGCCCTGCAGATGATGGCCGGGAACCGCCTCATGCAGGGTCAGCGCAGGAAGCGCATACAACGGCCGCGCCTCGAGCTTCCAGGTATTGACCCAGTAAAAGCCTGCTTCCTTGCCACCCTCGGGCGCAGGACTGTAACGGCCAGTTGTGTAGTATGGGGCGATCGAATCCGGCACCGGCGCCACGCCATACGGCAACCGTGGCAACTGCGCGAAATATTTCGGCAACATGCCGTCGATGCGCTTGGCGATGTAGCTAGCGTGCATCAGCAACTCGCGTGGTGTATTGGCGTAGAACTGCGGATCAGTGCGCAGGAAGTGCAAAAAAGCGGCAAAGTCGCCGTCAAATTTCGCTTCGCGCATTACCGCTTCCATCTCAGCGCGAATGCGTGCAACTTCGCGCAACCCAGTCTGGTGAATCTCCTCGGGCGTGGCGTTGAGTGTCGTGAACTCGCGAACCTGCTGGCGGTAGTAAGCCTTTCCATTGGGCAGCGCGTACGCGGCGATTGAAGCACGCGCGCGCGGCTGATACTCACCCACAAAGAACTTGAGCAATCGCGCGTACGCTGGACTCACGCTTTCATCTATAGCCCGGGCGGCTTCGTTGCGCAGCTCGACCGCGGTAGCGTCGGCCATGGACACCGGCATCGATTTGAACGGCGCATAAAAAGGATTGGTGTAGACATCCGCATGCTCAGCCAATGCACGGATCGGCGCGTCGCGGCCCTGCAGGACGATCGACGGCAGCGTCATGCCGCGACGCAGCCCCGCGCGCATTAGCTGGATGTGTTCATCGAAGTACACCGGCACCGCGGCCAGTCGTCTCAGATAGTTGCGATAGTCCTGCTCCGTGGCGACCGGATGTGCCTTGGCCAGCATCGGCAGATCAGCGTAAAAACTGGAGTCCGAGTTCATCGGCATCAGATAGGAACCAAGCTTCAGCGCGGCGATACTGTTGTTGATCTGCTCGGCAAGGATCAGGTAATTGATGCGATTTTCTGCGCTCAACGACTCGATCTGGAAATCGTCCAGTTGGCTGCGCAACTTGGTTAACCAGACTAGGCGCGCCTTCTGGCTGTCAATGTCGACGTGACCCAGCAGGTGATCGTACTCATGGACACCTACGGCGGTGGCAAGCTGCGGATATTCTTTCAGCCGCCACCGCCATTCGCGTTCGTACAACAACTTGAAGGCGTCGTCAGCCGTGCCCGCAGTCGCAGAGGTGACGATTTGAAATGAAAGCAGCAAGCCCATCCACAGCAGTCGACACATACCGACACTCCTCGTTGAGCATGAAGCGTAGCAACACTGAGAAACTGAAGAGCGCTGCGCAGCACAAAGCACGATGCATTGCTGCGGGTCGCGGCCGGCTTCGCTCACACGTTAAGCTTGATCGCGCATGACTACATCCTTTCGCCGCTTCGCGATTTTCTACTTCTGCTATTACGCAGCGCTCGGCGCCTATACGCCCTACATCGGTCGCTGGGTCGACGCGCTCGGACATAGCGGTTACGTGGTCGGCGGCATGCTCGGCATCTGGTATGGCAGCCGCATCATCGGTCCACCGTTGTGGAGCGCGTTGGTACAGCGCAGTACGCGACCGGGACACTGGTTCGTGGCCGGATCGGTGCTCACCCTGTTGTGTTTCGCCGGGTTCACACTGACCACCACGACACTGCAGCTGTTTTCTGTAATGGCGTTGTTCGGGCTGTTCTACAACGCCGTGATGCCCCAGTTCGAGGCAATGACCCTGGTGGCATTGGGAACGCGCAGCTCCGACTACGGCCGCATCCGGCTATGGGGCTCGGTCGGTTTTCTGGTGGTTGCGGCGAGTTATGGCTGGCTACTGGATTATTGGGGAAGCGAGCATTTCCCATTGATCACTCTGCCTCTGTTTGGGCTGATGGTGTGCGCGGCCTGGCCGCACCGCAACGATGTACCGCCCGAGTACCAGAACCAGATCGGCGATGCGGGTCACCTTTGGAACCGGCCCGGCGTGCGTCGTTTCCTGCTGGTCGCATTGTTGATGCAGACTGGATTCGGTGCCTTCTACGTGTTCTACACCCTGCATCTGCAGAGGCACGGACACTCCGGCACTGCCATCGGGTCTTTATGGGCTCTGGGCGTGGCGATCGAGATCGCCATGTTCTGGCAGGTTCCACGATTGATCGAGCGCTTCGGCGCGCCACGATTGATGAGCATCTGCATCGGCGCTACCGTTCTGCGCTGGATCGTCACCGCGTTTTTCGCCGATTCGTTTGTGCTGATGGCCGCAGCACAGCTGTTGCATGCGCTGGGTTTCGCTGTGTTTCACTCGTGCTGTATGCGCCAGATGACCGAGTTCTTCCCTGGTCGGCGTGCAGCGGCCGGTCAAAGCCTCCTCTATGGCTTTTCGTCAGGGCTAGGCGGCGTACTCGGTGCCTTGTTGGCGGCAACCATGTGGGAACTGAATGGCGGCCAGGGAGCTTTTCTCGCCAGTGCTGTGGTTGCCGCAATTGCCTGGCTGATTTATGCGATGCGCAGCCGCACGCAGCATTGAGGCGGCGGTATTGAGGATGCACGCGCCCGACGTCACACTGCGTGCCCTCCCCCGAAAACTGGTACTGCGATGTCTGCAATCGCCACCGAAACCTATGCGTTGCATCAGGATGCATGCGACCCGCTTGCCGGGTTCAGAGACGAGTTCCTGATTCCGCGCCATCACGACGGTCGCGAGCAGATCTATTTGTGCGGCAATTCACTCGGCCTGCAACCCGTCAGCACGCGCGCTGCAATGATCGCGGAACTCGACGACTGGCGCGATCTGGGCGTGGAAGGCCACTTCCGCGGCAAACACCCGTGGATGCCCTATCACAGCTTCGTGCGCGAACACCTGGCCGAGGTCGCCGGCGCATTGCCCAGTGAAGTCGTGGCGATGAACACCCTGACCACCAATCTGCATCTGATGCTGGTGACCTTTTATCGACCTACTGCCGAGCGCCCCGCGATCCTGATCGAAAAGCACGCATTTCCCTCGGACCGACATGCAGTGGCATCACAGATTCGTTTTCACGGCCTGGATCCGGCGCAGTGCCTGATCGAGCTGGAAGCAGATCAAGCCGACGGCTCGATCTCCGATGCTGCCCTCGAGCGCGCCATCGCGCAGCACGGCCCGCGCCTCGCGCTGGTGCTGTGGCCAGGCGTGCAGTATCTGACTGGGCAAAACTTTGATCTCAAAGCAATCACGCAGCAAGTGCATCGTGCCGGTGCGATCGCCGGATTCGATCTCGCTCATGCCATCGGCAATGTCGAGGTGAACCTGCATGACGCAAATGCGGACTTCGCCGTCTGGTGCAGCTACAAATATCTCAATTCCGGGCCGGGCGCGATCGCCGGCTGCTTTGTGCATGAACGTCATGCCCATACCGAGCGGCCGCGATTCGCCGGCTGGTGGGGACACGATCAGGCCACACGTTTCCAGATGCGGCCAGAGTTCAACCCGACCCCTGGCGCCGACGGCTGGCAGCTGTCCAATCCCTCGATCTTCGCGATGGCGCCGTTGCGCAGCTCTCTGGATGTATTTCACCGTGCCGGGATGGCGCGGTTGCGTGAGAAGTCGATTCGTATGACGGCGTACCTGGCTGACTGCCTGCAACAGCTGGCGTCGGCGCGGGTGGAGGTGCGCACGCCCGCTGCGCCGGAGCAGCGTGGCGCGCAGCTGTCACTGCGCGTCCACGGCAGTCGCGACACCGGCAAGTCGCTGTTCGAGTTTCTTGCGGAAGATGGCATCGTGGCCGATTGGCGCGAGCCCGATATCATTCGCGTGGCAGCGACGCCGCTGTACAACCGCTATAGCGATTGCCTGCGTCTGGTGCAGCGCATTGAGCAGTTTGAATCTGCCTAAGGAAGGCCTGAATAAGTCACCATTTCGTCTTCGCCACACTGCTTATTTCGTGCCAAACCCCTAAAAACCTTCGGTTTTTCTCCCCCTGGCTCAGGGGCTATCGCGGCTCCGGACTTGTTCAGAGGTTCCCTTGTAGCGCGCCCGAATTTCTGCCCCGACGATCGCGACCGTTGCGATCCTACGCCGGCGCGTCGGCCTTGATCGACAGAGCGTGGATGTCGGTCTGCATCAACGCGCCCAAAGCGGCATAAACGGCGCGGTGGCGCTCAAGCGCTTTCAGCGAGCGAAAAGGTTCGGCGATGATTTCCACGGCAAAATGCCCGCGTCCGTCGCGCGCACCCGCATGGCCCGCGTGCTTGTGGCTCTCATCAAGCACCAGCAACGAAGTCGGGGCAAAGGCCTCGCGCAGGACATCTTCGATAAAGGCCTTGCGTTCAGCGGGAATCACGGCAACACCTTGCGGAATGGCTGCACGATGACCTCGTGATAGACCCCCGCACCCAGATAGGGGTCGGCATCGGCCCAGCCCCGGGCGACCGCAAGCGAGTCGAACTCGGCGATGATGACACTGCCCGAAAACCCCGCAGGACCGGGGTCTTCGGCATCAATCGCTGGCAGAGGACCGGCAATCAACAGGCGCCCCTGGTCGCACAATTCGTGCAAACGGGCCAGATGGGCCGGACGCGCAGCGCGGCGGGCCTCGATCGAGTAAGGGCGGTCAATACCGTAAATGAAGTAGTACATCAACGAATGATACCCGGAGCGGAGTCTGGACAGCTCCCGATTCTGCGCGTAAGCTGACCACGCAGTCAGTCGCAGGGGTTTGAAGCGACTGGCGCGGCGAGCAGCCGCGAGACCTTTCCGTCGTATTCCGCCAGACCTTTCGATCTCGCCAGCGACGGCGACTCATTTTGTATGGAACTGCTGCCGTGTTGGTAGCGCTGCGGTATTTGCATTGACCACGGTCGGTGCTGCGTTGCTTATTTGATCCGACTCTTCGATCCATTCCCTGCGCGAAACCGCACAGGAAGAACACTTAGAAAATGTCCTCCAGATCCATTGATCGATCCTGATGAACAGCGAAGCCGCTGAATTGCCCAACAACGTGGTGCCGTTTCCCTTGCTGCCCCAGCAGCAGGAGATGCCGCTTGCGATCGTGCGCGGGCAGCCGGTGCTGCAGATGCCGCAGGATCTGTATATCCCGCCGGATGCGCTGGAAGTCATTCTGGAAGCGTTCGAGGGCCCGCTCGACTTGTTGCTATACCTGATTCGACGTCAGAATCTGGACATTCTGGAAATTCCAATTGCCGAGATCACGCGTCAGTACATCGACTACATCGATCTGATGCAGAACATGAAACTGGAGCTGGCCGCCGAGTATCTGGTGATGGCGGCAATCCTGGCCGAAATCAAATCTCGCCTGCTGCTGCCACGACCACCCGGCGCGGAGCACTTGGAAGAGGATCCGCGCGCGGACCTGATCCGTCGCCTGCAGGAATACGAGCGTTACAAAAAGGCCGCCGAGGACATCGACACGCTGCCGCGCCAGGATCGCGACTTTTACCCGGCGCACGCAGACCCAGGCGAGCGCAACGTTGTGCGTCTGCCCCCACCAGTGGAAATGAGCGAGCTGCTGCTGGCACTGAAAGATGTGCTGAAGCGTGCAGATCTGTTTAGTCAGCACAACATCAAGCGCGAGACGCTGTCGGTGCGTGCGCGCATGAGTGATGTGCTCAATTTGCTGCTGGATGCGCAGTTTCATGCTTTTGAAGCGTTGTTCACGCTGGAAGAAGGTCGCCTTGGGGTGGTGGTCAGCTTCCTTGCGATCCTCGAACTTGCCAAGGAAAACCTGATCGAAATCGTGCAGAACCAGGCACTCGGTCCCATTTACGTGAAGACACTTGCGGTCCGCGAAGCGTCTTGAGTCGCCCCGAAGATCCAGCACGACTTCCGTTCAAACAGTCCGTCCGTTCAAGTAAGCCTTCCGTTCAAGAAAGAATAGAGTGCAAGCAGGCAAAATGTTCAAGTATGGGCCCATGGAAATAGAACAACTCAAACGTGTCATCGAAGCCGCGGTCATGGCGGCCTCCAGCCCACAGACTCTGGTTCAGCTCAATGAGCTGTTCGGCGAGGAAAATCCGCCGGGGGTGGACAGCATTCACGAGGCGATCGAGCTGCTGCAGTCTGACTACGCCGAACGCGGCGTCGCGTTGGTTGAAGTCGCCAGCGGCTGGAGATTCCAGATCCAACCAGACGTGCAGCCCTGGGTGTCGCGCTTGTGGACCGAGCGCCAGAGCAAATACACCCGCGCGTTGCTCGAAACCCTGGCGCTGATCGCATACCGCCAGCCGGTCACGCGCGCTGAAATTGAACAGATCCGCGGTGTCGCGGTTTCGTCCAACATGGTCAAGACATTGGAAGAGCGCGAATGGATTCGCGTGCTCGGGCATCGCGACGTGCCCGGCAAGCCCGCGCTGTTTGGTACGACACGTCAGTTTCTCGACTACTTCGGTCTGAAGAGCCTCGATCAGCTGCCACCGTTGGCAGAATTGCGTGACCTGTCCGAATTCGAACCACAGCTCGAACTCGACAGATTTGCGCCAACGGTTTCGACCAGCAGCGAAGCGACTGCGGACGATGACAGTGGAAGCTTAGAGACTGATACCGCGACCGATGTTGATACACAGGCCGGTGCCGACGCGAATCCCGACACGCAACAGGCAACCCGCCCACATGCTTTCCACTTAGCTGCACACAGCGAGCCAGATTTCCTGCCAGATGATGACGAAATCGAATCACTGCTTGAGGCCGACGAAATTTCCAGCGTCGAAGCCGTGATCGAAGTTGCACAAATCCCACACGAATCCATTGAAGCAAACGTTGCCGAGGGCGAATTCATGCCCCCGTCCTCGGAGGACAATTCATGAAAACCGAACAACCCCAGCGCCGCAAACTTTCGCTCAACCGCGAGGCCAAGCAAGTCGGCCCGGTGGTCGAGGAGCGACTACAGAAAGTGCTGGCCCAAGCCGGTCTAGGCTCGCGTCGGGTGATCGAAGAGCGTATCGTCGCTGGCGAGATTCGGGTCAATGGCAATGTCGCCGAGATCGGGTCCAGCCTGCGTAACGGCGATCGCGTCGAACTCGACGGCAAGGCTTTTCTCGCGATACCGACGCCAGCGGAAGAAATCCAGGCGCTGGTCTATCACAAGCCAGAAGGCGAACTGACCACGACTGAAGATCCTGAGGGTCGGCGCACCGTGTTCGAGCGCTTGCCACGCCTGAAGGGCTCGCGTTGGATCGCCATCGGTCGGCTCGATATGAACACTACCGGATTGCTGCTGCTCACCACGGACGGCGAGCTGGCACACGCGATGATGCATCCCTCGCGCGAGCTGGAGCGGGAATACGTGTGCCGCATCCATGGTCAGGTCACTGAAGATCACCTCGAGCAACTGCGCAAAAGCGTGATGCTCGAAGATGGCCCCGCACATTTCGACGAGATCCATGTGATCTCCATGGGCGACAACCACAGCTGGTTCCGTGTTGTGCTCAAGGAAGGCCGCAATCGCGAAGTGCGTCGCATGTGGGAATCGTTGGGCATGCAGGTGGCACGTCTGAAGCGAATTCGTTATGGCCTGATCGAACTACCGCGCGAGTTGCGCAGGGGTCATTACCGGTTGCTGGAGGTAGAACAGATTCAGTCGCTGCGCGAATCCTGCGGTCTGGGCAATCTGCCCGACACGCTGACATTGCAGGGTGTGATCGGCGTGCGCAAGGCGACCAAGGCAGCGAATGAGTACCGCCCGGACAAACCACGCGGCGCCGGCTGGAGCAGTGGCACCGCCGATGAGGCGCGCGAATTGCGCGCATTCGATCGCGTACGCGACGACGATGCGCGCCCCGGTCAACGCAAGCGCCCTGGTGGTCCTGGCGGCAAGGGACGCAAACCAGGAGGCAGCAAGCCAGGTGGATACGCGGGCAAGGCCGGCGGCGGCTATGCCGGTCCCGGTCGCCGTGGACCGGCCCCCGGCCAGGCTTTGGAAGCGTCGAACTTCCTCACCTATTACCCCGGCCAGGAAGGTATGGACGGCAATCGCGCGCCCACCGGCAACGGACCACGTCCACCAGGCGGCGGCGCGCGTCCCGGAGGCGGCAAACCGCCCGGAGCACGTGGACGTAGCAACCGCGCGCCCGCCACGTTTACCGGCCCGATGGACTCGAACAACTACATCAACGCCGCCGCACCGCCACCGCCCGTTCGTCGCGGGCCGCCGCGCGGGCCGCGTGGACCGCGCTGATTGCAGCGTATCGGGCGTCTCGCCGCGTCTGCAGCGGTCGCACTAACTGCTCTGTCCGCACCAAAAAAAACGGCGAACCTGGGTTCGCCGTTTTGTTTTTGTAGCGCGAGCTATTGATCCGACTGCAGCTGGGTATTTGCGCCAGGGTAGCCAGACCAGCACCCCCTTCCAGGGAAGGTCTGAATAAGTCAGCACTTCGTCTTCGCCACACTGCTTATTTCTTGCCAAACCCCCGCTCTCAACAGCGGAGCTGGTCAACCTGTGGTTTTTCGCCCCCTGACTCAGGGGGCTATCGCGGCTCCGGACTTGTTCAGCGGTTCCCTAGACTAGTCGTCCAGCTTGATCGCCGAGCGCGTCTTGTCACGACGGGCACGATCTTTGGCGCCGTATTCGGCCTCGCAACCATCCTGGGCGACCATGACGCAATCGAGGTAGTCGGTGATTTCCACCAGAACCGCGCGAATGGCCTTGCCCGCTGGCGTGTTCTTCTGCTGTGACAACGCACCGCCAAAACCGCCGCGCGAGATACCGACGCTCATGCCGCCGCTCTTCGCGGTGGCTTCGACGGTTCGCACAAAATCGATCTCACCCGTCGTTGCGTTGATCACGCGCACGTCAACGGCAATATAGGCTTTGGAAGAATTGCCGCCGAGCGAAATGCCCTTGATGCTGAGGCCACCGCCGGTGCTGGCAGCGTCTTCTTCATACGACGTCACCGTGCCGGCAACGAGGTATTGAGCGCCGGTGATCTTGCCAATCTTGGCAGCGGTACCGCCAGCAACGCGACCGGAAGCGCCCATGTTCTGCTCGCTGAGCACGGCTTCGATCTTGCTACGTTCCAGCACACGGAACGAACCAAGCGCGGACAGCTCGTTGGACAGCATTCCGGAGAGTTCCCAGCCAACTCCGCCAGTCCACCAACCGGCACCCGATTCGTTCTTGAACTCGATCACTGCCAGAGTCGGGCCGTTTCCCTTCGCTACTGCCGCTCCGCCAACCATCGTGCTGGCCGCGATCGCGACCGCCCACATTAGCTTTCTCATCTGCACTCCTCGCGCAATGCGCTTTACTTGAAAATCGCGAATCCGGCCAGGCCGGGCGATGTCTGATTCTATCCAGCTCTGACAACAACGCAATCTCACGAAAAACGTGCCCAGTCGCACGATTCAGACAATTCACCGGTGAAATACTGCGCGCCGGGCGTTGTGCCGCGGGCTGGACGTGACAAACGTGTGTAGTAGGTGTGCTCTAGCTTCGTGCCCGATCTTCATAGGCGTCAGGCCGCCCAGCGGCCGACCTCAAGCAAGCCCGCTTAACGAGGACTCCACCATGAACCGGATCATATTCCTGCCTGCCGTGGTCCTTATGCTCGCCCATTCCGCCCATGGGGCCGATATCCGTGTGTCTGACCGGGACACCCAAGGCTTGATCCGCGCACTGCAGCAGGCCAATAAAAGCGCGCAGCAGACCACCATCCAGCTTGCGCGCCACGGCCTATACACCCTTACCGAAGCTGCCGATGCGAGCCGTCAGATCGGGCTTCCAGCGTTCAAGGGCAATGTGGTGATCGAAGGCAATCAAGCGGAGATCCGCCGCTACTCCAAAGCCGATTTCACCTTGATCGTGGTTGGCAAGAACGCCCAGGTCAAAATTCGGGACCTCACGCTGGCTGAAGGCACTGAAGGCGCGATTCTCAACCACGGCAAGCTCGAACTGCGCCGGGTCAAGGTGGTGGACAACATCGCTCGCCACCATCCGGCAATCATCGAGAACTACGGCGAAATCCACATCATCGACAGCCAGATCAGTTTCAATCAATTGGACGGCGCGCAGCGCGATGCCGGAACCCTGGTCAACTACGCGACACTGCACATCGACGGCACCCAGATCGCCCACAACTGGATAAGCCGCCGCTACGACTCGCTGTATGCGGCCTCGGCTGTGCTGAACTACGGGAAGCTGAATCTGCGCAGCGTGCAGATCAACCAGAACACTGCCGAGCTCGGAGAAAACGAGCACGTGCTCGGCGCCATTGTGAATCTGGGCACCGGCCTCTACACCGGCACCGGAGTGGAGCTGAGCGACAACGAGCCGCCAACAAGCAACCAGGTCGCAGTCACCATGGCGCGAGTCGCACAATAATCTGGATTGGAGAAAGTCTCGGGACGCGCACTGAGGTGCACATGCTCGCTTCGCAGTCGACGGCGAAAGGCGCTTCCTTCGGCTGTTGATCCAGCCCGATCAAGCCAGATCGAAAACCCGAGCGCGCGCCTTGTTCGCTAGCGCGCTTCCCTTTGCGACCTTCAATTTTGCTTTGGCCACTTTTGGTTGAGGCTGGGGCTTCGCGGTTCCGGTCTGCCCGGCTTCAGTCTTTTTCTTTATGGCTGTTGATTTGGTCACAGCCGCAACGCGCTTCGCCGAGAGTCGCACATTTGTACCCGTCCCAGGTGAATAGCGCGCCAGCGTGATCGACGCTCCGTCACTGGTGATGCTCTCGTTCCAATCTTCCATCAGCGTCGCCAAAACCAGCTTCTCGAACTCGGCAGCAAACCGCCCAATCACGTTGCCCGGATCGGGAACGAGTTTCGCGTCAGTCATCAGTCCGAAATGTATGCGGCCGTTGTAGCTGAGAATGCTGATTCCCATGCCGATCGACCCAGTCTGCGGCACCCAGAACATCTGGTCGTCAATGCGGCTGCCGGCGAAGTACAGCGGCATTTGGGGACCCGGCACATTGGTCGCCACCGCGGTTGCCTTCCGACTGAACATTTCCAGCGCCGGACCTTGCAATACCGCCGGGGCCATGCCAATTGCCGCAAGTAGTCCGAACGCCATGATCGCCTGACGCGAACGCTTGATCTCGCGCATGCTCTCGGCGATTCGCTCAAGTCGCCGCAACGGATTGGGCTCACCAATGGGCAAAGTCAGAAAAACCAGGCCGAAATGATTGCCCAATTCCTTTGAATGCTCGAGTGGACGCAGATTCACCGGCACAGTGGCGCGAATGTCGATGCCGTCAGGATCGCTTCCCTTTTCGATCAGATACGCGCGCAGCGCTCCAGTGGCACAGGCCATCAACACATCGTTTACCGTGCAGCCCAAAGCCTTGCCAACAATTTTCACTTCATCAATGGGCATCGGTTCACCCCAGGCGCAGCGCTTGCTGACACCCAGCGGACCGCGAAACCGCGTCGGCGGATCGTCCGGCAAACTCAGCGCATGCGCCAGTTCGCGAGCGATTTCGCTGCCTTCATGCACCACGCGCCCGAGCATCTCGGGATCGTGCAGAATCTCGCGTGCCTTTTCCAACAGAGTCTCGCCGAGGTGCACAACCTGCGAGAGGCCGTTGCGAGCCGGCGCGACCAAGCGGTCGACCACCCCGCCCCGCCCATCCTTGAACCAGACCTTGGCCAATGCCGCTTTGTGCTCGGCAGCAGGCGTGACATCAGTCAATGACAGCAACACTTCGATCAGCGCGACGCCGTCGGCGTAACAATGATGAATGCGGGTAATCAGCGCACAGCCCTGACCGTAACGCTCGAATATGGAACTGCCAGCGTGGCTTGGAATAGTCCAGAGGTGTCGAGGCCAGCTGCGAACACAGTCGTTGCAACTCCAACCGTCCACTCTTGCCCGGCAGCGCGGTAACCCGCACGTGCCAGTCAAGATCAAAATCCTCATCGAACTCCCAGTAGGCGCCTCCGGGACCATCAACCGCCTTTTGCCGAAATCGACGAAATGCGAGAAATCGCTCTCTGAGGATGCGCTTGAAGCGATCGACGTCGAGCGGATCGGCGAGCATCATCACGCCGGTGATCATCATCAGATTGGTCGGGCGTTCCATGCGCAACCAGGCGGTGTCCACTTTAGACATGGACTCGCGATTGCCACTCTTGGCGCTGGTCATCGGCATCGAACACTCCATTGCGCTGACATTCAACTCGTTGTACCGGCGCGACCGGGCTGGGTCAAATGGGGGCGACGCACCGACTGGCCGAACGGCTTGGCAAGTTCGCGGATTGAGTGAAGTGGGGCACGACGATACTGCGGCGGTGTAAAGAATCGCGACTCACGTCACTCCTAAGGAACCTCTGAACAAGTCTGGAGCCGTGATAGCCCCCTGAGTCAGGAGGCGAAAAACCGCAGGTTGAGCAGCTCCGCTGTTGAGAGCGACCAGCTCCGCTGTTGAGAACGGGGGTTTGGCAAGCAACAAGCAATGCGGCGAAGACGAAGGGGTGACTTGTTCAGACCTTCCTTAGGTGTCAGCGTTCATTCGGCATCGGGCAAAATGGCGGCATGAATCTGGAATATCCAACATGATCATCGGCGTCAGCGTCTTCGCTGCCCTTGCCTTGTCCGCGACCGGGGATATCTTTAGCTGCGCCGGGCGCGACGGCGTTGTGGTCTTTCAGGACAAACCCTGCGCCGACAAAAGCAGCTTGGTCTTGAACAGCAAGTCCAATTCCGCAAAAACCGCGCTGACCAGCAGCGATCTGCTGCAGTTACGTCAGGCCTTGCAAAAGCGCGAACGCTTGACCCGCCCGCAACCCGCGCCAGTGAGCACTTGGAACGCAACGGCGCCAGTGTTGAACGCACCAGCCAGGCGCTGGACCAATCGCGGACCGGCAGACCAGGGCCTGCTCGCCGCATGCTCATCGCGAATCTTCGAGTGCGCTGAAGGCAATGCACCGCGCATGGATCGTTGTGTCGCCGCGATCCCGCGCTGCAATGTCGGACGCAGCGCGGGCTGCTGCCCCGACGACTGTGTCATGCGTTACCTCGACCTGCGCCGCGCGCAATTCACGCCCGCTCAATCGGTACGCGACGCACTGCTCGACGACAGCGTCGGCAGTTGTGCAGCGCGTTGATGCGAGCTCGACAGTCGCAGCGACTTGGGCCGCCGTAGCAAGAAGAAGTTCCAGGCACAGATCGGAAACCGGCCCCAGCCACGAGCACTTAGCGCGGCCCGTGCCGACTCGCCTGATAGGCACCCAGAGCTTCGGCGCGGGTCTGGGCCAGATCGATCAGTGGTTTAGCGTAAACCGATCCGGCGATTCCATACGACTCCTGTTCACCTGGCTTGAGCATCCACGGCTGATGGACGTGTTTGGTGGGAACGCGCGCCAATTCGGGAACATAGCGTTTGACGTAGTGGCCCTCCGGATCGAAGCGCTCGCCCTGCAACACCGGGTTGAACACTCGAAAGTAAGGCGCGGCATCGGCGCCGGTACCCGCTGTCCACTGCCAGCCCTGCGTGTTGTTGGCGAGGTCGGCGTCGACCAAGGTGTCCCAGAACCAGCGCGCTCCCTGCAGCCAGTGGCAGCGCATGTTCTTGGTCAACAGACTGGCCACGATCATGCGCACCCGGTTGTGCATCCAACCGGTCTGCCAGAGTTCGCGCATGCCGGCATCAACGATCGGAATACCGGTTTTTCCTCTCTGCCAGGCACTCAGTAATTTGGCCTGCGGCTCAAGCCACGGAAACGCGTCAAACGCAGCATTGAGGTTTTTCTCGACCGTGTAAGGAAAGTGGTACAGGAGATGATGCGAGAACTCGCGCCAGCCAAGCTCCCGAATGTACGCCGCCGCCCTTTCGACCACGCCCGGATCGTCCGCGCCGCGCGCATGAATTGCCGCAACGATCTGGCGCGGTGAAATATTGCCCCAGGCGAGATAAGGCGACAGCCGTGAAGTGCCGTCGCAATCGGGGCGATCACGATCACGGCTGTATCTGGACACGGCGGCATCTAGAAATTCATCGAGTTGCGCCAGCGCGCCGTCTTCTCCCGGTTGCCAGTGTGCTTTGAAGTCTTGATCCCATGGAATGGTCGGCAACAGGCCCAGACTTTCGACGGTGTGAGTCTCAACGTCCGGGATGCGCGCAGATGCCAGCAGCGAAATCGAATCAGGCAGTGCTTGCGGCAGGCACTGTGTAACGCGCGCGCTGGCATTACGCCAGAACGGAGTGAACACACGATACGGATTGCCCTGCAAGGTCTGCACCTGCCAGGGTTCGACGATCAGTGCTGCGTTGAAACTTTGCACCTCAATGCCTTGCTCGCGCAAAACCTGCTTGACCCTCGTGTCGCGCGCCATCACCGCCGGCTCGTAACGACGATTCCAGAAAATACGATCGCCCCCGGTAACACTCAGCAAATGCTGCAGTGTGGGCAACGAGTCGCCGCGCAGCACCCACAGTCCACCACCAAGCACGCGCAGCGACGCATCCAACGACAGCAATGAATGATGCAGCCACCAGTTGGACGCTGCGCCCGGCCGCCATTGGCCCTCCTCATCAGGCGCATGCACATAGACGCACTGCACCGAACCTCCCGACGCGCAGGCGGCGTGGAACGCGGGGTTGTCGATCAGCCGCAGGTCACGGCGGAACCACACGGTACTGGTATGCATACGTCAGAGGTAGTTGCGTAATCCCTCAGATCGAGGGAATTTCTTGCCGCTTGGGGCAAAAAAGAAGTGCGGGTGTTGCCATTGAAGGCATAATGTAGGCGTCA
>JAWXCG010000052.1:0-11767 GCA_034440555.1 Pseudomonadota bacterium
GCGCAGATCTGCGCGATTGCTGATCCGGCAAAATCGGTGTTGGCGCCGCAGCGCGCCGAAAAACGCTTCGGCTGGCTGCGCTGAAGCTGTTGTAGGTTCCGGTTTGCGCCACTGATCTTGTTTCTTGACTTCGGAAACCGCTGAACAAGTCCGGAGCCGCGATAGCGCGCTGAGTCAGTGGGCGAAAAACCGCAGGTTGACCAGCTCCGCTGTTGAGAGCGGGGGTTTGGCAAGCAATAAGCGGTGTGGCGAAGATGAAGTGGTGACTTATTCAGACCTTCCTTAGTCGTAGGGTGGGTGCAACCCACCTTTCTCGAACGCTCTACACTGGTTGGTTGCACCCACCCTACATTCGCTGAAACACCTTTGTTCAACGGCATTGGGCGAGCTGCGCTCCACAACCGTGTACGCACCGTTCAGAATGCGTATTGACAACCATTCGCATTTGCATTGAAATGGTTTCCTGCCATTGAGGACCGCCATGTACGTCTGCGTTTGCAACGCCGTTACCGAGACCGCGGTCCGTGCCGCAGCATGCGCCGGAGTGCGCAATATGGACGCGCTGACGGCGCGCACCGGTTGCGGCAGCGGCTGCGGATGCTGTCGCGAATTTGCTTCTAACCTGCTGGCCGAACATGCGCTGGCTATGGATCAGGCGGCTACCGGTGAGAACGTGCTGCCGTTTCGCCAGGTCGCTTAGCAGGCCATCAAGTGCCATCGCCGGCCCTGGTCCGCGACGCTGTTATCCGCGACGCTGTTCAAGCTCGCCCGATGTGCAGCGCCTAACGAAACGCAGTCTGCAACTTGCTAAAGTGCGCTCAATTCTCAGGGAGAGATTGCAATGCGTGGCGACGCCAAGACTATCGAGCACCTCAACAAGGCGCTGACCAATGAACTGACGGCGATCAACCAGTATTTCTTGCATGCCAAGATGTTCAAGAATTGGGGCCTGAAGGAATTGGCCGAATATGAGCACAAGGAATCGATCGACGAGATGAAGCATGCCGATCGGTTGATCGAGCGCATTCTGTTTCTGCAAGGTCTGCCCAATTTGCAGAAGCTCGACAAACTGATGATCGGAGAGACGCCGAAGGAAGCCTTGGCGTGCGATCTCAAGTTGGAAAAAATGGCGATACCGGATCTGCAAGCCGGAATCCGCCACTGCGAATCAATCGGCGATTTCGGAACGCGCGGATTGTTGGAAGCGATCCTCGATTCAGAAGAGGAACACATCGACTGGATTGAAACTCAGTTGGGCTTGATCGAGCGCCTGGGCGAAGCGGCCTACTTGCAGACCAAAGTGGGTAGCTGAGGGTTTGCCGCTATACAGCAGGGCTTGCTCCGCGCACTCGATAGGGAACCTCACCGCCAGCGGCGCATTCGCTACTCCCCAAAGGCGATTACCGCTGAAAAGCCAGCGTTCGCGCTCGTGGGCAAATTGACGCGCATGGGGCTTGCCGCTACGGTTGGCCCAACCTCTTAACTATCCCGGCGTTCGGCGACGTTATTGTCGTCGCCAAGTCTGGACCTCCCGGAAACTTCTCATGCGGACTGTTTTTCTCGGCGCGCCCGGATCGGGCAAAGGCACGCAGGCCTCCAAGGTCAAGACCGAACTGGGCATCGCGCACATTTCCACTGGCGACCTGCTGCGCGCCCAGGTCAAGGCGGGTACTGAGTTGGGCAGGAAAGCGAAAACGGTAATGGACGCCGGCCAGCTGGTCTCCGACGATGTCGTGCTGGGCATGCTCGAAGCGCGCCTGGCCGAATCGGACACGGCGCGTGGGTTCATTCTCGATGGCTATCCGCGCAACCTCATCCAGGCCAATGCCCTCGATTCTTTGCTGACGCGTCTGCAACAGCCGCTTGATGTCGTGGTGTTGCTGCAGGTCGCGAGCGAGCTGATCGTGTCGCGTTTGGCCGGGCGCGCGCAAGCTGAGGGGCGCAAGGACGATACGCCTGAGACCGTGCGCGAACGACTGCGTGTTTATGCGCAACAGACCGAGCCGGTGATTGGCTTCTATCGCGCAGGCGACAAGCTGGTCGAAGTCGATGGCGTTGGCGACATGGATCAAGTGAATGCCCGCATACTTGCCGCCCTTCGTGCCACTGCATAGTTCACGTGCGTTCGACCGAAAAACTCAAGTGATCGCCGCAGTTCACCTCCAACACCAGCCTGTGTCCGGTACGCAGGCAAAAAGTGCGCACGTCGACGCTGGCCATCGTATCGGTAGTCAGCAGGTTCACTTGCTCACCCGGTCGCACTCGCTTCAATGCCTGTCGCAACATCAGCACGGGCTGCGGGCACGCCAGTTGGCGGGCGTCGACCAAAGTAAGTGGGAGAGATATTTTCAAGCTCTGCGACATCCATGGCGAGTGATGATGCATAGCGAAGCACTTCCGGGGTTTCTAAACAAGCGGCTCGCATGCGCGCATTGACCCAAGCCTGTTGGCGCCTTTTGACGTTCCGCGCCGGCGGCGACGACATGCCGCATTCGCCGCGGCTGCTTGCCGTGCTGCTGGCAGCGACGCTGGCGCTGGATATCGCGTTGGCTTCGGTGTTGGAAAACAACGGCACATCGCCGCTGTGGATCCTCGTGCGCATGGGCATCGCGCTGGGGTTGCTGTTCTTGCTTCTGCAGGGAGCGGGCAAAGCAGCGCGCTTTGTGCAAACCGCGATCGCGTTGACATTGGCGACGCTTACCTTCTCGATTTTTTCGGCGCCGCTTTTGCTCGTGCTTTGGCCGTTACCGACGGATCAGAAGCAGATTTCTGTAGTGCAGGCGCTGTTGATGTTGCTGTTGATGCCGGTGTTCTTTTGGTTGCTGTGGGTGCGTACATGGATCCTGCGCGGCGCCACCGAGTATCGCTGGGCATTGGCGTTCCTGGTGTCTCTGGCGCTGCTGGTGGCGGAAGCCACGCTCACGCTCTCGCTGATGAAGATGATTACCAATGACCCGCCATAGCACGCCCATGAACCTGAACATTCTCGGCATCTGCGGCACCTTCATGGGTGGGCTCGCGGCCTTGGCGCGTGAGTTGGGTGATGTTGTCGCCGGCTCGGATCAGAATGTCTATCCACCGATGAGTGATCAACTGCGCGCGCTCGGCATCGAATTGCAGTCGGGCTATCGCGCCGAGCATCTGCAGCCCGCGCCGGACCTGGTGCTGGTTGGCAACGCCACGTCGCGTGGCAATCCCGCCGTGGAGCATGTGCTTAATGCCGGCCTGCGTTACGTCTCGGGACCGCAGTGGCTGGGCGAATGCGTACTGCCGGGCCGTCGCGTACTCGCTGTCGCGGGCACGCACGGCAAGACCACGACCAGCAGTCTGCTCGCCTGGATCTTGCAGGCCTGCGGCCAGCAGCCTGGTTTTCTGGTCGGCGGCGTACCCGAAAACTTCGGCGTTTCGGCGCGCTTGGGGCAGGGGCTTCCCTTTGTGGTGGAAGCCGACGAATACGACACTGCTTTTTTCGACAAGCGTTCGAAGTTCGTGCACTACCGACCCGAAGTCGCGATTCTCAACAATCTGGAGTACGACCACGCCGATATTTTTGAGAACGTCGCTGCGATCCAGAAACAGTTCCATCATCTGGTACGCACGGTGCCTGGCAACGGCCGGCTGATCGTCAATGGCGAGGACGCGCGCCTGGCTGAAGTGCTGGCGATGGGATGCTGGACCACGGTCGAGCGCTTCGCCATTGCCGACGATGCCATGCCCGCGGATGCGTTATGGCAGGCGCGCTTGCTGGTCGCGGATGGGTCGCGCTTCGAACTCATCCGCCGCGGCGAACAAATAGGCGTCGTCGAGTGGAATCTGCTCGGGCGTCACAACGTGATGAATGCATTGGCCGCGATCGCGGCCGCCGAAGCCGTGGGCGTAAGCGCCGAGCAGGCAATCCCGACTCTGACTGAATTCCTCAGCGCCAAACGCCGCATGGAAATTGTTGGACAGGATGGTGGTATCAATACCTACGACGACTTCGCCCACCATCCCACCGCCATCGCCACCACACTGGCGGGCCTGCGTGCGCGCGTCGGCAATGCGCGCATCATTGTGGCCATGGAGCCCCGATCCAACTCGATGCGACTCGGCGCGCACGCAGCTGAACTCGCGCCTTCGCTGCACGCTGCCGACCACGTCATCTTCCTGCAGCGCCCCGAGCTCGCGTGGGACGCCGCAAAAGTCACCGATGCGCTTGCAGGTCGAGGCGAAACCGCAGCGACTGTCGATGCACTGCTGGATCGACTCGTTGCGATCACGCACCGCGGTGACCATGTCGTGTTCATGTCCAACGGCGGCTTCGAGAACGCACCACGGCGGTTCGCCGCATCGCGCCTGTAGCTGCCGTACTTGCTTCGCACACTACCGATCGCGTCAGCGCGAGCTGTGCTGGAGCGCGGCGAAATTGGCGCCGCAAGCGCAGCGAGCCGCTAGCCAGTAAGTCGATACCAATTGTCGCGCTGCAACAAAAAGCGCTTGACAGCTCTTCTGCGCCATGATTTGCTCGGGCCATGAAGCAACGCATGTCCATCCATCGCAACGCGGCCTCTGCGGTCAGTTCCGCAGACACGGTTGCAGGCTGCCTGATGCTTGCCCTGGTAGGACTTCTAATTTCGCCCTTACATCGGTGCGGGATTGGACGCTGACAAATAAATCAGGGTCTCAAATCAAAACCCCGCACCCGCAAAGTGCGGGGTTTTTTATTTGGCCCAGGTGCACATCCATTAACCATCGCAAGGAATCGCACGTGTCAGCCCGCACATCTCATCCTGATTCAGCTGTGACTTTCGAAATCCTTGTTGCAAAGCAGTGTGCGTATGGAGTACGCGGACCAGGAGATGAGCATGCTCAGTGACGCCATCAAATCGGGTCCGGCGCGCGCTCCTGCCCGCGCCATGCTGCGAGCTACGGGGTTGGATGACGCGGCCATCGCCAAGCCGTTGATCGCAGTGGTGCATACCTTCTCCGATGTTTCACCGTGCAATCTGACCTTGCGCGATCTGGCTCAGCATACGCGCGCCGGAATCAAGGCCGCGGGAGGTACCCCGATTGAGTTCAACACCATCGCGGTGACTGACGGAATCGCCATGGGCTCGTCTGGCATGCGCGCATCGCTGGTCTCGCGCGAAGTGATCACCGATTCGATCGAGCTCGCCGTGCGCGGCCATTGCCTGGATGCGGTGGTGGTTCTGGTCGGTTGCGACAAGACCATCCCGGCGGCGGCGATGGCGTTGGCGCGGCTGGATATTCCGGGTGTGGTGCTTTACGGCGGCACCATCGCGCCGGGCCGTCACCGGCAGA
Organism: Pseudomonadota bacterium; assembly: GCA_034440555.1. Classification (GTDB taxonomy): domain Bacteria; phylum Pseudomonadota; class Gammaproteobacteria; order Xanthomonadales; family Ahniellaceae; genus 0-14-3-00-62-12. Next base: position 5,302 of record JAWXCG010000052.1, read on the forward strand.
AACACGTCACCATCCAGGATGTATTCGAAGCCGTCGGTGCGCATTCCGCTGGACGCATCAACGATGCCGAACTCGACGCGCTCGAACGCGTGGCCTGTCCCGGTGCCGGTGCCTGCGGCGGCCAGTTCACCGCCAACACGATGGCGATGGTGCTGACTTTTATGGGCCTCTCGCCGCTGCAACTCAACGATATTCCGGCGCTGCATGCGGACAAGAACGCCGCGGCTTTTCGCTGCGGTGAGTTGGTGATGGCGATGCTGGCGCGCGGGCATTCGGCGCGCTCACTGATCACACCGACGTCATTGCGTAACGCGGCGCGCGCGGTCGCCGCGACGGCGGGCTCGACTAATGCGGTGCTGCATCTTTTGGCGATTGCGCATGAGGCCGGTGTCGAATTTCCATTGGATGAGTTTTATACCGCTGCGAAAAATACGCCGGTGATTGCCGATCTGAAACCCGGCGGTCGTTACACCGCGGCCGAGATGTTTGCGATGGGCGGTACTGCACTCGTCGCGAACGAATTGCGTGTTGCGGGTTTGATTGAGGACATCGCCACTGTTACCGGGCGTTCGCTGTTCGTCGAGCTCGATGCCTTGCCGCCAGCACCCGCACAGGACGTGGTGTTCCCGGTCAGCAAGCCACTGAAGCCCGATGGCGGCTATTCCATTCTCTACGGCAATCTCGCACCCGAGGGCTGCATCGTCAAACTCGCCGGCCATGGCCGGCGCAATTTCAGCGGGCCGGCGCGCGTGTTCGATTCGGAAGACGCGACTTTTGTCGCGGTGCAGTCGGGCGGCATTCGTGCGGGCGATGTGGTGGTGATTCGCTTCGAGGGTCCGGCCGGTGGCCCAGGTATGCGCGAGATGCTTGCGGTGACCGCGGCGCTGGTCGGCCAGGGCCTGAGCAACGACGTGGCGTTGATTACCGATGGCCGTTTCAGCGGTGCTACGCATGGTTTTATGGTGGGGCATATCGCGCCGGAGGCCGCGCGCGGTGGCCCATTGGCGCAGCTCCGTGATGGCGATGTGGTCACGATCGATGTCGATTCTCGGCAGCTCAGCACTTCGGCCGATCTGGCATCGCGTGCGGTCACCCCCGCGCCGAAGCATCGCGAAACCGGGGCGCTGGCGAAGTTTGCGCATCTGGTCAGCTCGGCGTCCAAGGGTGCCGTTACCAGTTTTTCTTCGAACGCGCCAACTTGAGGGTGCGGCCTACAAGAGTTTTGCGGTTTCACATTTTGTAAAAAACTTTGCGGCTGAAGCCGCTCCCACATTCCAGACATCAACAAGGACATCGCTATGAGCAACCAAGACGCCGCACTCTCGAACATTCAAAACCTTCGCGTCGCCATCATCGGCTACGGCAGTCAGGGACGGGCGCATGCGTTGAATCTTCGCGACTCCGGTATCGATGTTGTAGTGGGTGTACGCGCGAATGGTCCGAGTGCCGAAAAAGCGCGCGCCGATGGCCTGACCGTTCTGTCGCCCGAGGAGGCCGCCAAGCAAGGCGATATCGTCGCGGTGCTGACACCGGACATGGTGCAGGCCGAGCTGTATACGAATGTGATCGAGCCGAATATCAAGAAGGGTGCGCTGCTGTTGTTCGCGCATGGCTTCAATGTGCACTTTGGCACCATCAAGCCGCGCGCCGATCTGGATGTGGCGCTGGTCGCGCCCAAGGGTCCGGGCGCACTGGTGCGTCGCGAATTCGAGCAAGGCAAGGGCGTGCCCAGTTTGATCGCCGTGCATCAGAACAAATCCGGCAAGGCGCGCGACCTGGCATTGGGTTATTGCGCCGGTATCGGCGGTACCCGCGGTGGCGTCATCGACACCAGCTTCGCTGAGGAAACCGAGACCGATCTGTTTGGCGAGCAAGCCGTTCTGTGTGGCGGCGCCACCGAATTGGTGCTGCTCGGTTTCGAGACGCTGGTCGAAGCCGGATACCAGCCGGAAGTCGCCTACTTCGAGTGTTTGCACGAGCTCAAGTTGATCGTCGATCTGTTGTACGAAGGCGGCATCGCACGCATGCACCAGTTCATCAGTGACACCGCGCAGTACGGGGATCTGACCCGCGGGCCGCGCGTAGTGAACGAAGACACGCGCGCGCGCATGCGCGAAATTCTGGCCGAGATCCGCGATGGTCGTTTTGCCAACGAATGGGTGGCCGAGCACAAGGCGGGCAACAAGCGTTTCCATGAGCTTCGTGAGAAGGATCTGGCGCACCCGATCGAAGTGGTCGGCCGCAAATTGCGCGCGCAAATGAGTTGGTTGAATACGAGCACGACTGCATAGGCGTCATCGGCCGTGCGGCACCGGTCTGCGCCGTAGCAGCGGCGCCGGCCACCCTGAGGAATTCCAAATGTCACTGAATATCTGGTTCGATGGAAGTATCGGCAGCGCCGCGACCATGACGGCGCCGTTGACCACACATGCGCTGCATTACGGTACGGGTGTGTTCGAAGGCATTCGCAGCTACGCCACGCGCGACGGCGCGGCGGTATTCAGACTTCCGGAGCATCTGGAGCGCATGCGCCAAGGCGCCGATGCCCTGGGCATGCAGATGAATGTGGCCGAGGCGAGCGCCGCGACAATTGCGGTGCTGCGTTCGAACCAGCATCGGGACGCCTATGTGCGGCCACTGTTCTGGTTGGGTGTCGGCTCGCTTGGGCTGGATGTGGCACCGTTGTCGCGCCATCTGATGGTCGCGTCGATGCCCTGGGTTTCGCACCTCGGCGCCAGCGCAGTCAGCGTTGCAGTGTCGCCCATGCGCCGCAATCGCGCCGAAGCGATGCCGCCGCTGAAATTATGCGGCGCCTATGTCAATTCGATCCTGGCCAAGCGCGAGGCCAGTAGTCGTGGTTTTGGTGAAGCGATGTTTGTTGATGACAACGGCTTCGTGGTCGAGTGCACCGGCGAAAACGTCTTCATGGTCAGTCGCGGCAAGATCACCGCCGTGCAACACCCCGATGCACTGCCGGGCATTACCCGCGCCAGCTTGATCGAGATGACTGGAGCCGAGTCACGCGCGATCACCTTGGAGGAGTTGCTCGATGCCGACGAGGTATTTCTCACTGGTACCTCCGCCGAAGTCACCGCAGTGTCGGCATTGGAGAAGCGCGACTTCGCATCAGGCCCGGTGACTGCGGCCTTGCGCGAGCAGTATCTGTTGATCGTCCGCGGCGAAGCGCCGCAGTATTCGCACTGGTTGACCGAGGTCTAGTCCGATGTCCAACTCCAGCAACAGCGCCACCCAAGCCATCGGCACACCAGTCGTGGAGGACGATGTAGGTTCTGAGCCCGCAGACCGCATTCGCATTTTTGATACGACCCTGCGCGACGGCGAGCAATCGCCCGGCTGCAGCCTGCGCCCGCGCCAGAAGCTGACGCTGGCGCATGCGCTGGCGGAGCTCGGCGTGGATGTCATTGAGGCCGGCTTCGCGGCCAGCTCCGAGGCTGATGCCGAAGGCATTCGCACCATTGCACGCGAAGTGCGTGAAGTCAGTATATGCAGTCTTGCGCGCTGCCATGCGGGCGATATTGAAGCGGCCGTGCGCTCACTTGAGCCTGCCGCCAAACCGCGACTGCACGTTTTTATCTCCACCAGCCCTTTACATCGCGAGCACAAGCTGGGTCTGGATCGCGGCCAGGTATTGGCGCGCGCAGTGGAAGGCGTGACCCTGGCGCGGCGACATGTGGCCGATGTCGAGTTTTCGGCAGAGGACGCCCTGCGTACCGAGCCCGAGTTTCTGGTTGAGATTTTCAGCGCAGCGATCGCCGCAGGTGCCAGTACGATCAATGTGCCGGACACCGTCGGCTACACCACGCCGGCCGAGATTCGTGCGCTGTTCGAGTACCTGCGCAAGAACGTGCGCGGCGCCGAACGCGCGGTCTTCAGTTCGCATTGCCACAACGATCTGGGCCTCGCAGTCGCCAACAGCCTGGCGGCAGTTGAGGGCGGTGCACGTCAGGTCGAATGCACCATCAACGGAATCGGCGAGCGCGCTGGCAACTGCGCGCTGGAAGAGCTGGTGATGGCGCTCAAGGTGCGCCACGCCTGGTTCAATGTGGATACCGGCATCGACACCACGCGGCTGGTGCCGACTTCGCGTCTGCTGGCGCGCAGCACCGGTATGGCAGTGCAGCCGAACAAAGCCATCGTCGGCGCCAATGCATTTGCGCATGAGGCCGGAATCCATCAGCACGGCATGCTCAAGCACCGCGGCACTTACGAAATCATGCATCCGGAATCGGTGGGCTGGGTGAAATCACATTTGATACTCGGTCGCCACAGCGGTCGGCACGCGATCAACGATCGCATGAAGGAACTCGGATTCGCGTTGGATGATGTCGGCATCGAGCGCGTCTTTGCTGCGTTCAAGGCTTTGGCCGAAAAGAAGCGTGAGGTGTTTGACGCCGATCTCGAAGCCATTGCACTTGGCGCGGAGTCCGGCGCCTCGCGTGGTTGGCAACTGGTGCGCTGGACGGTGCATACCGGTACTGCCCAGGGCAGCATGCCGACCGCGAGCGTGGAGTTGGCATCGCCGGACGGATCTGCAGTGTGCGAGGCGGCAGTCGGCGACGGCCCGGTGCATGCGCTCTGCCACGCGCTCAGTCGTGCCACTGGACTGGCGTTGGAGCTCGACAGCTACAACGTGCAAAGCGTCACCACCGGCGAAGATGCGCAGGGTCAGGCGACGTTGTTGGCGCACTATCAGGGCGAAGAGTTCAACGGCAATGGCACCAGCACTGACATCCTCGAAGCCACCGCGATGGCCTGGCTGGATATGGCCAATCGCTGCCTGCGCGCCAGCAATGCCCGCCGCATCACCGCCACCGAACCCGTCCCCGATGCCCAGGCATCGGTTGCTGCCTGACTTTCACGCGAACCGAGTTCACGAAATGAACGCACGTACCTTGTTCGACAAATTATGGGAGGGGCATCTGGTGGTTGCCGAAACCCCGGAAGCACCGGCGCTGCTGTATGTCGATCTGCACCTGATCCACGAGGTGACATCGCCGCAGGCATTCGCCGCACTCGAATCGCGCAGCATCACGTTGCGGCGACCGGAACGCACCAAGGCGACGCTCGACCACAGCACGCCGACATTGCCCGCCGACGCGGATGGCGAGCTGCCATTTCATAACGCAGCCGCCAAAGCGCAAGTCGAGCGCCTGCGCGAAAACTGCACGCGTCACGGGGTCGAGCTGTTCGACATGGATTCCGACGCACGCGGCATTGTGCATGTCATCGGCCCGGAACTTGGGCTCACTCAGCCGGGCATGACCATCGTCTGCGGTGACAGCCACACCAGCACCCATGGTGCCTTTGGCGCGCTTGCCTTCGGCATCGGCACCAGTGAAGTCGGCCATGTGATGGCGACGCAGTGTTTATTGCAGCGCAAGCCAAAAACACTGTCGATAGAAGTTGAAGGCGCATTGCCGGCAGGAGTTTTTGCCAAAGACCTGGCGTTGCACATCATCGGCATGATCGGCGTCAACGGCGGTACCGGCTATGTCATTGAGTATCGCGGGTCGACCATCCGCACGCTCGACATGGAAGGCCGTATGACCCTGTGCAATATGTCGATCGAGGCCGGCGCGCGTGCTGGCATGGTCGCCCCGGATGAGGTCACATTTGCCTACCTTGCGGGATGCCCACGTGCGCCCCAGGGCGCGGCATGGCCTGCAGCGCGGCTGGCATGGAGCGAGCTGGCCAGCGATGCCGGCGCACGCTTTGATCGCGAAGTACGCATCGACGCCACTGCGGTGAAGCCAACCGTGACCTGGGGTACGCACCCGGGTACTGCGCTGGCGATCGATGCACTGGTGCCGATGCCTACCGACGCGGCGCAGCAGCGTGGTATCGATTACATGGGTACCAAGGCCGGCAGCCCGGTGGCGGGGATGCCGGTCGATGTCGTGTTTGTTGGTAGCTGCACCAACGGGCGCCTTAGTGATCTGCGCGAAGTGGCGCGCATACTCAAGGATCGAAAGATCCACCAGCGCGTACGCATGTTGGTAGTTCCCGGGTCGGCCCAGGTCAAGCGCGAGGCAGAGGCCGAAGGGATTGACGTTGTGATTCGTGCCGCGGGTGCGCAATGGCGCGAGCCGGGTTGTTCGATGTGCATCGCCATGAACGGTGATTTAGTACTGCCTGGGCAGCTTGCCGTCAGCACCAGCAATCGCAATTTCGAAGGCAGGCAAGGTCCCGGTGCGCGCACGGTTCTGGCATCACCCGCTACTGCTGCGGCGTCGGCAATTGCTGGCGTGGTGGCCGATGCCCGCGCATATGTAGGAGCGGCGTGAGCCGCGAAGCTCTAAGTCCATGAGCAGCACATTTATCTCAGCAGGCAAGGCATCGCGGCTCACGCCGCTTCCGCATTCAACATCGGTCAGCGTTCCAGGAACCCGAGCATGAACCCGCTTCGCAATATCACCTCAAAAAGTGTCGGCTGGAGCCGCAGCAA
>JAWXCG010000053.1:0-3336 GCA_034440555.1 Pseudomonadota bacterium
AACCCCCGCGCTCAACAGCGGAGCTGGTCAAAACCTGCGGTTTTTCGCCCCCTGACTCAGGGGGCTATCGCGGCTCCGGACTTGTTCAGAGGTTCCCTATGTATGGGCAACGGCCGCGGGTCGCTCCGCCGCTAACGCAGCCACGCATGGACGCCTCGCCGAGCCACCGGCATAATCGCCGGCCTTTCAGCCCGTCCGTGGCGCATGCGCGCCAGCAACCGACCCGATGAACTTCAATTCCTGGCAGTTTGTGTTGTTCTTCATCGTGGTGTTTGCGGTGACGGCACCGCTCAAGCGGTACTCGACCGCGAACAAGCTGATCCTGCTGGCGGCAAGCTATTTCTTCTATGGCTCGTGGAATTGGTATTACCTGGGCCTGGTCATCTTCAGCACCTTTTTCGATTTCTGGATCGGGCTGCGCTTCCTGCACACGCGGCGCCCACGCCACCTGATTGCCTTCAGCGTGATCGCCAACTTGGGCGTACTGGCGTTTTTCAAGTATGCCAATTTCGCCATTGCAACCACAAACTGGAGCCTGAGCGCGTTTGGCTCCGGCTATCAGTTCAATGGCTTCGATGTGCTGTTGCCTGTCGGCATTTCGTTCTACACGTTTCAGAGTATGAGCTACACCATTGACGTCTACCGCGGCGAACTGCAACCGCGCACGCGTCTACTCGACTATGCGTTGTTCGTCGGATTTTTTCCGCAGCTGGTCGCCGGACCAATCGTGCGCGCCAGCGAGTTTTTCCAGGAACTCGACCATCCCCGTCACTTCACGCAGAAGCAGATCGCCTATGCACTGACCTTGATCGCGTTCGGATACATCAAGAAAGTAGTGTTTGCCGATTCACTGGCTCAGGTCGCCGATCCAGTCTGGAACAATCTTGCCGCGTCCGATCCATGGGCAGTGTTGCTGGCAGTTTACGCGTTCGCATTCCAGATCTATTTCGATTTCTCCGGTTACACCGACATCGCCATCGGCGTAGCGATGCTGTTCGGTTTCCAATTTCCAAAGAACTTCGATTACCCCTACATCGCCACCAGCATCCAGGATTTCTGGCGGCGTTGGCACATGACCCTGTCGCGCTGGCTGCGCGACTATCTCTACGTTTCGCTCGGCGGCAATCGCCGCGGGCCATCGCTCACCTATGTAAACCTGATGCTGACCATGCTGCTTGGCGGTCTGTGGCATGGCGCCAGTTGGAACTTCGTGATCTGGGGTGCGTTGCACGGCAGCTATCTGGTCACCGAGCGACTGCTGTTGAACCGCATTCCTGGCTGGCAATCCGATCTGCTGCCAATGCGCCTGCTGCGCTGGTTCATCACCTTTCATATGGTGTGCTTCGCCTGGATCTTCTTTCGCGCGCGCGATTTCGCTGGCAGCATTACGGCACTGTCCAAGCTTGGCGAGCTGGCTTCCACAAGCTTCAACCAGCAGGCGCTGGGCGCGCTGTGTACGGCATTGCTGACGTTTCTATTGCTGCACTGGCTGGGCGGGCGCTTCGATCTCAAGCGCAAGATTGGCGATTCGGTGCTGCCGGTTCATGTTGCGGTGACGACCATGGTGCTGCTGACGTTGATCTGGTTTACGCCGAATTATTCCGCGCCCTTTATCTATTTCCAGTTCTGAGCAACAGTCTGATGATGCGCTATCTGCTACCGCGAATCCTGCTTCCGCTGCTCGCCCTGCTGGCGCTTGAAGGCGTGTTTCGGAGCAACTTCCTGGAGCGTTTCGCCGCACCCGACAGTCATGCCGGTACCAGCATTCGCGTCAAGCAGGCAGTCGCTGCAGAACCTGGTCCGATTGATTTCGTGACGCTCGGCAGTTCGCGTGCCGTCTATGGTCTCGATCATGCGCGTATTGCCGCACAAGCCCAGAAACACGGCAAGGTACACGCCAACCTGAGCATGCCCGGCTCGCATTGGATGAGCATATTTGCCGTGATTGACTGGCTGCGCAGCGAGCACCGCGAAGTGCAAGGCGGAGTGATCGCGCTCTCGGTTCCCGATCTGCAATACAGCAGCAATGGCAGCTACGAACTGGCCATTGTGCGTCCGTTCCAGACCCTGCTCAGCGACAACGGCGGCATCGCCGATAGATTTGACTGGCGCGACCCCAGCAGCTTCGGATCGATCTCTGCGCTGTATCAGTATCGCGGCGATGTTCAGGACGCGATTCGTCATCCGCTGCGACGTGGCAAGACCATAGAGTGGTTTGCCAGTTTTGGCCAACACACCTTGTTTGATGGCCCGCGCCAGCAGGTTGATGCGTGCTCGATGCCCTGGAAGTCGCTCGCCAGCTGTGCTGCCCATGCGCCCACCACCGATAACGAAAAGCATCTGGTGCCACTCTGCCAAAGTCTGGCTGGCAGTTCTGGCAAGGGCGGCGACTGGAGCGGATTGGATGCGAAGCTGCTGCCGGTGGACCGCCAGCAGGTGCTGGATCAACGTCAACGCGAGTTGCGCGCGGTCGGTTGGAAAAGGCCGCCATTGGTGATCCTGCTTCCCGTCACTCACCATTGGTCGCGAGAGCTGATGCCCAAAGGCGCGCGCGAATGGGCCCACATGGTTCTCGATCCGCTTGCCGCCGAGGGCAAAATCCGCCTGCTCGATTACAGCGAATTCTTCGACGTTGATGGCGTAACGCGTTGCGACACGTTCTGGGACATCTATCACCAAAACGAAAAAGGCCTGCGCGAACTGACCGATGCCGTGCTGCCCGAAATCGAGCGACACTTGTACGGCCCCTGAGCGCGGCGCAATTCAACGCGAAGGAAGTAAAGCCCTACGTCACGCGGGGTGCTCTGCGAACGAGCTTATTTTCAGCGACGTAGGGCTTTACCGAGCAGGCGCAGTGCGGCAGTCGGTTCCGACATCGACGCCAGCGCGCAGCGCGTCTTGTCGATGTTACTGCCACCCCACTTGCTGCCCAGCCATCCCTGACCAAGGCTCAAGTTCAGCAGAGCATTCTGACAGCAGCGTCAATGCCGCTGCGCTTGCCTCGTGCCGCTCACGCTCGCGGCGCAAGGCGACACCCGCTGCCCGTGCGAATGCAGGTTGGTAATGTTGCAGCAATGCGGCTCGTTGATGCGCTTGCCCACCGCACAGCCAGGTTCTGCCGGTAGCTGGTTCTGCAGGCCGATGCGCACGGTCTGTCCGGGGTTCACGACAATGGTTGGTGCCACGAAACTGTTGCCGAACGACCGCAGGTTGACGCTTTGCGTTCGAACCGTCCCAGGTGCAGGGCGTCCAGCCCGGCATCCATGCCGGGCGTTCGGCCCGGCTCGACATGCGCTTCAACGCATGTCGAAAGCGCCGTGCCTTTGCTGTTTGAGT
>JAWXCG010000054.1:0-50025 GCA_034440555.1 Pseudomonadota bacterium
CGTCGAGGATTGCAGCATGGACTCATACAAACACTTGTCGTTAGCGGAACGGGTAGAACTGAAGACAGGCTTGGCCAGGGGCGAAAGTCTCAGGCACCTGCCTGACTCACATCCTCGCGGCGACAACTACCTTGACAACTTCCGGAATCGACACTGACATCGTTCAAATTGTCGAAGAAGATTCTGAAACGCTATGGGCGGCAGGAAGTGCCGGTGGCCTTTGGCGCATTCGCATCAATGCGAAGGGCACACAAGTTGAAGCGATGGAGGGCGCTCTGGCCTGGCCCCTCGCCAAGTGCGCCTGAGCGCGGGGCGCGCGCGCGCGCGGATACTGACCGATGCCGGCGTGCGCCGTTATGACGCCCGCAGCGGAACGTTTGTCGCGCCGAAGGATACTCCGCAGGAGCTTGTCAACAGTCGTGTATTCAGCCTGTTGGAGGATGCCGATGACAACCTGTGGTTTCGCAGTGTGAGTGTCGGCACGGGCGTTGCCGGCGCGAGCGAGATGGCTGGCGCGTAGACACGACGCTCTTTTCCGCGATCGCCATTACACCGACGGTGACACGTTTTGTGCGCGAAGGAAGTGTCGTCTGGGCGGCGCGTTCGGATGGTTTGCTGCGACTGGATCTCAGCCGACATCTTGATCCGGCTGCACCAGCGACTCCTCAGCTCACTGCTCTGCACGACTTGCGCACTGGCCAGTCGCTCGCGTTGGATGAGAAAGTTGCACTCGCGTCGGTGCAACGCAACCTGGGGTTTGAGTTCGCCCTGTGGCACCGAGCCTACTTCGGCCCTGCATATCCCAACGCTTTGGCTCGGCGATATCGACCGCAAGGCAGATGCGTTTCGGCTTAGCCGCTGGCTTTGGACAAGCGCTACGCCGATCACGGGCCACCGATTGCTAAGCATGGTGAAGTCGATACTGGCCGCAGCGTGTTGAAGTGACGGTTCGGCGGGCGTGTTCTTTTTCACCGGTCCGATGGGCGCGGGGTTCAATCCATGCAGCTCGGGACGCAACCGTGGCGGGAGGCTGGCGAAACGCATGGCTGCATGCGATGCTTGCACGCGCTGGACGGTAGGTCTCGGCGCCCCACCGCGGGGTCTGCGACGTTGATCGCGGTCTGCGGCAATGCGGGGCGGTGACCTGCCGTTCGCAGCATGAATGCTGAAGGCGCGTGGGTTTGACCAACCTTCAACACGGGTGTTATCGGGTTGGGTCCCGGTCCACGCGTCCTCCTGCCGGGATTTGACCCGCGCATCGTCTCGACCGAGACGTTCGAATCGCACGCTATCCATGAGGAGCACGCATGGCACGCAAGGAACTCGCCGATGTTGCCGCAGCGCGCCTGCCGGTTGCGTCGCTTGAAAGGAATTTCGCGGATGTCACCCCGCCGCTGGATCGCCAGCGCGCGTTGATCGAGGCGCAGCGCTGTCACTTTTGCTACGACGCGCCGTGCATCACCGCATGCCCGACTGGTATCGATATTCCAGGCTTTATTCGCGGCATCACCACGGACAACTTGCGAGGCGCGGCGGAATTGATTCTTGACGCCAACATATTTGGCGGTATCTGTTCGCGCGTCTGTCCGACCGAGATTCTTTGCGAGGGCGAATGTGTACGCAATGGTCCGGAGGAGAAACCTGTCGAGATCAGCGCATTGCAACGTTATGCCACCGATTGGGTATTTGATCAGAATGTGCCTCTGTTCGAACGCGCAGCTGCAAGCGGCAAGCGCATTGCCGTGGTCGGTGCCGGGCCAGCGGGCTTGGCCTGCGCGCATGCCTTGGCGCTACGGGGTCATCAGCTGACCGTATTTGAAGCGCGCGAAAAGGCGGGGGGCCTTAACGAGTACGGCATCGCCGCATACAAGGTACCGGGCTTCGCCGAGCGCGAGGTCGAGTGGCTTTTGTCGATTGGCGGCATTGAGGTACGCCATGGCCAGACGCTGGGTAAGGACCTATGGATCGACGATCTGCGCAGCGAATACGATGCGTTGTTTCTGGGTATGGGTCTGGCCGGGGTAAATGCACTCGGCCTCGAAGGTGAATCTGTAGCCGGCGTGCGCAATGCCGTGGATTTCATCGCCGAACTGCGTCAGACAGAAAACCTCGCCGAGCTCACCGTGGGTCGCCGCGTCGTCGTCATCGGCGGCGGCAACACCGCGATCGACGCTGCCGTGCAAAGCAAAAAGCTAGGCGCGGAAACGGTAACGCTGGTTTATCGCCGCGGTGCCGAAGCGATGAGCGCCACTGAAGTCGAGCAGGGCTTTGCGCAAACGCAGGGCGTGCATGTAATGCACTACGCGCAACCAAAACGATTGCTTTCGCAGGATGGCGCACTGTCGGGTATCCAATTCGAGCACACGTCTCTTGATGGCGCGGGCAGGCTGGTGGGCAGCGGCGAGTTTTTCTCGCTTGCGGCCGATACCGTGCTCAAGGCCATCGGCCAAGTGTTGTTGATCGAGGGCGCCAGCAAGTCGGCCGATACGTTGCAGTTGAACAATGGCCGCATCCGGGTCGATGCACAGTTCGCGACGTCCCTGCCCGGGGTGTGGGCGGGCGGCGACTGTGTTGGCGGAAAAGTTGACCTGACCGTGCAGGCGGTAGAGGACGGCAAGCGCGCGGCAAGGGCTATTCATGCCGCAATCACTGGCAACGCCTGAGGAAACTACCATGGCCGATATCTCGTGCAATTTCGTCGGAATCAAATCGCCCAATCCGTTCTGGCTGGCTTCCGCACCGCCAACAGACAAGGCGTACAACGTCATTCGTGCCTTTGAGGCGGGGTGGGGCGGTGTCGTCTGGAAAACACTGGGGCTCGACCCGCATGTGGTCAATGTCAGCTCGCGCTACGGTGCGGTGCAGTGGAACGGACAACGCATCGCTGGACTCAACAACATCGAGTTGATTACCGATCGTCCGCTCGCCATCAATCTCGCCGAGATCCGGCAAGTGAAACGGGAGTGGCCCGATCGCGCGATGATCGTGTCGCTGATGGTGCCCTGCGATGAAGAATCCTGGAAGTTCATCCTGCCCCAGGTCGAAGACACTGGTGCCGATGCAGTGGAACTGAACTTCGGTTGTCCGCACGGCATGAGTGAGCGCGGCATGGGCTCGGCGGTGGGGCAGGTACCCGCGTACGTGCAAATGGTCGCGCATTGGGTCAAGCAGTATTCGAAGCTGCCATGCATTGTCAAACTCACGCCCAACATCACCGATATTCGTGCGTCCGCCAGAGGCGCATTCCGAGGCGGCGCCGACGCGGTCTCCCTGATCAACACCATCAACTCGATCACCAGTGTCGATCTGGATCTGATGGCGCCGACGCCAACAGTTGATGGCAAGGGCACGCATGGCGGCTATTGCGGACCGGCGGTGAAGCCGATTGCATTGAGCATGGTGTCCGAGATCGCGCGCGACACCGAGACCCCGGGTCTGCCGATCTCAGGCATCGGCGGCATCGGCACCTGGCGCGATGCCGCCGAGTTCATGGCCCTTGGCGCTGGTTCCGTGCAAGTGTGCACAGCGGCGATGCACTACGGTTTTCGTATCGTCGAAGACATGATCTCGGGGCTGTCGAACTGGATGGACGAAAAGGGCTACAAGCGCCTCGACGATTTCGTCGGCAAGGCGGTGCCCAATGTCACTGACTGGAAGTTTTTGAACCTCAAGTACGACATCAAGGCGCTGATCAATCAGGACAGTTGCATCAAGTGCGGCCTCTGCCACATAGCATGCGAAGACACCGCGCATCAGGCAATCATGCAGCAGAAGGATGGCCGCCGACACTTCGAAGTGATCGACGACGAATGCGTGGGTTGCAACTTGTGCATGCACGTCTGCCCGGTCGATGGCTGCATCACCATGAAACGCGTCGACAACGGCGAGTTCGGCGACTGGACCACGCACCCGAACAATCCGATGCGCGTAACGGCGTGACGCCTCTGCTGTTGTAGTGCGGGGCATGCAGCGCTGACTTTCGATTCTTGTTGCGACTGCTGAAACAACCAACGCGTGCGGAGCAAAGTCCGCAGGCACGAAGGCGACCATGCATAACGAAATACCGATCAGCCAAAGTGCGCTTTACAACGAGGACCTTGCGCCCACCACGGCCGCGCAACGCACCTGGACCTGGTACCACTTCGCCGCGCTCTGGGTCGGCATGGTGATGTGCATTCCATCCTACACACTCGCCGCCGGCCTGATCGATCAGGGCATGTCGCCGTGGCAGGCGGTTACAACGGTGCTGATCGGCAACTTGATCGTGCTGGTGCCGATGTTGCTGATCGGCCACGCGGGCGCCAAGTACGGCATTCCCTATGCGGTGTTGGTGCGTTCTTCGTTCGGTACACAGGGCGCAAAATTGCCGGCATTGCTGCGCGCCATCGTAGCCTGTGGCTGGTATGGCATTCAGACCTGGTTCGGCGGTCTGGCGATCTACACGCTGCTGAATATCATCACCGGCAACGCTCTGATCGGCGCCGAGCTGCCCTGGCTCGGCATCAACATCGCGCAGTTTCTATGCTTCTTCGGATTCTGGTTGCTGCAGCTGTACTTCGTCGTCAATGGCACGGATTCGATTCGTTGGCTGGAGACGTTTTCCGCGCCGGTGAAAATCATCATGTGCCTGGTTCTGGTGTGGTGGGCATTGAGCCAGGCAGGCGGCTTCGGCACGATGATGCATGCACCTTCGCAGTTCGTTGCCGGCGGAATCAAAGAAGGAAAGTTCTGGGCAATTTTCTGGCCCTCGTTGACGGCAATGGTTGGATTCTGGGCGACACTCGCTTTGAACATTCCCGACTTCACCCGGTTCGCACGCTCGCAACGTGACCAGGTCATCGGTCAGGCGATCGGCCTGCCGATTCCCATGGCGATGCTTGCGCTCATATCAGTGATCGTCACCTCGGCCACCGTGGTGATCTACGGCAAGGCGATTTGGGATCCGGTCGATCTCGCCAGCCGCTTCACCGGCATCGGCGTCGGCATCGCGCTGTTGATCCTCACCCTCGACACCATGTGCTGCAATCTCGCCGCCAACCTGGTCGGACCCGCTTACGACTTTGCCAGCCTGTCGCCGAAGCGCATCTCCTACAAACTGGGCGGTCTGATTACTGCCGGCATCGCCTTGCTGGCCATGCCGTGGAAGATTCTAGCCAGCACCCAGGGCTACATCTTTACCTGGTTGATCGGTTATTCGGCACTGCTCGGACCGGTTGCGGGCATCATGCTGGTCGACTACTACTTTCTGCGTAGCACGCGCTTGAACGTTGCCCAGTTGTTCGAAGAACACGGTGAGTTTCGTTACCGCGGTGGCTGGAACCCCGCCGCCATCATCGCCCTGGCGCTGGGCGTTTTGCCCAATCTGCCCGGGTTTCTGCATACCGCATTTCCAACTTCGTTTCCCGACGTCTGGACTGTGTTCAAAGTCATCTACACCTACGCCTGGTTTGCTGGTCTGGGCATCGCGGCGGTCACATACGCTGTGCTGATGAAAATTGGGCGACGCTGAGACTGTCGCGGAGCAGTGACGCTCAATCGAGCGGCGCGCAGTTCAGCCCTGCCGACGTCGTCGATTGATCCGAGCTGAATCGCGCGACCCACTGCGTGTGGAACAAACCATGACATGTGCATTGGGAGCGTTTTAAGACTGTCAAGCTGGGCCTCTCGTACGCCTGAGGGAGTCTCTGAACAAGTCCGGAGCCGCGATAGCCCGCTGAGTCAGGGGGCGAAAAACCGCAGGTTGACCAGCTCCGCTGTTGAGAGCGGGGGTTTGGCAAGCAACAAGCAGTTTAGCGAAGACGAAGGGGTGACTTATTCAGGCCTTCCTTAGCTGGGCTCATTCGTGTCATCACGTCAATGTATAGATGGCGCGCAAATTCGCCTAATGGAGAAATTGTTGGTGTCCAATCGTCGGCTCGTCGTCCTCATCCTTTCCAGCTGCACGCTGCTCCAAACAACGCACCGTGTAGCGGCAGAAGCGCCGACCGTGGTCGCCGCAATGGTCCCAGTCAAGGTGCGCGTTCAAGGCTTGGCGCTGGGTAATACGCTGAGCATTCGACAGGGCGCCGCCACGGTCGTAGTCACTTTGAATGATGAGTACGTCATCGGCGCTCTGATCGACGCCGACTCGCCGCTCGATTTGCAGCTGGTGAGTCAGCCGCCGGGACAACAGTGCGCGATTTCCGAACTGGCCCCGTCATTCGTGCCGGCAGACTCTGCGCCAGTATTCGTGCGCTGTCGGTTTGTGACCGTACCGACTTTGATGATGCCGCAGACGCTGCCTAACGCGCCGTTGAGTGTGTTGCTCGCAGCTTCAGCGATGCGCCCGGCAGCTTATCCCGGCATCGTCTATGAGAGCCGGCCCGGCGTGATCGGCGGAATATTTCCCTACGAGTTTCGACTGCAGGGCGTGACTTTCAATGGCCTGCCGCAAAGCCTGGCGACGATCGCGCTCGATTTCCGAAGTGGCAGCTTGCGCTTTGTTCCGGCAGCGGAGGGCAGCTACAGCATAACGCTGGAAATTCGCGATAGCGGCAG
The DNA here is from genome assembly GCA_034440555.1 of Pseudomonadota bacterium. Lineage (GTDB taxonomy): Bacteria > Pseudomonadota > Gammaproteobacteria > Xanthomonadales > Ahniellaceae > 0-14-3-00-62-12. The sequence goes on from JAWXCG010000054.1 coordinate 6,538, forward strand.
TCCGCAGAAAGTATTGCAGCACACGTTTTTGATTGACGTTGCGGCAAATCAATTTGTCTTCCTAGCGCCCTCGGGCGAGGATGATCCTGCGCATGGAAGTCGCGCGCTGCCGTATCGCACAGTGGCCTACGCACTGCCGCGCACAAGTGCCAATCAGCTCATCGTATTGCGCAAGGGCAGCTACACCACCGGCGGCTTTGGTGTCGATGACGCCCACGCAAAACAGTTCATCGCGTATCCCGATGAAGTGGCCGTGTTCGACCTTGGTTATGCAGGTTCCATCGACGTGCGAAGCGATCTGCCACCCGCAGCGAGATTTGAAGGCATCGACTTCACTCACGTTCAACAATACGGGCTGCTCAGCGATCCCAGTAAATCGGGTCTGGTGGTTCGGCATGTGCGCTTTGTGGATGGTCGCGAAGGACTCGTCCCCAGCGAGAACCCGGCCTTTATCCATGGCTATGGCGACGGACCGCCGCTGACCCGACATCGGCTGTTGATCCAGGACAGCGACTTTGGTCCCTTTGTTATGAACAGTTCCGGCGCCTATGCATTGACACTGTTCGACGCTGGCGACTCGCTGATCGAAAACAATCAGCTGCGCCTCGGCGCGACCACCGGTGGCGTGCACGACAAAGACAATTCGCAACGCAATACTTATCGCCAGAATTACATCGAATTTTCGTCGGCCAACGCCAACAACGAAGGCATCCAGGTGTCAGCGCAGAGCAATTCCGACATGGTCCATATCCATCACAATCTGTTCGTCAACAGCGGCGTGCGTTTGGGTATCCAGTGCTTTCAGGAAACTTGCTACATGCGCGACCACGATGTGCATCACAACACCATGGTCGAAGGCGGCATGCTGTTCGGCTGGGGCGTATTCAACCCCACCAGTCAGGGCACCCGCATAACCCACAACCTCATGCGCAGCATCACGGCGCCGTATGCCTGGCACTCGTGCCTGAGTACATTGCCGACTGCATTCTCAACTCAACTGATGGCGCGCAACAATCGGCTCGAGACCGCCAGTGTCCTGGCGATGCGCGACACGGAATGCGGCGGCTCGGCGCCGATGAACATGTCCTGGGCCACATGGCGTGGCACGCACGCAATGGACACCGTTGCCGCTGGCAGCGTGCTGAGTGTGGGTTCTGATTTGGTCGGGATGGGTCCGACGCTGGGGCTGCCTGCAGGGGACGCGCGCCGCGCGATGTTGGGGCATCTCTATCCGCTTCCCGCTGTCATTCCCGACCAGCAATTTGCCAACGGATTCGAGTGATCAGCCTAAGAGCGCGCGGTCAAGGCCAGCGCTAGCCTTGTTCAACGTTGTTGGCTCAGGATTTGCGGCATTGGTAAATTTTCCGCAGTTATCCAAGTGACAGCGCTGCTGTGGCGCTGGCCATTGCCCGTTTTGCTCGGCGCAAATGGCGAAGTCAAGTTTTCAGAATTTAGCGCAGCAAGCCTGCAGCGTGCGCCCAGTCGAATCCCCAGTGGCCGTTGCTGCGATGCATTTCCACCAGATAGAGCATCTTGCCGCTCTCGAAGGGTGCACCTTCAACTTCGAGAATCGCGGTCTCGTCATTGACCATTTCGCCGCCGGTTATTTTGGGCTTTTTCGGCAGCTTATAGCCGAGCGTCGTCTTGGCGTCCTTGAGGTTTTCCTCTGGTGTGTTGTAGTCGTGTTGATAGTCTTCGGCTTCACCTGGTGCGAGCAGGGCGATAATCTTGGTGAGGTCATTGCCCTGGGCGGCCGTGATCAAGGCGAGGAAGGCTTTGCCGGGTTCGCCGCCGTCTTTCGCGATCGGCTTGCCGGCTGGGCGCGACAGCACCGCGCTGTCAAAGCTGACATCGATGGTCCAGGCGGGGCCGTCCATCGACTTGACCGGCTTGGCAACTTTTACGCTGCAGGCCACGCGCTCGGTGGTGTTTGTGCTGCAGCTGGCGATCAGCGATCCCTTCTCCCCATCATGGATCCGGATGTATCGAGGTATTGGGTGCCGCCGATATGCGCGTTCATGCTGGTTTCGCCATTGCCGGAAACAAACAGGGACAGGTAATCAGCATCACGCACCGCATCGTCATTGATCGCCAGCGCATAGGGATCGGAGTACTTGCCGATGGCCTCGCGATTCACCGGCTGCGTGGTCAGCATCACATAGGTCTGAAACTCGCGCGGTTTGGACTGGTTGCGAACTCGGAACGCAGCGACCTCGGTTGGTTTCAATGCCTTGTCACCCAGTTCGAACTGGCCGTTGACCGAATCGGCCAGCACTGCGCCAGCCAAAGCGAGCAAAATGCAGCCGCTTAGCAACGTAAGCTGTGTTGAACGTATTTTCATCGCTGACTCCCCCGAAGTAATGCCGGAACGTCCGGCAGTCAATTGCAACTAAGCATAAAACGCCTGACAGGAGACAAATCGAACAAGAACGGGGCAAACGTGAGAGTAGGCGTGCTGGCGTTGTGGGTCCGCGTTGTGCGCGGACTCTGTTTGAATATTTCGCAGCAAGCACGTCGGGTTCCGCGAAACGGAGCTCGACATGAGTAACACCGCACCAACAATCGCTGCCAACTCGCACTACGCAGACATGAACACTGCGCCCTGTATTGCGATCAGCGGAAACCGCTGCGCGGATTCCGCCCTACGTGCTTCTTCGGCTCGCATCACTGCTGAACTACTGCTTCAGCGTCCCGTGCTTTGCATGCGTTCACGCAGCTCAGGGCACATCTGTAGCAAGTTTTCATCATCTTTGGCGGTCCCGATGTGCTTCGCGGCCAGGACCGTGGGCCGCGGTGCCTTGCCGTCCATCGAAGAGTCAGACCCACGTCCCCTGATGAGGACAATAAGATTTTGGCTTCTGGAGATAAACAATTCCGACGCCGCGCCGGCGGAGTCACACTCCAGAAAGTCATGCCGTCCCAGTGATGCGCGTAATCGCTGTTCCGCGCTGACCAAGCCCCCAGCATCAACATCGGCAGTGGCTTGAAATTCGTCACTGTCTGGAAAGTGTTTGATCTCCCATTCGATTTCTGTCGGCAGAAAATCAGTTGCCATCTGATCCTTCGACGTACACGCAATGACACCGATGACGGTTGCAGCCATCAACGGGATTCTCAAACGGTTGGTCTTCAAGCGCAGCAAGGAATAGTCTCCGATGGTTGCTCATTAAAACTGAGGTCAAGATTTCCTAAGCATGACTGATTGCTCACTGCCCCCTCGCCAGGCACAAACTGTTGGGTTCAATGCCGAAGCATCTGCGCTAGGTTCTAGGTTCTAGGTTCTGGATAGGTTCTGGACACCCACTTTTTTGCCAGATTCAACCCAGCGGAGCGATCGCATTACCATTTCTGGTTGGACGATTGCGGGTGACAGGGAACAGATTGTGGGTGTCCGAAGACCGACGCGCGACGCGGGTGTCCGAAGCCCGACGCGGGTGCGGCGGTCGCGGTCAGGGACTCTCGAAGCCATTGGCGAACACGGCGTCGATGATCGCCGTATGCGGTTCGGGGGCCGAGCCGCTGTATCCGTGGATGATCGATCCGGTGTACTCGGCGATGACGTTCGAGGTGCCGTTGACGGTGAACCTGAAGGTGCAGGAGAAATCGGCCGTGGTGGCCGAGGTCGCGGTCGGTGTGGGGTCGGTGCAGCTCTCGCCGCTGCTGGCGGCAAAGCGCACCTGGCCGTCAGTGGGTGCCGTGCTCGCATCGACCGTGGCAGTGAAGGTCACCCCTTGGCCATCGGTGGAGGGATCGGGCGTAGCGCCGACAATGCCGAAGGCGGTGGCGACCCTGGTGCGCTGTAGAACAACGCGGTTGCTGAGGCGTTGGCCGACGACGAGTTGATTGCGCGCGGGGTCGTAGGCAAAGACTTGTGAAGCCCCTGAACCGGCCACCGCATCGATGACGTTGTGTTGGGTGGTGATCGTGCCGAAAACGCTACCGTTGGCCAAGCCCAGGGTGACCGCGCCGGCATTGATCGCCAGGCCGTTGTCCCAGCCCGAGCTGCCTACGACATAGTTGCCGTTGCTGAGCGCGGTGACACCAGAGTCGCCCACGAAATTGCTCACCGTGCTGCCCACCAGGGAGTTGCTGGTTGAGACGATGCCGCTGATCCCGCTGCTGCCCGAGCCGAAGGTGGCCGCGCCGGCATCGGTTGCCGCGCCGTTGTCCCACTCGATGCTGCCCACGACATAGTTGCCGTTGCTGAGCGCGGTGACAGCAGTGTTGCCCACGGCATCGCTCGCCGTGCTGCCCCAACCCGCTCCTTTCATCACATGTGGAGTGGTGCAGGGGGCTCTTGATGTTGCTTACTCGTCACCATTGCGTTGGCGGAGGCGGTCTTGCCAATTCGACAGGTCGGTCGCGGCGAAACTCTGGAGGTTCGTTTCGGCGGCACGTAACCGGCCAAGCCCAAGCCATCCGAGCACGACCGCGACCATCAGATAGACGAACAGGAACAGCGAGCCGTGATACGGCTCCAACGTATATCGAAACCAGTCTTCCTCCCACAGAATGGGCGCTACCCAGGCTGTCGCGAGGATTGCCATGTACAAGCAGACCATCGGAAAGAACGACTGGGGTTGCAGGCGTACGGCGAGCGATTCCGATCCATCCTGCACGGCCACATCGCGCAGCGCGCTGGCGATTCGCAGTGTCGCAGGCACCGCGAGCCACCAGAGCGTTTGCATGTCGAACTCACTGTCCGGCACGCTCTGGATGATAAGGAACAGTCCCAGCGCGATCATCACAGAAAGTAGCCCGTAGACACCCACCTGCAGGATCACGAAGATGATCCAGGGATGGTCGGCTTCGACGAGTATCGGCACCTTGATGCCTTTGCTGGCATGGCGGAGGCGCCGCGATTCACGCATTCCGCGCGCAACGTAAACCACGTTTTCTGTGGATCGCTGGCGCCTTGCCGTCCCTTCGAAAGATTCGCGTGCGAGCGACGCCTTCATCAGGTCGGCGAGACACAGAGCGACGTTGTCGAACGCGATCGCCACCAGTACGAATGCGATCGGCCAGTCCAGCAGGAGATTTCCGAGCAACGGCGTCGCCGCGCCGACCATGAAATTGAGCGCGTAGCGCTTCCAGAACGCACGCTCGTCGCGCCGTGATCCGGACAGGATCGCGGCAGCGGACGCGTGCGCGTGATCGAGCCGGGCTCGTGTCAGGCGCTCGCGCGCGACCCGGCCTCCATATAGAAATACGTAGGCGGTGACATTGAGCATCCGCGATCCCCCGATCCCGTGCGCAAGTGTACACGCGCTCCCCCGGACGAACACGGACGAACACGGGTCCAAAAAGCAAAAAAGGGGAACAGGGGTCAGGGAAACACGGGTCAAAGTGCACTTTCAGTAGCCTTGGTCGGATCTCCGCAGTGTGTTGAGAAAAGTGCACTCTGACCCTGATGTTTCCAATTGCCGCGACAACTGGATTGACAACCACCGGCGACGACGCTGTTGTTCGCATCCGGATTGAACTTGGTGTCCAGGTTGCCATCGGCATTCAGCCGCACGAGGCGATTGCGGGTCTGCCCGGCGATCGCCGTGAAAAACCCGCCCACCACCAGCTTGCCATCGGGCTGCACGGCCAGCCTGTAGACGTTGTCGTTCGCATTCGGGTTGAATGCGGCGTCCAGGCTGCCATCGGCATTCAGCCGCGCGATAAAATTGCGGCTCTGCCCGCTGATCGTCGTGAAAAACCCGCCCACCACGAGCTTGTCATCAAGCTGCACGGTCAGCGCGTACACGATGCTGTCCGCATTCGGTTTGAATGCGGCGTCCAGGCTGCCATCGGCATTCAGGCGCGCGAGGCGATCGTGGGGTTGCCCGGCGATCGTCGTGAAAGCCCCACCCACCACCAGCTTGCCATCGGGCTGCACGGCCAGCGCGAGGACGTCGCCGTTCGCATTCGGGTTGAACGTGGTGTCCAGGCTGCCATCTGCATTCAGCCGCGCGAGGCGATTGCGGGGCTGCCCGGTGATCGTCGTGAATTGTCCGGCCACCACCAGCTTGCTATCGGACTGCACGGCCAGCGCGAAGACGGCGCCGTTCGCACCCGGGTTGAACGTGGCATCCAGGCTGCCATCTGCATTCAGCCGCGCGAGGCGATTGCGGGGCTGCCCGTCGATCGAGGTGAAGTCCCCGCCGACCAGGGTCTTGCCATCGGCTTGAACCACCAGCGCGTTGACGGCGCCGTTCGCATTCGGGTTGTAGCCGTCGTTGGCGTTCTGCGCCAAGCCCGCCTGCGGCAGCATCGCCAGCGAAGTCAGCAAGCACAGACAGTGCGCCGTGCCGCGGACAAAACACGATATCCCGGACTGCTGAATCATGCCTATTCTCTAAACGCCGAGGGGTCCTGATCCTGCCCACCGTACCGAACAACCGATTCAATGCGAGGCATCCGTCGCGCGGGCGAATCATTCGAATCGGTGGCTGGGTGCGGTGATTCTGGGAGTGAGAGCGTCCGCGCGCAGCGCGGACCCACCAGTGCCAGGAGATTTAAGCGTCTGCGCGCAGCGCGGACCCACCACGGCCGGGAGCGTCGAGCGTCCGCGTGCAGTGGGGACGCCAAAACCATTGGAGAAAAGAGTGGGAGCTTCGCGGCTTACGCCGCTCCTGCAAGAGCAATGGTCAGGGGCGCACGCGCACGCGTGGCATGCGGGCTAGCGTGAGGCGAAACGCGCGTTGATCCAATCAGAGATCAACGCCAGTGCGGCGGGCGCGAAGGTTTCTGGTATGTCCGGGTATTCGCCCATTGCTCCGGTAGTGGCGGTCTGAAAAAGATGATTGAGACCTGGCAAGAGGCGCACTGTGGCATCCGGATTGTCGCGCACTGCGCGTTCGATTGCCGCCAGATTCTCGGTGGCGGGCACCTGCCGATCCAGGCTGCCATTTATTGCCAGCAGGGGAATCTTGATTTTGCGCAGGGTTGCGACTGCGTCGTAGCGAAGCAACTCACGCAGCCAATCTCTAGTCAGATGGTCAATCACGCTGTCACGACTGGATTTCTCCAGCTCGAACTGGGAGAGCGCCTCGGCAGTGAGCAGTTTCTTGACGCGTCGTCGTGCCTTGGCGCGGGTAGGGGCAGATGCGATTTGTGCGTAGATTTCGGCGAGCAGGGGCTCGCTGTCCTTTAGTTTTTGTTCGCTAATACCTTGCATCACGCCCATCAGGCGCCGTTGCGATACCAGGATTTCGGACATGTTGGTTCCGGGCGCGGCCAACAAGACCAAGTAGGCAATCGACTCATTGCCGATCGTCGCCAGCGGCGCGACCACGCCGCCCTCGCTGTGACCGATCAATCCGATCGCGCGCGGGTTGATATCGTTGCGTCCAGTCAGATAGGTGACCGCGGCCCGTGCATCGCCAGCGAAATCCAGTGAAGTGGCGCCGGCGAATTTTCCTGTCGACTTGGCAATGCCGCGGTCGTCGTAACGCAAAACCGCAATGCCATGCCGCGAGAGATGGTCGGCCAATACGGCGAAGGGCCTGTGGCCAAATAGACTTTCGTCACGATCCTGCGGACCGGAACCGCTGATCAGGATAGCCGCCGCGAACGGACGGGCACCTTTGGGCAGCGTCAATGTGCCGGACAGAGTGACGCCGGTTGCCTCCGGGTTTTCGAAACGAATTTCCTCTTGCTCATAATCGAAAGGGGCCTTCGGCGTTTGCGGGCGTGGCTGAGCGCTGGCTCCCGAGTTTGGTTCGTCGCGGACAAAGGTAACCGTCGCTTCGGGCTGGCCCTCACGTTGCCAGCGTCCGACGAACCGAGTGACGCCTTCGTCCAGTTTTCCGACGAACTGGACCTGCGCCATCGGTACCCGGAAACTCACCTGCCGACCCGACCGCAGCAGCTCGCTCACCTGCAAGCCAGAAGCTCCTGCGTCAGGTGAATCCAGCAAGGCGGCAGTCCCCCGCTTGGCGCTGACAATATGCAGTATCAGTCGCAGTTGCGCGCCGTTGCGAGTAAGTGCGCCACGCCAGATTCCATCTAATCCAGCAACAGTCGACAACGCAGCGGCGGTTCCTTTCTTGAAGGTAAGCGGTAGTTCTTGGCCTTGGCTCCAGTGACCCACCCAGCCGCCTGCCACGGCTTTCCATTGCCCGACGTAAGTTGCCGATAGCGCGTTGATCTGCAACTTCAAACGCGTGCCTTCGATCTGCACGCGGGTCACCGGGATCAGCTGACCGGGCGCTTGATCGCTACTTTCAAGCGTTGCTGACAGCGTCTCGTCTGCGTTGCGCTTAACCGCCAGTTCAAGCGCGAGCGCACCGGTGGGCAGGTGCAAGCTGCCATTCCAGGTTCCCGTTATCTCCACTGGCTCAACGGCGCTGGCTGCGTTGGGCGTAGTAGCGCTCAGTGCAAGCAAGGCAAGGAACAGATGGGCCATCCACGAAGGGGCGTTCATGCGTTTTCTCCAGTTGTTTGAGGCGAGCGCAGACGCAGCCTTCGGTGACGACCGTGGACTGAGCTGGGCAAATTCAAATTTGAGATGCCGGGCGCCTGATCGCGCCGGTTGCCATTTGCGTGTTTAGCTCCGGCGATCTGCCGGAAGAGGCCGACGCCGTACTAGCCAGGCGCAGTGGGCGGAGCGCTTCGCGGTTGCAGGTAACACCAGCTGACGCGCGCCAAAATCACTACCAATCCACTGAGCAGTACCCAGGTGGCAAGTGTGCTGGCGTAATTCAGCGGGACCAACAGCCAAATTGCGCTGAACGTCATACCGGCCAGAACCAGTACCCAGCCACTGAAGCGAAGTGCCGCCTGTAGCCGAGCGCTGCCCGGGATTTTGGGAATGACGTTGGCGTAGGCGATGACCATGGCGCCAATGATCAAACCCCATGCGCGCTTGCTCAATTCTCCTGTGCCGGCTTCGATCCATCCGAGTTTCTGTATGAGCACCGCCGCCATTGAAACCGTCATGATCAATCCCGCCGCGGCCATTGCCCTTGCCAGTGTTCGACGGTCGGTGCTTGCACGGGCGACGTTCATTCCCAGTTTTTTTAGCACGTGCTGTGACAGCCAGGCCGCGGGTAGCGTCAACATCGCCAGCACCCAGGCGAAGGACCGCTCGGGAATCAGCCAACACAGCAACGCGCCTAAAAGAAAAACCAAAGTGCCGCTGGCGATCGCCCAATTGCGCGCGTGATTTTCGTCGCCAGCCTTCATTTCGTCTTGATGTTTCATCGCTTGTCCTTTTTGCGCGGAGACTCGGCTTCGCCCTCAAGCCGATGAATCGGTGAGTGGGATTTGATACCGAACAGTTGAGCAAAGCCGAGCAAGGAATCCTCCAGCACGGACAGTTTCAGCCGATAGACGATGCTGGTGCCCTGCTTGGTGGAGTCGATCAAATCGGCCTCGCGCAAAACCGAAAAGTGCGCCGACATGGTCGGCTTGGAAACCTCGAATTGATCGGACAGTGCGCCGGCGCTCATCGGGCCTTTGCGCAAAAGTTGTAGGACGCGGCGACGCGTCGGATCGGAGAGTGCTTTGAAGACCTGGTTCATGTTTCGTAAATTAGCTAAATAACGAAACAAAGTCAACAGTGCCTCTTCTTGTGGCGATCAACCTCGAGATGGATACCCAAATCGTAGCCAGCGAGATCACAGTGATGCACAAGCAGATGACAGCCGTCACAGCGCTACTTTGAGCAGGTTGCGCTGTTCGCCACAACTGACATGTGGTCAGATGCGGTCCATGAACCATGCCATTGTGCTTACATCAATCAACAAGACCTTCGGTACCAAGCAGGCGGTGCGTGACCTGGACCTTCAGGTGCCCCGCGGCGCGCTGTACGGCGTGATCGGACCGAACGGAGCGGGCAAGTCGACCACGTTGCGAATGAATCTGTCGATCCTGTTTCCGGATCGGGGGCGCATTGAGGTGCTGGGTGCAGACTCTGCGCTCAAGGCCAAGGATCGCATCGGCTATCTACCCGAAGAGCGCGGCGTGTATCGCAAGATGCCGGTGGCGGCGTTTCTGCAGCACATGGCAATTCTCAAGGGTGTGCGTCGAGATCAGTCCAAGGCGCGAGTTGTCGATTGGCTCGGGCGCGTCGGCTTGCCCGAAGTAGGGCGCAAGAAATGCGAGGAGCTGTCCAAAGGCATGCAGCAGAAGATCCAGTTCATCGCGGCGGTGATTCATGACCCGGAGTTGCTCATTCTGGACGAGCCCTTCAGTGGACTCGATCCAGTGAATATGCGGCTGGTTCGCGATCTGATCCTGGACCAACATCGGCGTGGCACCACGGTGCTGTTTTCTACTCATGTGATGCACCAGGCCGAACAGCTCTGCGAGCACATCGTGATGCTGCATGATGGACGCAAAGTGCTGGACGACACGTTGGACACCATCCGTGCACGCTACGCGCCGCGCGCTTTGCGTATGGAGCCGCTGGCGGCGGATACGGATGTGGCGGGCGCATTGTCTGGACTGAGTTGCGTCGCCACGCTGGAACGGACGGACGATTACTACCGCATCAATCTCAACGAGGGCGCGCGCCTGGACGAGGCGATACAGGCGGTTGCCGCGCGAATTGCACCGAGTCGTCTGGAACTGTTGCGCCCCAGTCTGGAAGACATCTTCATCGATATCGTGTCGCACGGCGCGCAGCAGGAGGCCACGACATGAGCAAGATTCTGCAGATCGCCTGGCGCGAGTTCGCCGCGACCGTGCTGACCAAGGGGTTTTTGATTGGCCTGCTGTTGATGCCTTTCATGATCGGCATGGCAGTGGTGCTGATGCCCATGCTGATTAATGTCAAATCACCTGCCATCCATGGCGGGATCGCAGTGCTGGATCGCAGTGGCGAAGTGGTGGCGCGTCTGCGTGAGCAACTCGATCCCAAGGTATTTGCTCAGCGCCGACGCGCGATCGACGAGAAGATCAACGCCGCCATGCCAGCCGCTGCCAGGGCGCTGACCAGCAAAGCCTCGGCCGACGCCAGAGTCGAGCAGTCGCTGAGTCAAGTACTCGGACAGGTGCCCGAGATCGAGGTCAGCTTGATTGAAGCCGATGCCGGCCTCAATGCTGCCAAAAGCAGATTGCTATTGGCGAAGTCTGACCAGGCCGCTTTGCTGGCTGTACTGGTTGTGCATTCCGATGCGGTGCAGCAGCCTGAGCACGGCAAGGAGCTGGGCACCTACGATCTCTTTGTTAGCGAGAAGCTGGATGATCGTTTGATCAGTGATCTGCGCGAAGCGATGAAGACCGCCATCGTCGATGCGCGGCTCGCAGTTCGCCAACTCGATGCAGGCGAAATACGCGCGCTGACGCGCCTGGCGTATGTGCGCCCACAAATGGTGACCAAGGATGGTGCCCAATCCAAGAACGAGATTGCCAACAAGTTGTTGCCGATGGCGTTCATGATGCTGATTCTGATCTCGGTGATGACCGCGGGACAACAGCTGATGACTTCGACCATCGAAGAAAAATCGAGTCGCGTCGTTGAAGTGCTGCTCGCGGCGGTGTCGCCGACCGAATTGATGGCGGGCAAGATTCTGGGACAGATGGGCGTTGGCTTGTTGATGCTGTTGGTCTATGGCGGTTTGGTGGTCATCAGCCTACTGAGCTTTTCTCTTCTTGGCATGATCGACCCCTGGTTGCTGATGTATCTGCTGATTTTCTTCGTGATTGCGTTTACTACGTTGTCGGCATTGATGGCCGCAATCGGCGCAGCAGTCAATGAGCTGCGCGAGGCTCAAGCATTGCTCACGCCGGTGATACTGGTGGCGGTGCTTCCGTCGATACTGTGGATGCCGATCAGCAATGACCCGGATTCGATCTTCGCCACTGTGCTCAGTCTGGTGCCGCCGATCAGTCCCTTTGTCATGATGTTGCGCATGGCTTCGAGCACCCCGCCGCCGATGTGGCAGGTCTGGCTGTCAATCGCGATCGGCATTGCGGGAATGCTGGCTGCGATCTGGGTTGCCGGCAAAGTGTTTCGGATTGGATTGCTGATGCATGGCAAGCCGCCTAACCTGATGACGCTGATTCGCTGGGTACGCATGTCTTGAAAGCTCCCGAGCAGCGCGCCGCGGGAGAATGTCCAACTTAGGCGACGCGCAGAAATAATGCGCCTGTTTTGAACGTGACACTCTTGCTGGTCTTTTACCCGCCTGCGTTGTTGCCCAAGGGATTGCGTAGTCCGATTACGCGCCCCGTTGGGCGCCGAGCGGGCGGGATAAAATCCGGCGCAATCCGATCACATTTTTGATGCGCGACGCCTTATCCTCAGCCGATTCGGCGGCGGTACCGGCGCGGCTCAGTTCAGCACCAGCAAGCCCCAGACCAGCCAGCTCGGTCGCAGCGACCGCCGCTGGTTGCTGGGTAACAGTCAGAACCTTGGCAGGGTTGATCAGAGTTTGTAGCCCGGATCGCTGCGCTCAAGTTGGCGCAGCAGACTCGGCCAGACGAATTGCGCTCCCAGGCCGCCGGTTTGCACGCGCAGGACATGGGCGGTGCCATCGACGATCGCCTGCGGAATCGAAATCAACTCGCCGCCTGCTTGCGCAATGACTTGAATCTGGCAAGCGGACTCGAACACGTACATCGCCAAAAAAGCATCCGCGATGCTGGCACCTACGGTGAGTAGCCCGTGGTTGCGCAAGCAAAGAAAGGTTTTGTCGCCGAGGTCTGTCTGCAGCCTGGGCTTTTCGTCATCGCGAATGGCCACACCCTCATAGTCGTGATACGCCAGAGAGGCAAGCACAAAGGTACTTTGCTGGGAGATCGGAAGAATGCCAGAGCGCAGCGCCGAGACCGCGACCCCGGCACGGGTATGAGTGTGCAGCACGCAGCCGACATCAGCGCGCACTGCGTGAATCGCGGAGTGGATGACAAATCCGGCGGCGTTGACCGGAAACGGTGTGTCGTGCAGCTTGTTGCCGGTGCTATCGACTTTGATGAGACTGGAAGCATTGATCTCATCGAACATCAGCCCATAGGGATTGATGAGAAAGTGGTGTTCCGGGCCCGGGATGCGCGCGCTGATGTGGGTGAAGATCAGATCGCTCCAGCCATAGCGCGCCACCAGCCGATAGCAAGCCGCGAGATCAACCCGCAGCTGCCATTCGGCGGCTGATACATGTTCCTTCAGCGAGGGGATCAGCATGGTGGACTCCTTGATTGTTGCCCGCAGGGAGGTGCAGACGTTGCCACCCGCACAGCGCCATCATAGAGCGGCACGCGCCGAGCGGTGGAGCCCCGTTTTGGAGACCAAAAACCTGGGGCATCGGCACCGCGCAGCGAAAGCCAGATTTGAAATATGGCGGAGGTACACTGGTGCGCTTCGGCACATATCCGCGGGCCTGCGCCGAGCTTGAACGGTGGTATCTGTGCTTGGTCATTGATGAGGAGCGAACATGTTTGCAAAGATCGACTGGGCATTGGTGCTGGTGCTGGCGTTCACGCCCGTTGCCGCCAAGACGGAGCAGCGTTACGTCGACATCGAGCAGCGTCTGACTGCCGAACAGCGTCGCGCCACTGGCGTGGACACGCTGTCACGCGAACAATTGGCACTGCTCAATCGACTCCTGCGCGAAGAAACGACAACGCCAGCGCAAGTTGAAAGCCAGCCATCGGAGCCCCAGCCAGGCCGGCCGACCTTCGTCAGCAGCGACAACAAACCGATCAAGAGTCGCCTCCATGGATCGGTAAATGGCTGGGAACCCGGCAGTGTGTTCACGCTGCAGAATGGCCAGAAGTGGAAAGTGCTCAAGGGCAGTGTGAAGCTGCCAAACGCCTTGCAGGCGCCCGAAATTATCCTGGTGCCAGGTATTGCGGGTCGCTGGTTTTTGCAGGTGTCCGAGGAAATGCCCAAAGCTCGGGTTGAGCGGATCGAGTGAGCCCTATGCTGCACTCCGGCTGCGCGTGGGCTGATGCTTTGGCGGTTGCCCGCGCGTAATCGCGTGGATGGTGGCATGTGCCAGCGTGTTTTGGCTCCGCGATCCCGTAGTCATGCGTCGTGCTGTGACCTGCTTTGTCAGCTCAGGCCTTCAGTTTCCATCCGGTTCGGAAGATCCACCAGACGGCAATCAGAGAGGCGCCCAGGAAACCCAGAATGGCGGCGAAGCTGATGGCGATGTTGACGTCGGCGACGCCATAGAAGCTCCAACGAAATCCGCTGATCAGGTAAACCACCGGATTGAACAGCGTGATCTTCTGCCAAATCGGCGGCAGCATTTGAATCGAATAGAAGGCGCCGCCGAGAAAGGTCATCGGGGTGATGATCATCAGCGGGATTGCCTGCAATTTTTGCCAGTCATCCGCCCACAGCCCGATGATAAAGCCGAACAGGCTGAAGGTGATGGCGGTCAGCAGCAGGAAGCACAGCATCCAGATCGGATGCAGAATTTCATAGGGCACGAAAATGCGCGCGGTGAGCAGGATCAGCGCGCCGAGCATCAAAGACTTGGTGGCGGCGGCGCCAACGTAGCCAATCACGATCTCGATCGGGGACAGGGGCGCAGACAGCAGCTCGAAAATCGTGCCTGCCCACTTGGGCATATAGATGCCGAATGAGGCGTTGGAAATGCTTTCGTTGAGCAGCGACAACATGATCAGGCCGGGGATGATGAAGGCGCCGTAGCTGATCCCATCGACTTCGCCCATGCGCGAGCCGATGGCGGCACCGAACACGACAAAATAGAGCGAAGTGGACAATACCGGCGAGGCAATACTCTGGGTAATGGTGCGGAAAGTGCGCGCCATCTCGAAACGATAAATGGCGCGGATCGCATGCCAGTTCATGCCGTAACTCCCTTGCTGCCACCATGGACAAGACTGACGAAAATTTCCTCCAGCGAACTTTCACTGCTGCGCAGATCCTTGAAGTCGATACCCTGGTCGGACAGCTGCCGCAACAGCCCGGCAATGCCGGTGTGCTCGCTTTGCGTGTCGAACGTGTACACCAAGGCATGGCCGTCGTCGGCAAGTTCCAGTGGCAGCACAGCGAGCGAAGCCGGTATCGCGTCGAGTCGATCCTGCAATTGCAGAGTTAGTTGCTTCTTGCCCAGTTTCTGCATCAGTACGGCCTTGTCCTCGACCAGGATCAGCGAACCTTTACTGATTACGCCAATGCGGTCGGCCATCTCTTCCGCTTCTTCGATGTAGTGCGTGGTCAGGATGATGGTTACGCCCTTGGCACGTAGCGCCCGCACCATCTGCCACATGTCGCGGCGCAACTCGACATCGACACCAGCGGTGGGTTCGTCGAGGAATAGGATCTGCGGCTCGTGTGACAAAGCTTTGGCGATCAATACCCGACGTTTCATTCCTCCCGACAACGTCAGGATCTTGCTGTCTTTTTTGTCCCACAGAGACAAATCGCGCAGCACTTTTTCTAGATGCGCAGGGTTCGGCGGCTTGCCAAACAGCCCGCGGCTGAATCTGAGCGTTGCCCACACGGTTTCGAATGCATCGGTTGAGA
This sequence comes from Pseudomonadota bacterium, assembly GCA_034440555.1. Classification (GTDB taxonomy): domain Bacteria; phylum Pseudomonadota; class Gammaproteobacteria; order Xanthomonadales; family Ahniellaceae; genus 0-14-3-00-62-12. The sequence goes on from JAWXCG010000054.1 coordinate 21,971, forward strand.
GTTCCTGTGGTACCAGCCCGATCTTCGAGCGCGCCGCGCGGTAGTCGTTCACCGTGTCATGGCCGTCGGCCAATACCGTGCCACTACTCGCGGTGACAATGCCGCAAATGATATTGATCAGCGTAGTCTTGCCGGCTCCATTCGGCCCGAGCAAGGCAAAGATCTCGCCTTGACGGATCTCCAGATCAATCGATTTGAGTGCCTGGAATCCGGAAGCGTAGGTTTTGCTGACACCCTTTACCGAAATGATCGAAGCCATTCTTCTGCATCCGAGAGCGCGTCGGGAGATGGTAGCCGATGCTCGCGTCGAGGCTGGTCTGGAATGAAGGCGAATCTGTTGCGTCAGTGGCGTGATGAGATGGCCAAAGTGCCAGTGGTGGTATGTGCAATCTTGTACGTGCCATCTTGTACATTCCATCTTCTACGTGCCATCTTTGACGTAACGACGGCCAACCCTTAACGTACACGCTGACAGGGGCTTTCGCCCAGGAGTGTGTTTATGTCCGTGCTTATTCGCGGCGGTACGGTGGTTGATGCAGATCTCAGCTACCGCGCCGATGTGTTGATCGCAGGCGATACGATCGCGGCGATCGGCGAAAGTCTCGATGCGCCGGCCGGGACCGAGGTAATCGATGCTGGTGGGCTGTTGGTCATGCCAGGAGGGATTGACCCGCACACGCACATGGAGCTGCCGTTCATGGGAACCGTGGCGAGCGACGATTTCTATACTGGCACTGCGGCGGGTCTGGCGGGCGGTACCACCAGCATCATCGATTTCGTGATTCCCAATCCGCAGCAGTCGCTGATCGAAGCATTCAATGCCTGGCGCGGCTGGGCGGAAAAGGCATCCAGCGATTACGCGTTTCATGTCGCGATAACCTGGTGGGATGACACCGTATCGCGCGATATGGGCGTGTTGGCAAAGCAACACGGCGTTTCCAGCTTCAAGCACTTCATGGCCTACAAGAACGCCATCATGTGCGATGACGAAGTGCTGGTGAACAGTTTCACACGCTGTCTCGAACTTGGCGCACTACCCACAGTGCACGCCGAGAACGGCGAGCTGGTGTTTCGTTTGCAAAAGAAGCTGATCGCGATGGGCGTGACCGGGCCGGAAGGACATCCGCAATCACGTCCACCTGCGGTAGAGGGCGAGGCGGCGAACCGGGCGATTCGTATTGCCGAGGTTTTGGGAACGCCGCTGTATATCGTGCACAATTCGGCGAAGCAATCGCTGGAGGCCATTGCGCGCGCGCGCGGTGAGGGTCAGCGTGTATTCGGCGAGGTGTTGGCGGGACATTTACTGATCGACGATTCGGTTTACCACAATCCGGATTTCGCCTTTGCTGCTGGTCACGTGATGAGCCCACCGTTCCGGGCGAAGGAACACCAGGCCGCGCTCTGGGCGGGACTGCAGGCCGGTCATCTACATACTACTGCTACCGACCATTGTTGCTTTTGCGCGCCGCAAAAGGCCGCAGGCAAGGACGACTTCACCAAGATTCCGAATGGGTGCGGCGGCATAGAAGATCGCATGTCGTTGCTGTGGCACAACGGTGTCGGCAGCGGCCGGCTCACGCCGAACGAGTTTGTGCGCGTTACCTCCACCAATGCAGCACAGATTTTCAATCTCTATCCGCGCAAGGGCTCAGTGCGCGTGGGTGCGGATGCTGATCTGGTCGTCTGGGATGCGGAAGGTTCGCGCACCATTTCGGCGAAGACCCACCATCAGAATGTGGACTTCAACGTGTTCGAGGGGATGACGGTCAAAGGGATTGCCACCCATACCCTCACGCGTGGACAGCTGGCCTGGGTGCAAGGCGATTTGCGCGCAGAGCGCGGACGTGGTCGCTATCTGTTACGGCCTACCCATGCGCCGTACTTCGAGGCGAACCAGATTCGGGCAAGGGCGCGCGGCTGAGTGGCGACGGGCGCTTGTCGCGCCTCTAATACTGGCCACCGGCAATCGGGGCAGGCCGCGATATCCATCGATGGCTGGCTGGTGCTTACCGGTAAAGCCCGCCAGCGTTGTCTGGGATTGGCACTGGAGCTGCCCGCGGCCTTGGCCGCGCTATGATGGCCACTGTGCTGAAGTTTGAGGGTGTGGAATGTGTCCCAGCAAGGTCCCTGATGGGGAAGAACGCGGTTGGATTATCCCGATCGGTGGTGCCGAGGAAAAAGAAGGCGACCCGAGAATTCTGCGGCGCTTCGTTGCGTTGTGTGGCGGTAGCAACGCCAACATCGCGGTCATCCCAACGGCGAGCAGGCTGGCCGATACCGGGCCACGCTACGAGAAGGTATTCCGCGAGTTGGGAGCCGGCAGCGCCGAAGCCGTCGATTTTGAATCGCGCAGTGATTGCGACGATCCGCGCCGTCTGGCGCAGCTCAAGCGTGCCACGGGCATTTTTCTGACAGGTGGCAATCAGCTCAGAATCACCACTCTGCTCGGTGGCACCGATGTGGCCCGAGTGATTCGTGCCCAGAATGCCGTTGGTGTGCATATCGCAGGTACCAGCGCCGGCGCCAGTGTGCTCAGCGAACACATGATTGCATTCGGCGATGAGGGCTCGTCGCCAACGGCAGGTAGCGTGCGTCTTGCGCCGGGGTTAGGACTGACCAACCGATTTATTATCGATCAGCATTTCCGGCAACGCGACCGTCTGGGACGGCTGGTGACTGCGTTGGCCTACAACCCGTTCGCCATCGGTATCGGGCTCGACGAAGACACGGCTGTGTTTATCGCGCCCGAGAACACGCTCGAAGTCGAAGGGAGCGGTGGTGTCACCGTTGTCGACGCGGCCGGCCTGCAGTTTTCATCCATGGATTCTGTGGAAGAGGGCCAGCCGGTCTGTTTGCTTGGGCTCACCGTGCATATTCTGGTTGCAGGTGCCACCTTCAATTTGCATACTCGAAAGGCACAAGCCAATTCGTTGCTGACGCGAAAAACCTGAAGTACGTCTGGATTAATTTGCATTTCCTGATCTAGCGATTCCCGATCCAGCGATTCCTGATCCAAAGTACAGGAGCTTTGCATGCGTATTCTCGATCGTGCGGTGTACGTCGGACCGTCGTTGTACGCGCATTTTCCGGTGATTCGGTTGGAGCTGGATCTGGGCGAACTCGAGCATTGGCCCACGGTCAAACTCGGCAACACCTTCATCAATGGCTTGGTGACCGCACTGCCCGGGCTGTTGGAGCACGGCTGTTCGTATCGTGAGCCTGGCGGCCTGATGCGACGGATGCAGGAAGACGAGGGCACTTGGTTAGGGCATGTGCTGGAGCATGTCGCAATAGAGGTGCAAAATGTCGCCGGCGAAGACGTCAGTTTTGGAAAAACGCGAAGCACGGGTAAGCCAGGTGTTTATTCGGTGGTTTACGAATACTCGCAAAAAGAAGAGGGCATTGAGGCGGGCGATTTGTCGTTGCGACTACTGTGTTCGCTGTTGCCTGAGTCGCTGCGTCCATCGGGATTGTTGCCCGAAGGATGGGAGTGGGCGCGCGCGCGCGACGAGTTCATCCGCTTTGCGCAGCGTCGCGCGCTGGGGCCATCGACGACCTCGCTGGTGCGCGCGGCCGAAGCGCGCGGTATCCCGTGGTTCCGCTTGAACGATCAATCCCTGGTGCAACTGGGTCACGGAAAATTCCAGCAGCGCATACAGGCCACGATTACCGGCAAGACTTCACATATCGCGGTGGAGCTGGCCAGCGACAAGGAGGAAACCAACAAGATCCTGGCGTCGCTGGGTTTGCCGGTGCCGCATCAGGAGCTGGTGCAGAACGAATCACAGGCGACGCGAGCTGCGCGGCGCATTGGCTTTCCGGTCGTGACCAAACCCTACAACGGGAATCATGGCCGTGGTATTTCGATACGCTTGGTCAATGATGAAGAAGTAATTGCCGGCTTCGACAAAGCGCGCGAGATTTCGCGTTCGGTGATTGTTGAAACCTATCTGGAAGGCGACGATCATCGATTGCTGGTGGTCAATGGCGAGCTGGTTGCGGCAACGCGACGCACGCCCGGCCATGTGCTTGGCGATGGCCAGCACACCATTGCCGAGCTGGTCGAGATCGTCAACCAGGATCCGCGCCGCGGCGTCGGCCACGAGAAAGTCCTGACGCGTTTGCAGCTGGACGCGCAGGCTCAGATGATGATGCAGCGTGCCGGTTACACCGCCGATTCGGTGGTGCCTGCAGATGAAGTCGTATATTTGCGATCGACCGCAAACCTGTCCACCGGCGGCACCGCGACCGACGTGACTGATATTATTCATCCCGACAACCGTGAGATGGCCGTGCGTGCGATCCGCGCTATCGGCCTGGACGTCGGCGGTGTTGATTTCCTGTCGACCAATATCGCCGAGAGCTATCGCAAGATTGGCGGCGGAATTTGCGAAGTGAATGCCGCGCCCGGATTTCGTATGCACGTGGCGCCGAGCGAAGGTACGCCGCGCGATGTAGCGGCGCCGGTGATTGACATGCTGTTTCCGCATGGCACGCCGGTGAAGGTGCCAATTGCTGCAGTCACTGGCACCAATGGCAAGACCACAACCGTGCGCATGCTGGCGCACATCACCAAGATGGCCGGTTACACGCCGGGCCTGACCACCACCGACGGTGTCTATATCGACGGTCAACGTACCGTCGAAGGGGACATGACCGGCCCGATTTCGGCGCGCATGGTGTTGTTCGATCCGCAGATCGACATTGCAATCTTGGAGACTGCGCGTGGCGGCCTGCTGCGCGCTGGCATGGGCGTGCGCCATGTCAACGTCGGCGCGGTGCTCAATGTGCAGTCCGATCATCTCGGGCTGAAGGGAATCGATACGCTCGATCAGCTGGCAGAGGTCAAGCGCATCGTCGTTGAGGTTGCCGAGGATTGCGCGGTACTCAATGCCGACGATCCACAAGTGTTGCGCATGTCCGGCTATACCGACGCCAAAGTGATCTGTTACGTCACCTTGAACCCTTCGCATGGTTTGGTGCGCGAGCACATCCGCGCTGGTGGCCGTGCCTGCGCCCTCGAGGCTGGCGTCAATGGACACATGATCACGCTCTACGACAAAGGCAGCCATATTCCGCTGCTGTGGACCCACCTGATCCCGGCCACCATGGAAGGCCGCGCTCTGCACAATGTGCAGAACGCGATGTTCGCGGCCGCCATCGCGTTCTCTCTGGGCATCAAGCTCGATGCGATCCGCCAGGGTCTGCGTACGTTCGACACCACGTTCTTCCAGGCACCTGGGCGCATGAATGTATTCAATGAGCACCCGTTCAAGGTGTTATTCGACTACGGCCACAATGCGCATGCAGTTGGCGCGATGGCCGATCTGGCGCAGCGTCTGGATGTCGCAGGGCGGCGCATCGTGGTGTTGGCTGGTCCGGGTGATCGTCGCGATGAGGACCTGGTCGCAATCGTGGACGCAGTGGCCGGTCGCTTTGATCACTACATTTGCCGGCGAGACGATGGGCTACGCGGACGTGATGGTGACGAAGTGCCGCGCATTCAGTCGCGCGCGCTGATGGCGCGTGGCATCGACAAGTCCGCCATCTCGATAATTCCCGACGAGCAGGAAGCCATCGAGGCCGCGCTTAACATGGGTCAACCGGGCGATCTGTTGTTGATTTTCGCCGATGCGCTAGTGCGTTCGTGGAAGCAGATCATCAAGTTCCGCCCCGAAGGCAGTGCCGCGGCCGTGTCAAAATCGACCCCGGTGGATGTGCTGCTGCCGACCACATCACCGGAGGACAGTGCGTTGATGAATATGGAAGGCATGATTCGCGATGAACGCGGAATCCGCTTCTCAAGAGAATCTGAAGATTGACGTGAAATCGTGAACCAACGAATGCGTAGACCAACGTGAACGCTTCGGCACTTCTTGACGACGCCTCTTTCGAGGACTCGCGTCGACTTACCGGTCCCAATCGGCATTTTGCCGAATGCGGAGCTGTGCTGGAAACGCTGGTGGACGCCCCGTTGTCTGCGGATGTTGTGCAGCGCTGGCGCCTCGAGATCAATCGCGCGCGGGAATTTTTGGGCTGGGCGCAGATGGCTGCTGATGCGCGTTTATCGCCGCGCGGTGCGAGTCTGGCGTTCGCCGCTCCGATTGATCAGTTGTACACCGCAACTGAAGTGAACGAGTGGGCCTGGCAGCGCGCCGCCGACAGAAACGATGGAATGCATGCGCCGGGTCACGCGGCACTGGCGGACGTGGACTCGGGCCTGCAGACATTGCAACGGCTTGCCGCCGCTGAAGGCAATCCGAGTGTGCTGGCATTGCAGTGCGCGGCGCAGCTAAAACAGGTGCCGATGTACGTCGACGACGACACGCTCTCGCTGGGGGAGGGTGCCAGCAGCCAGAGTTTTTCGATGAGCGCGTTGCCGACTCCGGATGCTGTGCGTTGGTCCGAATTGGGTGCCATACCCAAGGCCTTGGTGACCGGATCGAACGGCAAGACCACCAGTGTAAGGCTGCTTGCTGCCATGGCCAAAATACATGGCTGGCGCACCGGCCATACCTGCACTGACGGCCTTTTTGTTGACGGGTACCTGGTGGAAGCAGGAGATTTTTCTGGGCCGGGGGGCGCGCGCGCGATTCTGCGTCATCCGGATGTGGAAGCTGCAGTGCTTGAGGCCGCGCGCGGCGGTCTGCTGCGAAGAGGCGTAGGCGTGGGCCGCGCCGATGTTGCTCTGGTGACCAATGTCAGTGCTGATCATTTCGGTGAGTACGGCATTCACAATTTGGACGCGTTGGCTGACGTCAAGCTGTCGCTTGCACAGGCGATTGATCAAATGGGCACGCTGGTGCTCAACGCTGACGATGCAACGCTGTTGCGAAAATCCCGGCGAATCATCTGTGCCCTTGCCTGGTTCGCTCTGGATGATGCACATCCGATGCTGCGCGCGCATCGGGCGCGCGGTGGCAGCACCTGCGGTGTGCGCGAGCAGAGGCTGGTGCTATTCGAAGATGGTGAAGCACATGATCTCGGGCGTATCGATGCGATGCCGCTGGCCATGTCCGGGCTGGCTGCTTACAACATCGCCAACCTGGCTGGCGCTGCGCTCAGCGCCTTCAAGCTCGGCATTGCCCCAGCAGCGATCGCCCAGGTGCTTGGTGATTTCGGCAGCCGTCGCAAGGACAATCCGGGTCGCTTGCAGATTTGGCAATTGGGTGAGCTGAGCGTATTCCTCGACTACGCGCACAATCCTGATGGACTGGATGGATTCCTGAGTATCGCGGAGCAGGGGCGCGGCGCTGGGCGCCTCGGTCTGCTGCTGGGACAGGCGGGCAATCGCGACAATGCGGACGTGCGCGCATTGGCTGATGTCGCCGCGCGCCATCGACCTGATCGCATCGTGCTCAAGGACATCGATGGTTACATGCGCGGTCGGCAGTCAGGCGAGGTTGCCGAGATTCTGCATGCCCAGCTGTTGCGATCGGGTGTGCCTGCCAGCGCTATCGAGATACTGCTTGATGAAGCCGACGCTGCTGCGAGTTTGATTCGCTGGGCGCGTCCGGGCGATGTGATCGCATTGCCGATCCATGCTACGCCTGCGCGCAACGCAATCAGCAACTGGCTAGATCGACTCGAGTCTTCAGGCTGGCGACCGGGACAGCACCTGCCGGTGGTGTCAGCAGACGCACTTGCCGCTACGCCTTCGATGTGAGCGTAGACGTGATTGACCCGGCACTTGCGACGCTGTTTGCACCCCTGCGCGATGGCACTTTGCGACTGCCCGAAAGCGGCCGGAGTCTGTTCCTGCGCGCGCGCCGAACGCCCGACCTGCGCATGTTTGGCGAGAGCCTGGTCTGTGAACAACGTTTCAAACCCCATGCGGATGACTTGGCATCGTATGGGTACCCGACCAAGGTTGCGCGGCCAGACGAGCGCTTTGCGCTGGTGCTGCTGCTGCCATCAAGGCAGCGCGACGAAACCCGTTCGGTGCTGGTTGAAGCGGTCCTGCGTGTGCATGAGCACGGCGCGATCCTCATGGCGGCCGCCAACATCGAAGGCGCGCGGTCGCTGCAAGCAGATGCGGCGGACCTGCTCGGTCGTGTGCAGGTGGTGTCAGCGAACAAGTGCCGGACGATTTGGAGTCTTGCCGCAAGTCGTCGAATCGACGCGACGTTGGTGCAAGACTGGACCCAGGCCATGGCGCCGCGAGAGATTCCGGAAATCGCGTTCACTGCGGCGCCAAGTCCGGGGATACAAATGCTCAGTATTCCGGGCGTGTTTTCCTGGGATCGCATTGACCGCGGCTCGGCCCTGTTAGCCAAGCATCTTCCCGCGGATCTCGTCGGGACTGGCGCCGATTTGGGGGCAGGTGGAGGGTACTTGTCGGTGTGTATGCTGCAGCGCTGTCCGCAAATACAGGCGCTGCATTTATACGAGGCGGATCAGCGTGCGTTGCAGCTGGCGCAGGAAAATTTACTCAGGGTGGCACAGGCATATCCAAAGCGCGTCGTCGCACTCGACTACTTCTGGCATGACGTTACCTTGGGCTTGCCGCGGCGCTACGATTTCATAGTGAGCAATCCTCCGTTCCACATGGGGCGCGCAGATCAGCCGGATATCGGCCGTGCTTTCATCCGTGCTGCTGCTGACGCGTTGCGTCCCGGCGGGCGCCTTTGGATGGTCGCCAACCGGCATCTTCCTTACGAAGCAGAGCTCAAGCAGGTCTTTTCAGAAGTGCACAAGCGTGTCGAAGCCGAGGGATTCAAAGTGTTTGAAGCCATCCGTGGTGCGTCGTGAAACTGATCCGATATCTCGCCAATCTAGGCTACGGAAGTCGGCGGGAAATGGAATGCCTGTTGTCCGACGAACGCGTTTGCACGCGCGCAGGCAAGGTGCTTACAGCGAACGATGCTTATGTCCACGAGGACGTGCTGATCGACGGCGACCCGCTGGATCCTGAGCCTGGATTGGTGTTGATGCTGAATAAGCCGGTCGGATATGTATGCTCGACCAAGGATGCGGGGAAGCTTGTCTACGACCTGCTACCGCGTCGCTATCGCCATCGCGATCCCATTGTTTCGCCGATTGGTCGCCTGGATCGGGACACATCGGGCCTGCTGTTGTTTACCGACGATGGCCAGCTGCTGCACCGGATCACCTCTCCGAAACGACACCTCCCCAAGGTGTACCAGGTTGAACTGGCCTCGGAGTTACGTGGAGACGAGGCGGCAATATTTGCCAGCGGAACGCTGTTGCTGGAGTCTGAGGACAAGCCGCTGGCGCCGGCTCAGCTACATCTGATGTCCGCGCGTTTGGCGCGCGTCACCCTAACCGAGGGTCGCTATCACCAGGTACGGCGGATGTTTGCCGCGGTGGGCAATCACGTTTGTACGCTGCACCGTTTGCATGTGGGTGCGCTGACGCTGGACGGGCTGGCAGCGGGCCAATGGCGCGCCCTGAATGACGATGAGATCGCCGGCTTGAGCCGGTAAGCGAACTTTTAACGGTTCCTCCGCTACCATTCGCCTCCTTTTTTCGCAAGAACGGTTGTTCGGATAAGCCTCCGGACGTGGCCTGCCGCACTGACTGAAAGCAGTTTGGCGAGTACTTTTGCCCCATATTGAGGCATTTTTTGGGTCGAACTGGCCAGGGGTGATCTCGATGCGACGGTTTTTTGAGGGATCACTCGTCGGCGTTCTGTTTATTACCAGCGCTGGGTGATGCGGGACGGGAGGCGAAAGTTGTTGTCGGATCGCACGACCGAATTTACCTACGGAAGGCCGCGCGTCGTTAAGCGCTTGTCGCTAAGTGTTTTGTCAGGAGTAGTGGTATGGAAATTACCCGGATTCTAAGCATTGCCGGGTTGTTGTTCGCATCCTCGATCGCGGTTAACGCGGCGTCGTTTTCGCGTGCCTCGGAAAGCATCGTTCTGCCCGACGCAGCGGCGCCAGCAGGTGGTTCGTGCGGCGCCGTATTCCTGACCCAGAGCAATTCTCAGGTGATCACCGCGGACAATTCTGTCAGCTGCAACGTCGGCGGCACAGTGCATGTGGAAAACTCGTATTACCGCGCCTACGATATCGCGGCATTCCCTGCCGGCTTTGACCTGTGCGCAGTCGAGATTGGAATCCAGAGCGCGGTTGGTGCGGCGGGTGCGCAACCGATATCGCTGCGCCTTTATGCCAATACTGGCGGCGCATTTCCGGCCGGAACCGCAACACTTTTGTCATCGCGGTCGATAACCATAGTGGATCAGGCGGCGTCCATTTTGACCGTCCCAGTCAGTGCCACCGTGCCCACTGGCGCCCAGTTGGTCGTCGAAGTATTGACTCCGGACGGGCAGGCAGCGGGCCATTCCCTTTTCATGGGCTCGAACGCCTTGGGCGAAACCGGAGCGTCTTTCCTGCGTGCCCCTGGCTGCGGTGTTGCGGCGCCAACTTCCACTGTGGTCAGTGGATTTCCGAACATGCAAATCGTGCTCAATGCCCGTGGTGACGCGGCCGCGGGCGCACCCATGGTCGCTGCCAACCCGACCCCGATGGACTTTGGCGTAGTGGCAATCGGTGCTTCGGCCACGCGCATCGTCAACCTGACCAATCCAGGCACCGCCCCATTAGGCATAACCTCCATCGCGTTGCCGCCGCTGCCATTCGAACTGGTCGCAGACACCTGTACCGGCGGAACGTTAGCGCCCGCGATGAGCTGCACCCTGACTTATTCGTTCTCGCCGCTGGCAACGAACTCGGTTTCGACATCGCTGCTGATTGCCAGCAACGCAAACGCTACAACGATTGATTTGCGTGGGACCGGAATGCTTCCGAATCCGGTTCCCGGGCCGAGCCGCTGGTTATTGTTGGTGCTGTCGCTCGCCTGCATCGCCGCGGCCGCAGGCGTGTTCAATTCGGGACGACCCAGCTCCGGTTGAGTCAGCGAAACGGGTCATGTCGGGCACGGCACATTCTCGCCTTGCAACACTCTGTGTGCGCCTCGCTTGAGGATTTGGCCAGCTGCTTGCCGTCTGGAGCTAGCGCGCCGGCCCGCCGTTATGCAGTTGGGTCAACAATTGTTCAGCCATAGCCAGGCGCTGTGCGGGATCCGGCATATCCTGGCGCACTTTCAGTTTGTCCTGACCGTCAAGCGCAAAGGTCTTCGGAGCCGATTGAATCATCTTGATAATGGTCATCGGATTGATGTCCGGCTTGGCTCGGAACAACACTCGAGCACCTTTGCTGTCGACGTCCAGCTTGCGGACGCCAATGGCCTGGCAGCGCAGCTTGAGCAGCGCGATGGCGAACAGATATTTCACCTGCAGCGGTAACAAGCCAAATCGGTCGATCATCTCGACCTGTAGTTCGCGCAACTGGTCGTCGTCGCGTGCAGAAGCGATGCGCTTGTACAGCGTGAGTCGCGCATGCACGTCGGGCAGATAGTCATCGGGAATCAGCGCCGCGATACGCAGCTCGACCTCGCTATGGCGCGCGTCGCGCGATTCCAGGTCCGGAATTTCTCCAGCCTTGAGGGAGGCAACCGCTCGCTCCAACATCTCGGTGTACATGGCGAAGCCGACTTCCTGAATCTGCCCACTCTGCTCCTCGCCCAGAAATTCTCCCGCGCCGCGTATCTCGAGATCATGCGTGGCCAGCGTGAAACCGGCGCCGAGCTCATCCAACGAGGTGATCGCCTCGAGTCGTTTCTCGGCATCGGCGGTCATTGACTTGCGCTCGGGGGTGATCAGGTAGGCGTAGGCGCGGTGGTGCGAACGTCCGACGCGACCGCGCAGCTGATGCAGCTGAGCGAGCCCGAACTTGTCGGCACGGTGGATGATGATGGTATTGGCGCTCGGGACATCGATGCCGGATTCAATGATTGTTGTGCATAGCAGTACATTGAATCGTTGCCGGTAGAAATCGAACATCGCCGCTTCGAGCTCTTTTTCCGGCATCTGGCCGTGCGCAATACGGATGCGCGCTTCGGGTACCAACTCCTGCAGGGTCTTTCCCATCTTGTCGATGGTTTCGACCTCGTTGTGCAGGAAATAGATCTGGCCGCCGCGCGAAAGCTCTCGCTGAAATGCTTCTTTCAGCAGTGCGTTGTCCCAGGTCGAAACGAAGGTTTGCACCGCCAGTCGGTGCGCTGGCGCAGTGCCGATGATGCTCAGATCGCGCAGGCCGGACATAGCCATGTTCAGCGTGCGCGGAATAGGCGTCGCGGTCAACGTCAGCAGATCGACTTCGGCCCTGAGTTTCTTGAATTGCTCTTTCTGGCGCACGCCAAATCGCTGCTCTTCATCGATGATGACCAGACCGAGGTCCTTGAAGTGCACGTCACTCTGCAACAGTTTGTGGGTACCGATTACGATATCAATTTCGCCGCGTTGGATCTTGCCGAGTGCTTCGTCGATCTCCTTCTTTGTCTTGAAGCGCGACAACACCTCGACGCGGATTGGCCAATCCGCAAACCGGTCGCTGAAATTCTGGTAGTGCTGCTGCGCCAGCAACGTCGTGGGTACCAGCACGGCGACCTGCTTGCCGGCATGCGTGGCGACAAACGCACCGCGCACGGCGACCTCGGTTTTGCCGAAGCCGACGTCACCACAAACCACACGGTCCATTGCCCGTGGTCGTTCCAGGTCAGCGATCACCGCCTCGATGGCGGTGGCCTGGTCCGGCGTTTCTTCGAAGGCAAACGCCGCGGCAAACAGCTCATAGGCGGGGCGATCCAACAGCAAAGATTGGCCTGGACGAGCCTCGCGTCGCGCATAGATTTCCAGCAGTTCGGCGGCGGCATCACGAACTTTTTCAGCGGCTCGCTTTCTGGCCCGTGTCCAGGCTTCGCCGTTGAGCGCATGTAACGGCGCGGTCTCCGGCGCGGCACCGGTATAGCGGCCAACCAGATGCAGATTGGCTACCGGAACATAGAGCTTGTCACCCTTGGCGTACTCAATGGCGAGGAACTCGCCTTCCTCGCCACCAATTTCAAGTTTGATCAATCCCAGATACCGACCAACTCCATGATCTTCGTGCACGATCGGCGCGCCCAGCGTCAACTCGCCTAGATCACGGATGATCATGTCCGGATCGCGGCCACTGCGTTTGCGCCGACGTGTCTGCTGCACGCGCTCGCCGTAAAGCTGACGCTCGGTCAGTACCGCAACCGCTGGGGCTGTCGTGGCCAGGCCATCGTCAAGTTCAGCGATGGTGATGGCAAATCGATCAGTGCCCTGCGCAAAGGCTGTCCACGATTCCACGGTCAATGGATGCAGGCCGAAGCCATCGAGTAATTCTTTCAGTGCCTCGCGTCGACCCGGAGAATCCGCGACGATCAGCACGCGTCCGGGGTAGCTGCCAAGAAACTGACGCAGCTCGCGTACTGGATCGGTGTCTTTGCGCTGGATGGGTAGCGCGGGCGGCGGTTGCGCACCGATCGCCACGCCGTTAGTCGACAAATCGGAAGCCACCAGTTCGATCCGCGGCAGCTGATTGAGCTGCTCGCGCAGACGTTCTGGCGGCAGATAGAGTTCGGACGGTTCAAGTACCGGGCGTTCGATATCGTGCGCGCGACTGTCGTGGCGCTCGCCCACCTGCTTCCAGAATGCTTCACTGGCTTCAAGTACGCCTTCCTCCAGCGCCAGCAACGCGTTCGTGCCGATGTAATCAAACAGCGTGTCAAGCTGGTCGAAAAACAATGGCAAATAATATTCGATGCCGGCGGGGGCAACACCTTCACGCAGGTCCTGATAGATCGGACTCCGTCGCGGGTCGATGTCGAAGCGTTCGCGTAGCTTGTTGCGAAATTCCTTGGTCGCCGCTTCGGTCAACGGAAATTCGCGCCCAGGCAGCAAATCAATGTGTTTGAAGCGATCAAGCGATCGCTGTGTCTCGGGATCGAAAGCACGAATCGAATCGATTTCCTCATCGAGCAGTTCAATGCGGAAGGGCGTTGCCGAACCCATCGGAAATATGTCGAGCAAGGCTCCGCGCGTGGCGTAATCGCCGGGCTCGTGTACCTGCGGCACATGTCGATAACCTGCGCCGTCCAGGCGACGACGTTCGGCTTCAAGTGGCAACGTCTGCCCAATGCTCAACACCAAACTGGAGCCGCTGACGAAACGGCGCGGCGCGACGCGCTGCATCAACGTTGCCACCGGAACCACGAGCACGCCTCGACGTAGACTTGGCAGGCGATAGAGTGTGCTGATGCGCTGCGAGATGATGTCCGGGTGCGGCGAGAATACGTCGTACGGCAGCGTTTCCCAGTCCGCAAAATGTACCAGTGGTAGATCCGCATCGAGAAACACGCGTAGTTCCGATTCCAGTTGATGTGCCGCATGCGTGTCCTTGGCCACTACCACCAGAATTCCGGCGTGCTCGCGTGCTGCTTCGGCGAAAGCCAGTGCCTTGGCTGAGCCCGGCGGCGTGCGCCATTGGATGCGCTTGTGCATGCCTTGCGGCAGCGGCGGCGAGAGCAGGGAGGGCGTCATGCGGAAACGTCAGTAGCGGGCCGCGCAGGATAGCTCAGTGCGTGCCTTCAGGGGCGCACCGAGACACGCGTTCGCGTCGCATGCAGCACAATCGAGCATCGAATCCTGCGCCGGTCACGGCCCTGGGCGAAATACGATTACGTCAACTGATACGCTCTGCACATGTCGTTGCGCTGACTAGAATTGCGCTGACTAGGGAACCTCTGAACAAGTCCGGAGCCGCGCTAGCCCCCTGAGTCAGGGGGCAAAAAAACCGCAGGTTTTGACCAGCTCCGCTGTTGAGAGCGGGGTTCGGCAAGCAATAAGCCGTGCAGCGAAGACGAAGTGGTGACTTATTCAGACCTTCCCTAAAGAGGGAGCAAGCGGATGTATCGTGGAAAAGTCTCGAGCGCAGCTTGGTTGACTGCGGCAGTGGCTGTGCTCAGCGCTGTGCTGTGGCCAATTTTGGGCCGCAGCGTGCTTGCTGCGACCGGCGATTCGCCAACGCATGGGCGAGCCGAGGCAGCGCATCTGCGCGTACTTCCGGCACTCGAGCGTCGGCTCAACCCATTGGGGTTGAAGCTGGGCAACCCGGTGTTCGTGCGTATCTTCAAGCAAGAACGCGAACTTGAACTATGGATGCAGTCCGACGCGGACAGGGCGTATCAGCTGGTTCACAGTTATCCGAT
The DNA here is from genome assembly GCA_034440555.1 of Pseudomonadota bacterium. Classification (GTDB taxonomy): domain Bacteria; phylum Pseudomonadota; class Gammaproteobacteria; order Xanthomonadales; family Ahniellaceae; genus 0-14-3-00-62-12. The sequence goes on from JAWXCG010000054.1 coordinate 37,073, forward strand.
CTGCGCTTACTCAGGCGAGTTGGGGCCCAAAACCCGGCAGGGCGATGGGCAGGCTCCAGAGGGCTTTTATTCGGTGCGACGCGCGCAGCTGAACCCGGCGAGCAGTTATCACCTCTCGTTCAATCTCGGCTATCCCAATGTTTTCGAGCATGCTCAGGGTTGGACCGGCGATTACCTGATGGTGCACGGCAACTGTGTTTCGATCGGCTGTTACGCGATGGGAGATGAGGCGATCGAGGAAATTTATACGCTGATGGATGCGGCACTGCGCTCGGGCCAGCGGGCAGTGAATGTTCACGCCTTTCCATTTCATCTGGACGCTAAGCACGAAGCGCAACGCCAGAACTCGCCACATGCCGAATTTTGGGCACAGCTTGCCGAGGGTTATCGAGCGTTCGATACAGCGCGGCTGCCGCCGCAAATCCGTGTGCTGCGCGGGCATTACCGGGTCGAATAGCCTACTGACTCGATGGGTGAAAGCGATCCAATGCCCGCAATGCTGTGCAAGGCGCGGATGGCGGCCGACGGACGGCGCACGCTGGCCTCGGGCGCTTGTAGTAGGCTTGACTGGAGCATGCGTCGTGCGATCGACGCTGGGAGCGGTCATGGATCAGGAAACGCTGTCGTCCTGGGTCGCAACATGGCCCGGTGTCACTCAGGAAGTGAAGTGGCACGATGATCTGGTGTTCATGGTGGTCGGAAAAATGTTTCTGGTGCATTGCTTTCAGGGCAAGAACCAGGGTCAGCTCAGTTTCAAAGTCGAGGATGAGCGACTGCTTGAATTGACTGACCGGCCGCACATCATTCCGGCGCCCTACATGGCGCGCGCGCATTGGATTTCGCTGTTGCCATCGTGCACGATGGAAGAAGCCGAGAAACGCGCCCTGATCCGTCGTGCTTACGAGTTGGTACGCGGCAAACTGACGCGCAAGTTGCAACTGGAATTGGCCGATTGAGCGCGGCGAAGTTCGCGTGTGTAACGCCCACAGCAGTGCCGGTTCACAAGTCTTTCCATACCCGGATGATTCCGTGTTCGCCCTCCAGCGTGCGGTGCGAGAAATCCAGTCGGTCGCAGAGCCTTAGCATGGCGGCGTTCTCCACCAATACATCACCGTGGATTGCCTTGAGCTTGCGTCGACGCGCGTATTGGATCAGTTTGCGCAGCATGTAGCTGCCCAGCCCCATGCTTGAGAGCGGACGCCCAACCAGCAACGCGAACTCAGCCTGTTTCGTATCGGGATCTACACTCAATCGTGCCACCGCGCCGATCAGCGCCTCGCCCGCGGGCAGCGGCTCGGTCGCGACCAGGGCAAATTCACGATTGGGAATGAGGTGGGTGAGTTGACGCGCGTATTCAGGCGTCAGCTCGGTGATCGGATGCATGAAGCGTAGTCGGATTTCTTCTGGAGACAAAGCAGTGAAACCGGCGCGCAGTGGTTCGCTGTCCAGTGGTGAGATCGGTCGCAGGACCAGCTCGCGCCGGTTGGACAGTCGTATTGCTTCGGTCCACGGCCCAAGGCGCCGACGAACAATCGCTTTGTTGCTTGCCATGGCGCAAGTATGCCGGCTTTCGGTTGAGGGATTGTTCTATCGCAAGCAATCCTTGCGCATCAATCGTCACACGCGCGTCAGAGAATCACGCCGAATCCTACGGACCATCGATGCTGGTCAAACTGGAATCCAGGTGGCCAGCGCCGGATTTGAGCATCGGTGATGACCGGATAGACGTAGCGAGACTTTTCGATAACGCCATCACGCGTACCCACCAGGCGTCCACGCACGCTGAGGAACAATCCTTCGGGGAAATCCACCGATTCGACATAGCCGGGCAAGCGGATGCGAAACCGGCCCTGTGACGGTGCTCGCGGCTGTGGCCGCTGTGCACTGTCCAACGGATAGGCGAGTACCTCGATTTCGGAATCGCTCTCGTAGTGGTGCACCTGGACAATGACGCCGCCCCAGATCACATCGCCGGAAACGACATCGCCGGGATCGCGCGGCTGGCCAGAGACTTCCCAAGGCGCGATGCCGGTCAGCGCGCCTTGGGGGTCAAAGGCTGGCGTAACGCAGGCACCAAGGCTCGCGGCGGCAACACAAATCAGCGCCGCACGAGTCCAGCTCGCTGGCAGGTGAATTTTCATGAACGTTCCTCAGTCTTCCGCTAGCCATTCCATACGATGCTGGCTGAACCTGCTCTGAGCGAGATGCTGGGCGATCACTGGCAGGCACTCTCCAATGGCGCGGTCGATCCGGTAAGGCGCATTGATCAGGGCCATACCGCAGCCATTGAGTCGCAGCGCCGAGTTGTCAGGATGCAACAGCAATTCTGCGATCAGAATCTTGCGCAGGCCGCTGCCGTGCAGCCAGCGGTGAAACGGCACGATGTGCTGGCGCAACTTGATCGGATACCAGATGGCAAACACGCCGTTGGGCCAGCGCTCGATCGCTGCGCTGATGCTGCGTTCGATCTCCCGGAATTCTTCTGCCTGCGCCTCGAATGGTGGGTCGATGAGAACCAGGCCGCGTTTTTCCTTGGGCGGCAGCAGTGCCCGCAACGCCTGATAACCATCGCGTTGGTGCACGGCCACGCGGCTATCACCGCGGAACAGATTGCGCAGTTGCATGTACTCGGCTTCCTGGATCTCGCACAGGTGCAGCTGGTCCTGATCGCGCAACAATGCTGCCGCGATCGCTGGAGACCCAGGGTAAAAGCCCTCGGGAGCGGGGCCGGCACTGCTGGTTTGCGAGCGCACCAGATTTAAATAGGCGTGCACCAGGGTGGGCAGACGTTCGACCGAGAACAGACGCTTGATTCCGTCGCGGAATTCACCGGTCTTCTGTGCCTCGATGCCGCCCAGGTCGTAGCGTCCGGCGCCGGCGTGTGTGTCGATAAAGGCAAAAGGTGTTTGCTTGGACTTCAGCGCCTCAAGGCAGGCGACGAGTACGACGTGCTTGAGCACGTCTGCGAAATTTCCGGCGTGATAGGCGTGACGATAATTCAATGGCGGTTCTCGCTGGCGACGCCCCGAGTATGCGGGTTTGTCACAGTCAGCCGCAACGGCCAGCGCTGCCGGGCGCAAGTAAAGCGTTTTGGGCCTAAACGAGGAGTAAGGAAGCAGCGGCGAGGGTCGCGCCGATCGCGAATGCGGCGAGCACGTCGGTTGGGTAGTGCAGTCCCAGAATCACTCGCGACAACGCCACCAGCAGCGTGAAGGGGACCAGTATCCAGGCCAGCGCAGGGTAGTAACTGCAGGCCACCAGGCTGAAGGCAGTGGCATGCAGCGTGTGCCCGGAGGGAAAGCTGAACTCATCCAGCGGCGCAATGTGTGCCTGGATAGACTGATACTGTGCGAATGGTCGCGGTCGTTGCGTCCAGCGTTTGAGGCTGCGATAGAGCAGCCAACTGATGAGCCCGATCGCTGCCAGGTGCAGTGCGGCCATCAGTCCAGTGGTTCCCCCCAACGAGGCGAGGCCAAAGATCAAGGCGTACCAAACTGGACCATCGCCGAGTCGACTGACGCAGCGGAACAGGTTTCGGGTAGGTTGGCTGCGTCCCCAGCGATTCAATGCATGGCAGACACCGACCTCCGGCTTGGCGATCCAGGCACGCAGCCAGGCGCTGGCGGCGCTCATGCGGCCTCCTCGACCGGATCAGGAATCAGCGCCTGCAACAAGCGCAGGGCGACCTGACGCTGGTCTAGCGCAGTCAGCGCCTTACGCGCGAGCAAACCCATTTCGGAGCGCTGTGCGCGGTCGTCAGCGAGTTGCTCGGCCGCAAGGATAAAGGCTTCGCCGTCCGCGAAAGTGACAGTACGCCCGGAAACCCCGTCGTGGATGTGCTCGCGCGCTGCGGCGTAGTCGAATGCAACAACTGGCAGGCCACTGGCCATCGCTTCCAGGGTCACATTGCCGAATGTGTCGGTCAAACTGGGAAACAGAAACAGATCGCCACTGGCAAAATGTTGCGACAGCTCAAGGCCGCGACGCACTCCGCAGAAAACGTGTTCAGGGTGACGCGAACGCAGCTCTGGCAGGGAAGGGCCATCGCCCACCCAGATCAATTTCGCCAGTGGCTGTGACTGGCGTATACGTTCGAAAGAACGTGCGACCAGATCTAGATTTTTTTCCGGGGCCAGTCGGCCGATATGCAGTACGGCCAGTGTGTCAGGTTGCAGTCCCCAGGACGCGCGTAACTCAGCATCGCGGTGTTTGGGATGAAAGCGTTCGCAGTCGACAGCGCGTGCCAGATGACCCAGCTTGTGGAAGCCCTGAGCGCCAAGTGCGTCCACCAGCTGTTTGGTGGGCACCAAAGTGAGATCGGCGCGATTATGGAAGCGGCGCAGCCAGGCCAGCACGATCGGGCTGAGCATGCGCGCACCGTAATGCGCCACGTAGTCGTCGAAGCGGGTGTGGAATCCGGTAACGACGCGAACCCCCATCTCGCGCGCGACGCGCACTGCCGACCAGCCCAGCGGTCCTTCGGTAGCGACATAAACTGCATCGGGTCGTTGCTTGCGCCAGTTGCGCCGGAACACATTGGCGCTGGGCAGCCCCAGACGCAGATCCGGGTAACGTGGCAAGCGAATGCCGCGCACCAGATTCTGCTGCAGTTCGCTGTCCACCGGCGCCACTGGGTCCGCAGTTTGCATCGGGCGGGTCAGTTCGATCTGGTGACCGAGCGCCTGCAACTGCTGCACGAACTGCTGCACTGTCAACGCAACACCGTTCACTTCTGGTGGCCAGGTTTCGGTGACTACTGCGATGCGCATGTAGGATTTCCCGTTTCTGGATGCAGTCTGCTTCACGCACATTGCGGTGCCGTGAAGTATGTGTTCCAAAACGGTGACAGCCGCCGGGGCGGTTCAGGACGCCTGCGTCCCCACGACCAGTTTCATACCGATGTCCTTCAGATAATTGCGTTCCTGGTCCAGATCAGTGCGCGTCAGCGGATGGGAGTCAAGCCAGTGCTGCGGCAAGGTGATGTTGAGCACATCGCCCCGTGCCTCGGCCACCATTCGCGGCGGGTGCTCGTCGACGCGCGCACGATGCAGCAGTGCAGCAAGGCGCAGAAGTACCATCACCCGGCGTGCCGGTGTCGAAGCACGTGCCGACAGGGCGCGCAGTTTGCTCGTGGGCGGATTGCGCCGGTGCCCGCGCACAATCGTTGCCAGTACCTCCTGGTCGAAACGGGTGAAGCCGGCAAGGTCGGAGTTTTCCAGCAGATACTCGGCATGCTGATGATGCTGGCTGTGTGCGATTGCGAGCCCGATCTCATGCACGCGCGCAGCGAACTGCAGCCAGGCACGGTGCTCGTCGTCCAGATTCCAGGTCTGTGCGACCTGATCGAACAGATGCAGTGCCATCCGTTCCACCCGTTTGGCTTGCGCCGCATCGACAGCGTAGCGCTGCCCCAAGCCTTCAATGGTGGCAAAGCGTGGATCGATTTCGGCGGCGCGTCCGAGCATGTCATAGAGCAGGCCTTCGCGCATCGCGGTCTCAGCTACCTGCACGTGCTTGATGCCAAGCGTCTCCATCACCGTGTCGAAAACCACGAAACCACCGGCAATGATCGGCCGACGATCCTCTTGCATTCCCGGAAGATCAAGGCGATCGACATGGCCCGCTGTCAGCATTCGCTCGCGAATTTCATTGACGCTGGCGCGCGTGATGGTGCCCTCGCGGTTGCCCAGCGCGCGCGCGATGGATCCGATGCAACGAATGGTTCCGGATGAGCCATACACATTCTTCCAGCCACGTGCGCGAAAATCCGCAGCGAATTGCTGCAATTGGAGCGCGATGCTGGCCTGCGCACCTTCATAGCGCTTGCGCGTAATCGCGCCTTCTGCGAACCACTCCAATGAACCGGCGACGCAGCCCATCTGCAGGCTTTCGCGCTCGATGGTTTCAAAGCCTTCACCAATGATGAATTCAGTGCTACCACCACCGATGTCGATGACCAGACGTCGATTGCCGTCGTCTTTGAGTCCGTGCGCTACGCCCAGATAGATCAGACGCGCCTCTTCACGACCGGAAACGATTTCGACTGGATGCCCCAGTGCGGTTTCCGCGGCGATCAGGAACGCGCGTGGGGAAGCAAGTCGTCGCAGCGTCTGGGTTCCTACAACCCAGACGCGGTCGTCTGGCAGGTGGGCAAGGCGCTGACCGAATACAGCAAGGCAGGCGAGGGCCTCACGGCGCTTCGCGGGCGACAAGGTGCCGTCCTCGCTCAGCCCGGCGGCGAGACGTATCGATTCGCGAAGCCGATCAATGACCCGAATCTGACTGTGCTCGATGCGGGCCACGACCAGATGAAAACTGTTTGATCCCAGATCAACTGCTGCAATCTCATCGCCATCGTTGAGGGTGCTGGTCACGGGTCGGGCTCAATGACAGAGCTTGGCAAGGAGGGCTTGCTGTGCTGAATGCGGCATGCTTTCGCCCAGGGCTATGCGCACATAGGCACCGTCTGAATTGAGTTGCCAGGATTGCAGATTGTCGGCGAGGTAGTTGTCGATTTCTTCCTCACTGACGCGCTTGGCCAGGGTCTCGTCCATGATCGGAAAGCTGACTTCGATTCGGCGCAACAGATTTCGGTCCAGCCAGTCGGCGCTCGAACAATAGGTCTCCGGGTTGCCATCGTTGGCGAACCAGTAGACGCGGCTGTGCTCGAGAAATCGGCCGATCACGGAGCGCACTGAAATATTTTCGGATACCCCGGCAATACCGGGACGCAGGCAACAGGTCCCGCGTATGACCAATTCGATCTTCACGCCGGCGCGGGAAGCCATATACAGACTTTGGATCACCTGAGCTTCGTTCAGATGATTGAGCTTGGCGCGGATGGCGGCAGGTTTACCAGATTGCGCAAGCGCTGTTTCACGGCCGATTTTCTGCAGCAGGGTTTTGTGCAGGGTGAACGGCGCCTGCAGCAAGTGCTTGAGCTTGATCAGCGGACCGAGCCCGGAAATCTGCTGAAACATTTTGTGTACGTCTTCGCCGATGTCTGGCTGGCAGGTGAGTAGCGCCAGATCCGTGTAGGCGCGCGCTGTGCCGGCATGATAGTTGCCAGTCGACAGGTGAACATAGCGCCGCAGCCCAGTGGGTTCACGGCGCACGATCAACAACATTTTTGCGTGCGTCTTGTAGCCAACGACACCGTAGACGACTTGAGCACCGGCCTCTTGCAGACGATCGGCGAGGTTCAAGTTGGCCTCCTCGTCAAAGCGTGCGCGCAATTCGATGACCACGGTGACATCTTTGCCATTGCGAGCCGCGTCGATCAAGTAGCCGACCAGAGGCGAGTCTGTGCCGGTCCGATAAAGCGTTTGCTTGATCGCCATGACTTCTGGGTCGGTACTGGCCTGTCGCAGTAGGTCCAGCACGGTGACAAACGAGTCGAACGGGTGGTGAAGCAGGACGTCGGACTCACGAACCGCGTCGAAGACGCTGGCAGCGGCCACCAAACGCGGCTGAATGCGCGGAGCGAATTTCGGAAATTTCAAGTCGGCGCGGTCGGTCATGTCGTAGACCGCAGATATGCGGCTCAGATTTACCGGTCCAGCGCAGCGATAGATGTCGTCTTCGTTCAACTCGAAGTTCGCCATCAGAAATTTGAGTGTGGTTTTGGGGCAGGTATCCGCTACTTCCAGGCGCACTGCTTGGGCAAATCCGCGGCCATGCAATTCGTCCTTCAAGGCATGTGCCAGGTCGTCGGTTTCGTCTTCATCGACAATCAACTCACCATTGCGGGTGACGCGAAACTGATACGCACCTTTGACCAGCATGCCGGAGAACAATTCGTCGACGAATTCGTGCAGGATGCTCGACAGCAATACGAAGTCCTGCGATTTGTCGCTGATCTCGCCCGGTAGCTTGATCACCCGCGGCAACGATCTGGGCGCGCGTACGATCGCCATGTGCCCCTCGCGACCAAACGCGTCCTTGCCCTTGAGCACTACAGCGATATTCAAACTCTTGTTGAGAATGCGCGGAAACGGGTGCGCGGGGTCGAGTCCGAGCGGTGACAGCACCGGGAGAATGTTGTCCTGAAAATACGATTGCAGCCAGCGCCGTTCGCGCGCGTTCCATTCGTCGCGCATCAGGACGCGGATGCCCTGTTTCTTCAGTGCCGGGCGTAGCGTTTTGTTCCACAGCTGGTACTGAGCGTCAACCAGATCGAGCGCGCGCGTGCGCACGCGATTGAATGTTTCCAACGCACTGAGGCCATCGGGAGTCGGCGGTCCACCACCGTAAACGATCTGCTGCTTCAGTGCGGCGACGCGGATCTCGAAGAATTCATCGATGTTGGTTGAACAGATGCATAGAAATCGCATGCGCTCGAGCAGCGGCAAGCTCGCGTCCTGCGCCTGGGCAAGTACGCGCGCGTTGAATTCCAGCTGCGACAGTTCGCGATTGATGTACAGCCCGGCGTCGCGCAGATCCCGCGGCTCTACTTTGCGGCTCATGGCGACTGCTCGCGGAGAATCCGACGGCGCTGCCGCGCTTCTTGAACCATTGCAGGAATAGTGTTGAAAAATGGTTGGGACCGAACTGGGGCGTCGTGAAAGTGGCGCGGAATATAGTTGCGGATCATGGAGTGACGGTCCTGTCTGGTTTTGCACCCTGCCGGGTGAGCATTGAAGCAGATGTGTTGCCGGCCGGGGCAGCGGCATCGAGACGAACACTGGGGAAATCGCAGAAGAACGTGCTGCCAACGCCAAGCGCGCTCTCTATGCGCAGTTTTGCCTGATGCAGCATCAATACATGTTTGGCGATCGACAGTCCCAGTCCAGTGCCACCCTTCTCTCGGGAGCGGCTGGTTGAGACACGGTAGAAGCGTTCGGTGATTCGTGGAAGGTGCTCCGGTGGAATGCCTTGCCCCGTGTCGCAGACGCTTAGGCAGGCACCATCGGGCAGGTCGCGCCAGGCGATGTCGATACTGCCGCCTGGTGGGGTATAGCGAACGGCATTGAACACCAGATTGGAAAACGCGCTGTGCAGGTCTTTGGTGGATCCGATCAGGTCAGTTTGACTGGCGAGCTGGATGTCGATGCGATGCTGCCCTGCCGACAGTGCTTCCGCCTCACGTTTGAGCAGAGACAGCATGGAACTCATGCTGACCAGTTCGTCGCGCTGACCTTCTTGTGCATCGAGCCGCGAAAGGGTCAGCAGGTCCTCGACGATCTGCGTCATGCGCATCGACTGCCGGCGCATCTCCAGGATCATGCCACTGGATTCGGGGAAATCCTCAGGCTCGATCAGGTCGAGGTAGCCATGGATCACGGTCAACGGTGTGCGCAGTTCATGCGACACATTGGCGACGAAATCGCGACGCACCTGTTCCAGCTTAAGCAAAGTGCTGATATCTCGCACCACAAGCAGCCATTGTCGCTCCGCATAGGGGATCAGGCGCATGCTCAGGCGGATGTCGCTGTCGACCGGCGCCGGCACATCGATCAGCGGCTGATCGATCTTTTCGGCGCTCAGCCATTCCAGTATCTGACGGTGTTGAATCAGGTGGTCAATGACTTGGCCGCGATGGCGGTGCTTGTCCAGTCCCAGCAGGCGACGCGCCGACGCATTTGACCAGACCAACTGGCGGGTATTGCTGAGCACCATCACGCCGTCGGGCAATGCCTCGGCCGCTTCGCGATAGGCACGCATCAATTGCACCAGGCGGCGACGGCGCTGCTTTCCAGCCTGATGACGCGAATGCACATAGCTGGCGATGTCGCTCCAGACCCCCATGTCAGTGGGCGGGGCATTGCGATTGCGGCCCATCACCCAGCGCTGCAGACGCATCAGGCTGCTGAGTGACCAGACAACATAAATGCCAAATGCACAGACCAGCGCTTCGGTGAAATATCCCAACCACCATCCGACCAATGCCGACGCAGCGATCAACACGGCAAGGCGCCCGATTGACACCTGCCAGGAGTACGAGCGCAAAAATTGCAGATCAGTATCTGGCATGGCGATAGTGTAGCTGCGGTGTTGCCAGCCCCGTCATTTCAGGTCCGTCGCTAACCACGGTGACCAGGAACTGATGCAAGCCTGTATCCCAAGGGGCGGCGAGGCAGGGCGTGAGATGGCGGGGCTAGGGAACCTCTGAACAAGTCCGGGGCCGCGATAGCCCCCTGAGTCAGGGGGCGAAAAACCGCGGTTTTGACCAGCTCCGCTGTTGAGAGGGGGTTGGCAAGCAATAGCCAGTGTGGCGAAGACCAAGGGGTGACTTATTCAGGCCTTCCCTAGATCAGTATGGAGAAGCGGTAGCCGGAGCCACGCACCGTCTGTACCAGCGCATCCTTGCCAAAGGGTTCCAGTGTTTTGCGCAGTCGACGAATATGCACGTCCACAGTCCGCTCTTCCACGTAGACCGTGCCGCCCCAGACGTGATCGAGCAACTGGTCACGCGCATAGACGCGGTCGGCGTGGGTCATGAAGAAATACAGCAATCGGTATTCGGTCGGCCCGATCGATACCGGCTTGCCGTCTGCGAAGACACGATGGGCGGCACCATCAATACGCAATCCCGCGAATTCGACATTGCCGTTTTCGTTATCGCCGAGCGTGCGTCGCATCACCGCCTTGACGCGCGCTACCAGTTCGCGGGCCGAGAACGGCTTGACCACGTAGTCGTCCACGCCGGCATCCAGTCCCAGCACACGGTCATCTTCTTCGCCGCGCGCAGTCAACATGATGATCGGGACTTCCCGTGTCAGCTCATCCCGACGCAGGCGTCGGGCATAGTCGATGCCGCTGATGCCGGGCAGCATCCAGTCGAGCAGGATCAGGTCCGGTACCTTGCGCGCGATTGCCTCCTGGGCGGCGCGCACATCGGGTGCGTGTTCGGCACGCATGCCTGAACGGGATAGGGCTAGCGCTATCATTTCGCGAATGGCGGCTTCGTCTTCAACAATCAGTATGTGTTTCTGCATGTCGGGTCGCATTGAGATATGCAGTCATTACACGACAATTATGTTGCAGACGTGTGACATCGGCATCCAGCGCAGGACGCGGCGCCCATTTTCGATAGTTCCTGACTGAAAGCGTCCGACCGCAGGTCGGACTCACTTCCGCTGCGATCAGGCCGGGCGCGGCGCGCGCAAGCGTAGACGTTCCACTTCCAGCACCCAGGGTGTGATCGCCTGAATACGCGCCTCGACCCTGGCGCGTTGGTAGTAGTCGAGCCTGGGACGATCCAGCAGTCGGCGCAGTTGCTCCATGGCATCGACCGGGCGCCCGTTGAGCAAAGCCACCTCGGCGTGCGCTTCCAGCGCGCGTAGCTCCTGTCCTGCGACCTCGGCTGCGCGTGCATAGGCTTGCTGCACGGCGGGGTCGTCGGGATAACGGACGATCAGCTCGCGCAGTAGCTCGGTTGCCTTGCGGCCGTTAGCCCGCGTCGCCGTGCGCGTCAGCTCATTGGCGTAGCCGATAAGAATCGCGCGGTTGCCGGGGAAGTTCTGGGCCAAACGATCGAGTCGGGTCAGGGCAGCAGCAACCGCCCCGGTGGCACTTTCGGCCTCGGCCAGCGGTAGCTGGAACAGCGCGTCATTCGAATCCGTCTTGGCCAGTTGTTGCAGCAATGCAATGGCCTTATCGGCCTGGGCACCGTAAAGGTAGGCGAGCGCCAGCCCGTACTGTATGGATGGTTGTCTTGGACCGGTGGCGGTGTCCAGCTGGTTGCGATAGCCCGCAATCAACTCGACCGGCGCGATAGCCGTCAACACGTGTGCGCGCTCGCGCATCAGCCAGAAGCGCGGGTCATTCGGACGCTCTTCGCTGGCCTTGTGACCCGTGTCCTTGCGAATGGCCTCGGCTCGGTTCTTGGCCTCGGTCACCCGCGACAGTGTGACCGGATGCGTGCGCAGGAACTCGGGCGTCTCCTCCCCGTTGGCGCGCATCGCTCGGCCAATGCGCGCGAAGGTTGAGGCCATGGCATCGGCATCGAAGCCGGAGCGGTGCAGGGTATGAATACCAATGCGATCGGCTTCGTATTCATTGTTTCGGGTGAAATTGATCGACTGCTGTTGCAGCAGTCCCATGCCGCCGATCAGTGCGGCCTCAGTGCCATCACCACTGGCGCCTTGCGCCGCAATTATTGCGCCAATCATCGCCAGTGCAATGGGCAGGGAGGCTTTCTGCATGGATTCCCAGGCGCGCACCAGGTGACGCTGCGAGATGTGCGCAATCTCGTGGCCGAGAACCGCCGCGAGCTCGCTTTCCGATTCGAACTCATGAATCAGTCCGACGTTTACACCGATGTATCCGCCAGGTGCAGCAAATGCATTGATGTCATTGGAGCGAACTACAAAGAAAGTAAAATCATCGGCCTGGCGTTCGCTGTGGGCGACGAGCCGGTAACCCAGAGAGCGCAGGTAATCGGCCACCAGGGGATCTTCCAACACCAAGTTCTGACGACGAAACTCGCGCAGCATGCTCTCGCCATAGCGGCGTTCTTCGTCTGGCGAGACCAGTCGGTCGGCGGACGCGCCGATATCCGGCAACTCGACATCAGCGGCAAATGCGCCCGGCAGGATCGCGCAGAAGGCTATAATCGCAGCGAAAATTCGGTTCAACACAGACCTCTCGACGGCCAGCAGCAAGAGTGCAAGCCTAGCGCGAGTATCGGCAGGCGTCCTAACGTGATCTACGGGCTGTTCATCCAGGATTCGCCCAGCAGCGGCGAGGCGTTCCATAGTGCAGCGCGTTTTGCCGCCGCGCTTCTGGCGCGCGGGCATCAAATTCGCCAGATTTTTCTCTATGGGGACGCCGTACTCGCTGCAGCGCAGGCACATCCATCGGGGCTGAAGGGGCTGGACCACCTGGTCTCACTGGCGAACGCCGAGGCGATTTCCTTACTGGCGTGTCAGGCGGCGCTGGATCGTCTGAATCTCGACGCTGGCAAGCATCCGACCATCACAGTGGGAAGCCTTGGCCAGTGGTTCGACGCC
>JAWXCG010000055.1:0-33263 GCA_034440555.1 Pseudomonadota bacterium
GACCAGCTCCGCTGTTGAAAACCAGGGTGTGCCTAACGCTAAGCTGTACAGCGCAGACGAAGTGGCGACTTATTCAGACCTTCCCTACGGAACTACTTCGGAGATCGTGAGTTGCACGTGGTCTTTGATCGCAGCCTGATTCATCGGTTCGGTCAGTACCTGCAAATCACCAGGGGCGGCGATGGCGTTTCCGGTCTTGGAGATGCGCGCACCAATGATGATGTCGGCAAACTTGGACAGATGCATCTCCGGCATCATGCTCATGCTGTCATCCAGCGTGACCACCAGCGGCAGTTCGCTGGCGCTGCGTCGCGCAATTGCCAGCGGCATGCGCGGGCCACTGGCGGCGCGCGCGAACACGAACAGCGTATCTTCCGGCGCGACCTGAGCCTGCAGGCTCGGATCGAGGCTGATGCTGACGGTTACGCCGCCGCGGGTTACGGTGGCATCGGGCTCAGCGGTTGCAATCGAGTCGGAGACAGCAGCCGCCGGCGTTGCGGGTGCCGCTACATTGGAGGCATCGGCGGTCGCGGGATCGGCGCTGCGAATTTGCGCGGTCAACGAAGCACGAATCTCCGAGCCTTCTGGCAATAACGTTTCGAGCGCGCGCCAATGTCGCAGTGCCGTCTGGGTGTCGCCGCGCTGCATGCCTGCTACTCCGGAGAGCCAAAGCGCACGTTGATGCTGCGGGTCGCGCTGCAGTGTGGTCGCCAGGATTGCCGAAGCCTCCTGGTCAATTCTGCGATCAGGGGAGGCCAGCGCCAGCGCTTCGGCGTAGCCGACCTGGGCGTCCAGGTCTTCGGGCATCAAGTCACGCACATGGCGCATCGCGACCAGCGCTTTGTCAAATTGCTGCGCGCTCTGATAGCCGCGCACCAACAGACTCCAGCCTTGGGCATCGTCGGGATTGGCCTGCAGTCGCTGTTCAAGCCCGGCCAACGCGGAGTCCATATCTGGCGCCTGGGCGGCGTTGCCAGGGATGGCACTGGCTACGTGCTGCGCGGGGTCAAGCGCGCGCGGGTCACCGATTTTTGCATACAAGATCAATGCGGCCAGCGGCAGCAGGACGGCGATCGCGATTGCCAGCTTTCCGGCAACCGGTGTACTACCAGAGTCCGCTGGCGGCGGCAGCGCGGCCAATTTGTCGACGTACTCTTGCTGACTCAGAACACCGGCGGTGAGCGCTGCTGCAAGTGCAACACGTGCGCGTTGCGCCTCGCGCTGGGCATCGTCCGGACGTGTCCGACCGAGCAAGGCAATCATCAGCGGTGCGGCTGCAGCCACAGCCACGACGCACGCAGCAAACAAAAAAGTGCTGTTCAAGAAAATTCTCCATCTTGCCTGTCGCCCGCTGGTTCGGTCGCCGGGACTGATACGCGCATCTGACGGCGCGCGAGCCAAATGCCAAGCGCGAGCACCAGCAAGGGTCCGAACCACAACAGCCAGGTGCCGGGTTTGACTGGCGGCTGGTACAGCACGAAATCACCGTAGCGATCGGTCAGGAAGCGCTTGATCTCCACGTCGCTTTTGCCGGTCTGAATCAACTCGAATACCTCCGCACGAAGGTCTTTGGCCAGACCGGCATCGGAATCGGCAAGGTTCTGGTTCTGGCACACCAGACACCGCAGCTCGCGCACGAGATTCTGAAAGCGCACCTCTTCAGCGCGATCGGCAAACGGCAGCGGATCAATCGCAGTGACCGGGACGGCGATGACCAACAGCGCAACCAGTAGAAAAGAAATTGACAATGATCGCTTCATGGCGTCACCTGCGTCGGCAGACGTGCGAGCAGATGTCTTTCCACAGCATCCCAGTCGAGTGGACCAATGTGCTTGTAGACGATGATGCCGCTGGCATTGATCAGGAAACTTTCAGGTGCGCCATAAACTCCGAAATCGATCGCCGTACCGCCGACATCGTCAGTGGCAATCGCCGTATACGGGTCGCCGCCGCGGCTCAGTACAGCAAGCGCTGCGTCGCGCTCGTCTTTCCAATTCAAGCCGATGATCGGCAGGCGTCCGCTGGCGGCGAGGCGCATCAACACTGGATGTTCCTGGGCGCAGGCGACGCACCAGCTGCCCCAGACATTGAGCAGGTAGATTTTTCCTTTCAGCGCGACGCTGGAGACACGTTGCGTAGTGTCGCGTAGTTCCGGCAGGTCGAAGGCGGGCGCCGCTTTGTTGATCATCGGCGAAGGCACCAGACGCGTGTCCTTGCCCAGGCCGCTATACAACAGCGCCGCCAGCGCGACAAACAACAGCAGCGGAATGGCGTAGCGCAGTTGCTTCATGCGTTGACTCCAACACCGATGCCAACGTCCGTCGTTTCGCTGACTGCGGGCGGCGCTCTGGCAGTGAGCTCGCGCGAATGGCGCTCACGCAGTCGCCGATCGGCAGCAGCGACGAACCCACCCAGCATCATAAATAGCGCACCGAGCCAGATCCAGCGAATGAAAGGCTTGTGGTAGATGCGTACCGCCCAGGCTTTGCCACCGTCCAGCGGCTCGCCCAGCGCAACATACAAATCGCGGGTAAACCCAGGATCGATTGCTGCCTCGGTCATCACCTGACCACCGCGATAGGCATTCTTCTGCGGATGCATGGTGGCGATCACACGATCGCCATCGCGCACCACGACCGTGCCACGGTCAGCGCGATAATTGGGTCCATCCACCGGTTCAATTTTTTCCAGAGTGAAACGAAGGCCGCGTACTTCAGTCGATTCGCCCGGTGCCATGCGCAGGTCTTTTTCGACACTGGTGATGTCGACGACCATAACGCCGATCACGAATATACCCAGGCCAGCATGCGCCAGCAGCATGCCGATCGACTCGCGGCTGATCCCGCGCGCGCGGCGCTCGGGATCGGCACGATAGCGGCGCACGTAAACCACGGTACCGGCAAGCACCCAGGTACCCAGCACGACGCCGATCAGGGCTTTGAACGGCAGTCCCTGGGCCAGGGCAAACACGACCGCGCCGACGACCAGTGCCGCGATCAGCGCGAATTTCAGCGGTGCGGCGATGCGTGCGGCCTGGTCCTGGCGCCAGCGCGCCAGCGGTCCAAACGGCACAAACAGGAACAGCGGCGCGGTCAGAATCGGGAACAGCAGCCCGAAATACGGCGGACCAACCGAGACCTTGCCCCAGCCCATCGCATCGGCCATCAGTGGATACAACGTGCCCAACAGCACCATGGCGCAGGCAGCGGTGAGGCAGACGTTGTTGACCAGCAGCAGGCTCTCGCGCGAGACCGGAGCAAAGCCGGTGTCGATTCCGAACTTCGGCGCGCGCCAGGCATAAAGCGACAGCGCACCGCCGGTGACGATGCCGAAGAAAGTGAGGATGTAAACGCCGCGCGTGGGATCGCTGGCGAAGGCATGCACGGAAGTCAGGACGCCCGAACGAACCAGAAAAGTACCGAGCAGGCTGAGGGAGAATGCGAGGATGGCGAGCAGGAGGGTCCAGCGTAACAACTGACCGCGTTTCTCGGTGGTCGACTGCGAATGGATCAGCGCGGTGCCCAGCAGCCAGGGCATGAATGAGGCGTTCTCCACCGGATCCCAGAACCACCAACCGCCCCAGCCGAGTTCGTAATAGGCCCACCAGCTGCCGAGCGCGATGCCCAGTGTCAAAAACGCCCAGGCGACCAAGGTCCACGGTCGCGACCAACGTACCCAGCGCGCATCGACCCGGCCCTCGATCAGCGCCGCCACGGCAAATGCGAAGGCCACCGCGAATCCGACATAGCCCATGTACAGCATGGGCGGATGCACGATCAAACCAAAATCCTGCAGCAATGGATTCAGATCCGCGCCATCAGCCAACGCCGGCAAATGCCGCAGGAAAGGATTGGAAGTGGCCACGGTGAACAACAAAAAGCCGAACGACACCAAGCCCAGTACCGCCAGCACGCGTGCCACAAATGCTTCTGGAAGCGAACGGCTGAATCGTGCCACCAGTGCCGTCCACACGGACAGGATCAATACCCACAACAGCAGCGAGCCTTCATGCGCCGCCCATGGCGCCGAGAAGCGATAGCGCATCGGCAACACGTTGTTGGAGTTCTGTGCCACATAGGCAACGCTGAAATCCTGCACGACAAAGGCGTGCACCAACAGTGCGAAGGCGACTGCGAGCAGACCGAATTGCACATAGGCGGCCGGGCGCGCCAGCGCCATCCAGCGCGGTCGACCAATCTGCGCGCCGATCAGCGGCAGTGTGCCAAGCATCGCCGCCATCAGCATCGCCAGGATCAGAGTGAATTGACCAAGCTCGGGAATCATTGTGCACCGTCCGCTTTCTGCGCCTTGGCGCGCGCGATCGCATCGCTCACTTCGGCGGGCATGTATTTTTCGTCGTGCTTGGCCAGTACCTCGTCCGCTTCGAATAGGTTGCCCGCGGCCAGTTGTCCGGTGGCCACTACGCTTTGGCCTTCGCGAAACAAATCCGGAAGGATGCCGCGGTAATGCACGCGCGTGGTCTTGAATCGATCAGTCACCACGAATTGCGCATCCAGCAGGTCGCCCATGCGCTGCAGCGAACCCTCTTCGACGATGCCACCGATACGAATGCGTTTGCCGATCACGGCCTTACCGGCAGCGATGTCGCTGGGGCTGACAAAGTGTTGAATGTTTTGGCGCAGCGCCAGCAGTACCAAGGCCACCGCTACGCCCGCTGCAGCTACGCCAAGCAAAATCAGTATCAGCCGACGGCGGCGGACAGGGTTCATAAAGCATTCCGATTCATGGAGAAGTCCGATTTTGTTGACGGCGATTGCGCTGCGCCATGGATTTCATCAGACGCCGCTTGCGCAGTTGCGGCAGTAAAGCATCGATTAATAGGAACAGCGCGAACACTGCATAGGACGTGACGATGAACGGCCAATGATTCATGCCCCCGGCTCCTGGGCTGACCCAACGTCTGGTAGCAAAGCCTGCACCCATTCCTTGCCCGACTCCATCTCCAACACCTCGACCCGCGCGCGTGCCAACAGGCTGGCGACAAACCAGAACTTGGTCGCGATCGCCATGGTCAGCAACGGCCACAGCATGCTCGGATGGATGGTGTTTTTGCCCGTCATCAGGTTGATGGAATTATCCTGGTGCAATGTGTTCCACCACGACACTGAGTAATGAATCACCGGCAAATTGACTAGGCCAATCAGCGCGAGTATGGCGGCCGCGCGGGCACCTTTGCGGCGATCATCGAATGCATGAAACAGGCCAATCACCCCGAAATACAGGAACAGCAAAACCAGCTCGGAAGTCAGGCGTGCATCCCATACCCAGAATGTCCCCCAGGTGGGGCGACCCCACAGGGAACCAGTAATCAGCGTGACCAAGGTGAACCCCATCCCGATCGGTGCCGCCGAGATCATCAGCACTTCGCTGATCTTGATGTGCCAGATCAGCGCCAAGGCACCGCACAGTGCCATGAATGCGAAAATGAACATCGACATCCATGCACTCGGCACATGCAGATACATGATGCGCGCGCTCTCACCCTGCAGATAGTCAGCCGGGGCGCGCACCAATCCCATATACAGACCAATCGCACCCAGCACGATGGCCACGCCCCAAAACCAAGGCATCAGCGTTCCGGTCCAGCGATAAAAAGTGGGCGGAGAGCCGCTCTTGTGAAACCAAAGCATTAGGGGATGCATTTCGTTCAACTCGCACTCATGCGCACTGACGCTGCGCATACCAGGGGACCGAAGGCGAGGCTGAGCACCGCGCCCGCCGCCAGCAGCAGCAAGGGCTGTGTCGCCTGACCTCCAGTCAAGACTAACTCTACCGCACCGGCACCGAAGATCAAGACTGGAACCGCCAGCGGCAGCACAATCAAGGCAAGCAAAATACCAGAGCGACGCAGACTTGCCGTCAAGCCCGCGGCACAGGCGCCAATCACGCTCAGCTGCGGTGTGCCTAACAGTAACGTGAGGATCAGCGTCGTCAACCCCGCTTTAGGCATGCCCAGCGAAAGCGCGATCACCGGAGCCATCAACAGCAAGGGCAGTCCGGTCGTCAGCCAATGCAGCAGAATTTTTGCCGACATCATCAGGGTCAGCGACTGCCCGCTGACCAGCATCGCATCCAGGCTGCCGTCTTCAACATCGCTACGGAACATGGCCTCCAGAGACAGCTGGCTGGCCAGTAGTACGATTACCCAGCAGACGCCACTGGCGACGCGCGACAATTTGGCCGCCTCAGGACCGAGTGCCAGCGGAAACAGCGTGGCCACCATCAGCGCAAACAACAGCGGGCTGATCAGCTCGCCGCGGCGACGCCACATGCCCATGCCGTCGCGGATCAGCAAACCAACAAAGACTGAGCCAGCGGTGGCCTCACGCATAAGCGCATTCCATCGTCAGTCGGGTCAGCCTGGACAGCGTCGGGATGCTCAATCCATGTGACGTGATCACCGCAGCGCCGCCGCGTGCAGAATGTGTTTCCAGCATTCGGTCGACCAGTACATGGCCGTTGCGATCCAGATTTGCGTAGGGCTCATCCAACAGCCACAGCGCCACCGGGGCCATCATCACGCCGGCCAGCGTTGCGCGCTTGCGTTGGCCAGCGGACAAGAAACGTAGCGGGGTGTCCTCGAATCCTTCCAGCCCGACGCTCAGCAGGCTGGACGCGATCGACGTGCCATGACGCAGGCCGCACAGGCGCGCGCTGAAGCGCAGGTTTTCGCGCGCACTCAAATCGTGCTTGAAACCGCCGCTGTGCCCCAGAAAGGCCAGCGGTGCGTTGCTTTCGGGTGCATTGTGGCCGTCGCGCACGACCCGTCCCGTCGTTGCTTCCAACAAGCCTGCCAGCACCCGCAGCAGGCTGGTTTTACCGCTGCCATTGCCGCCTTCCAGCATCAGTACTTCGCCACTGGCAACGGCAAAGTTCATTGGCCCGAATATCGGCTCGTCGCCACGTGAAAAACACAGCGCTTCGGCCGCAATCAGCGGCGCGCGGGGATGTAGGTCGGGGTCGGAATGGTCCAAGGCGCGGTCTGAGAGTTGGGTGATGCGCGGGTGAGGTCGCAGGGCAAGCCCGCAATCGTATCCAGTTGGCTGCGGCAGCGTCCATCGGCGGGGCGCTGCGGTTCTGAACGCTGGATTGTGCACAAAGCGACGTCAGCGTCCCTGCGTGCCTGTCTCATGCGATTATCTATGCTGCAGAGTTTTCCGGAGTAGCGGCAATGAATAGTACTCGTCCCTGGATATTGAGCGGCGCCATCGCCTTGGCGCTACTGGGTTGCGCGTCGGCGATCGCCGCGGAACCGCGCACAATCTTTATCGTGCATCTGGTCGAGCCACCGGCGGCGCGCTTCGACTCGGTCGATCAAGTCAGTGCTGCCAAGTCGTTGCGGCTAGCGCCGACGTCTGCGCAAGCCACCGGAAAGCGCAAATTCGACTCGAAATCAGTGGCCTCAAGGCGCTATGCCGAGTTCTTGCACGTCCGCCAGGATGCAGTGCTGGCTGCCGCGGAACAGTTGTTCAAACGCGAACTGACGCCGCGGCATCGTTTTGAATGGGTCGCCAACGGCTTCACTGTTGCTCTGACCGAAAGCGAAGCCACCCGCCTGGCCGCGGTTCCGGGCGTGCGATCGGTCAACCCTGACGGACGCCAGCAGCTGCAAACCGACGCTGGCCCGCAATGGATCGGTGCCGATGTGCTGTGGAATGGCG
Organism: Pseudomonadota bacterium; assembly: GCA_034440555.1. Taxonomy (GTDB): domain Bacteria; phylum Pseudomonadota; class Gammaproteobacteria; order Xanthomonadales; family Ahniellaceae; genus 0-14-3-00-62-12. The sequence continues at coordinate 7,683 of JAWXCG010000055.1, forward strand.
TCGTGCAGGGCAGCAATGTGCAGACGCGAGGCGAGGGCATCGTGATCGGCGTGATCGACACCGGCATCAATGCTGCCCACCCATCGTTTTCCGACATTGCACAGGACGGCTACAACCACAGCAATCCGCGCGGCGTTCGTTTTGGACTGTGCAATGACGTTGGCGAGACCCGCTGCAATGACAAACTCATCGGCATCTACAATTTCCTGTCTGAGCCGGACGGTACGCCCGGCAGCGACGTTGACGGTCATGGCTCGCACGTCGCCAGTACTGCGGCAGGCAACCCGTTTCCCGCTAGCGGAAATTCCGGAGCGTTGGCGGTGACCCTCTCCGGTGTCGCTCCGCGCGCCAACATCATCATGTACAAGGCGTGCGGTAGTGGCGACATCGATTGTCCCTATAGCGCACTGGTGCCGGCACTGAATCAAGCGGCTGCTGATGGTGTCGATGTAGTGAATTATTCGATAGGCGGTGACGAACGCTTGCCGTGGAACGATGGTGTCGGCGACATGCAGGCATTTCTGGGACTGCGCAGTGCCGGCATCGTGTCGGTGGTTTCGGCCGGCAATGCAGGCCCAGCCGCCGCTACCATGCTTTCTCCTGCGAATGCACCGTGGGTGATCGCGGCGAGCAATATCAGCAGCAACCGCATCTTCGCCAACACCGTGCAGGGTGTCAGCGGAACCGGAATTGCGACACCGCTCGATTTTGTTGGAGTGGGCCTTACTTCGGCGCTGAGTACGCGCGCGATCGCGCACGCCAAGGATTTCGGCGACAACGATTGCGGAGCCGGTCCCAGTCAGGACCCGCCTTACACCGGCGCCAGCAATCCGTTCGCTGCGGGCACTTTTTCCGGCCAGATTGTGATTTGCGAACGCACGGGCATCTATGCGCGCGTGGAGAAAGGCGACAACGTGCGCCGCGCCGGTGCCGGCGGAATGATCCTGGTAAACACTTCAGCGGCACAGACTTTGGTGGCAGACGATCATTTTCTGCCCGCGGTACATCTTGATCTCGCCACTGGCGACCAGCTCGAAGCACGGGTCGAGGCGGCACGCCTCGCCGGCGGTTCGGTCAGCGGCAGTCTCTCCGGCGCTCAGCGTGTGCTGGGCGACACCGGCGATGGGCTGATCTGGCATTCCAGTCGTGGCCCCAACAAGACGTATGACGGCGTGCTCAAGCCCGGGGTCGCAGCACCGGGAACCGGAATTCTGGCAGCGTCGAACGTGCAAAACCTTTACTCAATCAAGTCTGGAACGTCTATGGCTGCGCCGCACGTGGCGGGCGCTGCCGCCTTGTTGTTGGCGGCACACCCGACGTGGACGGTTGCACAAGTCGATTCGGCGCTGCTCGGCACTGCCTCCAATACCGTCGTGCATGCCGCTGGTCGGGCCAGGGCGCGCTTCAATGAAGGCGGCGCCGGGCGCGTTCAACTGCCTTTGGCGGTGCGTTCCGCTCTGCACTTGGCGGTGACAACAGCAGATTTCACCGCTGCCAGTCCGGCCACCGGTGGCGACCCCAGGCAATTGAATCTGCCCAGTCTGCATACTTCTGCGTGCCGCGAAACCTGCACCTTCAATCGCACGGTCACCGACAATGGCCTTGGTGGCAGCTGGCAGGTGATCGCTGAGCCGAGCAATGGTGCGTCGATAACAGTCACGCCTTCCAGTTTCAATCTGGCGCCGGGTCAGAGTCAGGCATTGCAGATCGTGGTTGATGTGCGCGCGTCAAGCATCGTAGGTAAATGGATGGACGGCGCGGTGCGGCTGCGCGCCAATGGCGTACCCGATGTTGTCATGCCGGTGTCGGTGTTTGCGCCGCCTGGCGTATTGCCGGAAAGCATAACCATTGAAACCCAGAGCAGCAGCGGCAGCAGCGCGGTTGTCTTCAAGGATTTGGTGGCGCTCAGTGACGCGACGTTCCGAGATTCAACCTACGCGCTGGTGGCCCCATTGAGCGTGACTTTGCCAGTGGGAGGCAGCGACATCAGCAGTGCCTACGACCCCGATCCGGTGATTGCGGCGCGGCGTCGCGTCGAACTGTTCTCCAAACCAGTTGGCAGCAGCAACCTTGGACGTCTCAATGTTGAACTGCAGGCGACGAACAATTCCGCCGCCTGGCTGCTGGTCGGGCGCGATCTGAACGGCAATGGTCTGGCCGACCCGGATGAAGTGCTATGCCAACAGACGACAGCAGTATTGATTCGCCGCTGTGCTGTCGACACCGACTGGACGCTCGCCGGCTCGCGCTACTGGGCCATGGTTTATAACGGCAGCAGCAGCGCGACGGTGGCCGCGACGCTGACGCCGCTCAATGTGTTGAACGATGCCGAGGCCGACACCGGCATTGTGGTGTCCGGCCCGCGCCGGATCGCGCGACTGACCGATATCCCGGTGCGTGTCGGCTGGAATCTGCCGCAGCTGCGCGTGGGTGAAACCATAGCAACGATCCTGCGCATCGGCGCCGATCGCAACAACGTGGGCGCGGTTGGCAATGTGCCGGTGTTCATTCGCCGCACTGCCGTCGGCGAACCCAAGGCGATTGTGCTCGATGGTCGCGGCGATTCGATCAGCCTTTATCTTTCGGCCGGACAAGCGCACGAGCGCATCGTGATCGATGTGCCGCCAAACGCAGTCACGTTGACGGTTTCGACCCAGGCCGCGAGCGGCGAGATCGATCTGTATCTCGCCAAGGCCGCGGCGGCACCCACGCCACCCATGTTCGCTGCAGCGCCGGCGCGCGGACTGGCTCAGGGCACATCGATTCATCCGGGCGCAAATGAAACCATCACCTTGAACACTTCGGGGACACCGGCACTGACACCGGGTCGCTGGTACGTCACTCCGGTCAACGCCGGCGGCGGCGATGCAACCGTCACCCTCACTGCGAACCTGATTCAATCGGGGACTATCACCCAGCCCGGAGACAACGCGTACCGCAACCCCGCACGCAGCGGCCATGGTCTGTATCTGGCCAAGGCCGCAGGCGTATGGGCGGCTGCCTGGCACACCTATGAAGCTGATGGCAAACCGGTCTGGTATCTGGCCAGCGCTGCAGCGCCAGCACCCAACGATGGAGTCTGGACCGCGCCGCTGCTGCGCTTTGGCTGGAATGGTACGACCACCGGCAATGGTTCGCTGGCCAACACTGTGGGCAAGATGATGCTGACTTTTGATGGCAGTGGCGGCTTCACTTATTCGTGGTTGCTCAATGGTGAATTCGGCAGCGAACCGTTCAGCACCGTAGCGCCGATTTCCTGTGTGCAGCAAAGCGCAGCGCAGCGCTCGATCAGTGGCGCCTGGTATGCGCCGGACAATGGCGGCTGGGGATTGTTCGTATTCGGCTTCGCCAGCGGCACCAGTTTCTTCGATGCCAATGCGGTGTATGTGTACGACGACCTGGGCAATCCGCGCTGGCTGCTCGGCTCCGGAGACATGAATGCGGCGGAGGTGTCATTGCTGCAATACACCGGCTTTTGTCCGACCTGTGCGTTCAGTGCTGTGACCTCGGCACCGGTCGGATCGATGCAACGAAGCTATTCGACCAACAGTACCGCGATCCACGTGCTGAGCGCGCCGAACTATGCCAACGGCGTTCCCGGCGGCTGGAATGTCAACAAGAGCACGACCAAGCTGACGCGCGAGGTGCCTTGCCAATAGGTGGCAAGTTGGTGCCTGTGCAAACCGCGGCAACGGCCAGCGCGGCATGCGCCGCGCTACAACGGCGACAGCTCGGCGTTTATGCGTGCATCGGCTACTGCGAGGTCGATTTGATCGACGTTGCTCACGCCCTCGGTCAGGTCGTGCAGCAGCCTTGACTGGATGTGGCCGCGGGCCATCGCCTGCGCATAGGGCACGCGCCGGAAGCTGACCATGGTGTAGCGTGGTACGAACCGGTCTGGATGGCGCACGGCGAGCAGGCGTTCGACTTGCTTCATCAGCTGGAAGCGGTCATCGACGACCGCATCGCGCATTTCCAGATAATTCTCCAATGCCATGTCAGCGATGGCTCGGGCGTTGGGCTTGCGCCGCGCTTCGAGCTCGCCGAACACCCAGGACAGATCGCTCGATTCGCCGAACAATGCGTCCAGCTCGACACAGTCCTCGAAGGCACAGTTCATGCCCTGGCCGTGGAACGGCACGATGGCGTGGGCGGCGTCGCCGATCAGCAAGGCTTCGCCGCCGTGATGCCAGTGATCAAGTCGCAGTGTCGCGAGTAGCCCGGTCTGATTGCCGGTGAAATCTTCGATCAACTCCGGCAGCAGTGGCACGGCATCGGGGAAATCGCGCTCGAAGAACGCGCGCACGCTGCTGACATCGCGAAGTGTGGCGAAACTCGGAGCGCTTTCATTCGATGGAACACTGTTGGGTAAGAACAATGTGACCGTGAACGAGCCATCCACATTCGGTAGCGCGATCAGCATATGGCCGCCGCGTGGCCAGATATGCAGCGCATTGCGCTCGATGCGGAAGCCGCCGCCGGCCAATGCCGGAATCGACAATTCCTTGTAACCGTGCCCCAGGGGCTCGAATCGCTCACCCAGCGGCCGCTCGGCGTTCATCGCCGCACGCAATGCCGAGCCGGCGCCATCGGCGCCGATCAGCGCGTTGAATTCGTGCGTTCGCGCCACGCCCGCGAAGGATTCGGTGTGGTAGACCTTGCGCTGCCATTCCACGCTGGTCAAGCGCTCATCAAAGCGAATGCGCGCGCCCGCGGCCTCGGCAGCAGCGAGCAGGCTCATGTTCAGACGGCCACGGTTGACCGACCAGATCACCTCACTGTCGTCTTTGCCATAACGCTGCAAGTACGGGGGATCGAGGCCTTCATGGATCATGCGTCCACGCATCATCACCGCCTGGGCCATCACTTCCCGCTCCAGCCCCGCCAGGCGCAGCCCGTGCAGTCCGCGTTCGGCCAGCGCCAGGTTGATGGAACGGCCACCCTCATAACCACTCGTGCGCGGATCCGGGCGGCGTTCGAATACATCTACCGAATACCCGCGCCGCGCCAGCAGCGTGGCAAGCAGCGCGCCGGCGAGTCCAGCGCCGGCAATGGTGAGCGTTTGGGTCATGGTTTGGCCCTTGTGGAAGCGCCCCTGGGCGCGATTGGTGTTGGCGCGAGTGTTGCTGGAGTGGCCGTTGTTAAGATCGGCCGTTGGTAAGAGCAGCTGTGGTACGAGCGGCTTTTGTGGGAGCGGTGTAAGCCGCGATTCTCTTAGGTTTCCTGGCAGCTGGAGCTTCGCCGCGTTTGTGGGAGCGGCTTCAGCCGCGAATCCAGTAAGTTTCTCGACAGTTTGAGCTTCGCGGCTGAAGCCGCTCCCACAAGATCCGCTCCGACAAATCAGGGCATGGCCACCAGTTCCGGCGCTTTCCAGCCCTTCTTGCGATGATCGACGACCACCGTGGTGTAGATGCCGCCGCGTACGTACCACTCGGCGCTCAGGCGCATGTAACGCGGTTTGGTCGCCTTGACCAGGTCGTTCAGGATGCGGTTGGTAACCGCCTCGTGAAAGGCGCCCTCATCGCGATAGCTCCACATATAGAGCTTCAGGGACTTGAGCTCGACGCAGGTCTTGTCGGCCACGTAGTCCAGGTGCAGGGTGGCGAAATCCGGCTGGCCGGTCTTTGGACAAATGCAGGTGAACTCGGGAATCCGCATCCGGATGGTATAGTCGCGTCCCGGCTCCGGGTTCGGAAACGTCTCCAGCGTCTTCGACGGCTTGGTGCTCACAGTCGAAATCCTTGATTTTCTTGAAAGGGGCACGCAACTTAGCGGATGCCTCTTCAGGGGGCAATGCGCTCCCAAGGATGCGACCACCTCCTCCGGCTTCAATATCGAGTCAAGATGCGCCTTTCTACGATCAAATTGTCCGGCTTCAAGTCATTTGTCGACCCGACCACGCTGCACCTGCCCACCAATATGACCGGTGTTGTCGGACCCAATGGCTGTGGCAAGTCCAACATCATCGACGCCATCCGCTGGGTGATGGGCGAGAGCGCGGCCAGTCGTTTGCGCGGCGATGCGATCACCGATGTGATCTTCGCCGGTTCGGGCAATCGCAAGCCGGTGGGTACCGCCCAAGTCGAACTGATCTTCGATAATAGCGACGGCGCGATCCAGGGCGAGTACGCCAGTTTCAACGAGATCTCGATCAAGCGCGCGGTCAGCCGTGATGGCCAATCCAACTATTTTCTCAACAACGCGCGCTGTCGCCGCCGCGATATCGTTGACGTATTTCTCGGCACTGGCCTGGGCGCGCGCAGCTACTCGATCATCGAGCAAGGCATGATCTCGCAGATCGTCGAGGCGCGTCCGGAAGATCTGCGCACGCATCTGGAAGAAGCCGCTGGTATTTCCAAGTACAAAGAGCGTCGCAAGGAAACCGAATCGCGCATCAAGGCCACGCGCGAGAACCTGGACCGCGTCAACGACGTGCGTCAGGAAATCGAAAAACAGCTCGAGCACCTCAACCGCCAGGCCAAGCAGGCCGAGCGTTACCAGAAGCTCAAGGCTGACGCGGCGCGAGTCGAAGCCGAATTGAAGGCGTTGCATCTGAACTCGCTGCGCAGCGAACTGGAGCAACGCGCGCAGGCGCTGAAAACGTTTGAGCTGCGTATCGACGAGCTGACCGCCGAACAACGCGGCGTTGAGGCCAAAGTTGAGGCCGAGCGCACCACCCAGCACGCAGCCAGTGAGCACTTCAACAGTATTCAAGCGGAGCTCTACCGGGTTGGCGGAGAAGTGGCCCGGGTCGAACAGCAGATCAATTACAACCGTGATCTGGGTGAGCGCCTGCAGCGCGCGGCGCGCGAGACGGATACCGCGCTGGCCGAGCTCAATGAGCACATCACTGCCGATCAGACTCAGGTCGAGGCACTGCAGCTTTCTTTGGCCGAGTCCGAACCACAGCTGGAAACCTTCGAGTCTGAGGCCGAGTCGCGTGGCGAAGCACTGCGCGCTGCTGAGCAATCAATCATCGACTGGCAGTCACGTTGGGATACGTATGCGCGCTCCAGCAGCGAATCGGCACAGGCCGCAGAGGTTGAGCGCACGCGCTTGAACTTCATCGACAAGCAAAGCCTGGACACTTCGCGGCGACTGGAACAATTGCTCGATGAGCGCAAGCGTGCCGATGTCGACGCGATCCGCTCTGCGGCTGAGGCCTTGTTGCTGCGTCAGGAAGAATTCAAAGAACGCGTCGAAACGCTGACTGGCCTGCTCGACGAGCGCAAGCTTGCGCTGAGTGCCTTGCAGGACGAGTCGCGTCTGGTGCAAACCCAGCTCAGCGAATCGCGCCAGCAATTGCAAAGCGGTCGCGGCCGGCTCAGTTCGCTCGAAGCCCTGCAGCATGCGGCACTCGGACAAGAAAAATCACTGGCAGCGCAATGGCTGGCCAGCATCGACCTGGACAAAGGTGCGCGACTAGGCGAAGTACTGCAGGTCGCTGACGGTTGGGAACGTGCGGTCGAAACCGTACTCTCCGGCTGGCTTGATGCGGTACTCAGCGAGTCGCCGCTCGCCGTGCTGCCCGAGCTTTCGACGTTGGGCGAGGCCAATGTCGCACTGATGCATCCGAACGCGGGCGGTGATCGGCCTGCGGGCAGTCTGGCCGAGAAAGTCAGCGGCCCGGCGGCAGTGTCGGCGCTGCTGTCGCGCATTCGCGTGGCAGCGAGTCTCGACGAGGCCGAGCGTATCGCCGGCGATCTTGCCGGGGACGAGTCGGTGATCACCGCCGACGGTGACTGGATCGGTCGTGACTGGGTGCGGGTGCAGCGCGCCAAAAGTGCGCAGATCGGTGTGCTGGCGCGTGAGCGCGAAATCCATGCACTGCAAGAACACATTCAGGCTCTTGACGCCGCGGTAGCTCAACTCGCCTCGCGCCAGGATGACTTGAAGCAGAAGTCACTGGATGCCGAGCGAGGGCGCGATGACGCGCAACGCGATCTCTACGCGAGCCATCGCCAACTCGCCGAGATCGGCGGACAGATCAGCAGCGAGCGCGGCAAGATTGAGTCGCTGCAGGCGCGCATGGGCAAAATCAGCATCGAGATCGACGAACTGCACGCGCGCATCGACCAGGTCGACAGCGAAGCGCGTGAGGCCCGCGGCAAGCTCGATTTCGCCGTCGAACGTATGGGCGATCTGGAGCAGGAGCGTTCGCGCCTCGATCTGGAGCGTCGCCAGTTGCTTGAGCGTCGCGAGGATGCGCGTGCCAACCAGCGCGAGGCCAGCGAAGGCGCGCATCAACTCGCCCTGCGCATGGAATCCAAGCGCGCCGCGCTCACCTCATTGACGCAATCGATTGGCCGCCTCAGTGGTCAGCTCGGCACACTCGAGTCGCGCCGCGCAGAGATCACCCAGCAGCTTGCGTCGAGCAACGATCCGGGCGTGCAGCTCGAAGCAGAGCTACGCACTTATCTGGACCAGCGACTGCTGGTTGACAAAAAGCTGGTCGAGTCACGCAAGGCGCTGGAAGCCCGTGACCTGGTCTATCGCGAGCTCGAAGCAGAGCGGCACCGCATCGAACGCGATCTGTCGTCGGTACGTGAGCGCGTCTCTGCGCTGCGACTCGAAGAACAGAGCTTGGCATTGCGCGCGCAGTCACACGAGGAAGCGATCGCCGCCGCGGGTTTCACTACTGACTCAGTGTCCACTGAGCTTCCGCCTGAGGCCACTGTCGAGGCTTGGCAGGCGCGCTTCGAGGAACTGGAGCAAAAAGCCAGGCGCCTGGAACCGGTGAATCTTGCCGCGATCCAGGAATTTGCCGAGCAGTCGACGCGCAAGCAATATCTGGATTCGCAGCTGACCGATCTCAACAGCGCATTGGAGACGTTGGAGGGCGCGATCAAAAAGATCGACAAGGAAACCCGCACGCGCTTCAAAGAGACTTTTGATCGCGTCAACACCGGTCTGCAGGAGCTGTTTCCGCGTCTGTTCGGCGGCGGTCATGCGTATCTTGAACTCACCGGTGAAGACCTGCTCGATACCGGTGTCTCGATCATGGCGCGGCCCCCTGGCAAGCGCGTCACCAGCATCAGTCTGCTTTCCGGCGGTGAAAAGGCGTTGACGGCGGTGGCCTTGGTATTCTCCATCTTCCGCCTCAATCCGGCGCCATTCTGTCTGCTCGACGAAGTTGATGCGCCGCTTGATGAGGCCAATGTCGGGCGTTTTTGCAGCATGGTCACGGAGATGTCCGAACGCGTGCAGTTCCTGTTCGTAACGCACAACAAGGTGACCATGGAAGCGGCGCGTCAGTTGTGTGGCGTGACCATGAGCGAGCCGGGCGTGTCGCGCCTGGTCACCGTCGGTTTAGAGGAAGCCGCCAAGCTGGTCGGAGCGGCTTAGGAGACATGATGGACGCCTGGACTCTGCGCATAGTCATCGCCGTACTCGGATTGATCCTGCTGGCTGTTATTTTTTACAGCGGGCGTCCCAATGCCGCACAGGGCAGACGCGTCGGTGCAAGAAAAGCCGATCGGGTCGAACCTCAAATCGGCGCCGCTGACGCCCCGGTCGGTGATGGACTGGATCCCGAATTTCGAGCCGAACTCGATCGCCTGGGGCGGGAGATCGCCAGTGATCGCAACGCGGCTATGCCGGAAGCTGCAGCCTCTGACACCGACATATCGGTCGACAGTCGCACGCCCACCGAGGCGCTGGCGCCTTTGCGTTCACCGGTCGGATTGCGTCAGCAGGACAAGATCGACCGCATCGTCACGCTGTTTGTGATGGCCGGTGAGGGGCACACGTTCAACGGCGCTGATGTTGTAGTCGCCGCGGAAAAAACTGGCCTGGAATTCGGCGACATGAGCGTGTTTCATCGTCTGATCGAGAGTCGCGTCGACAAAGGCCCAGTCTTCAGTGTGACCAATCTGATGAAGCCGGGTAGCTTCGATATGCAAAGCGTGCACACGCTGCAGACGCCAGGTCTGACCCTGTTCATGACGCTGCCCGGACCGTTGAGCGCGCTCGACGCCTGGGATGCCATGTTGCCTACCGCGCAGCGCCTGGCCGAACTGCTCAACGGCGTTGTGCTCGACGAGGACCGCAACACCGTTGGTCGCCAACGCATACAGTTCATGCGCGAAGAACTGCGCGTTTACGATCGCGCTCAGGAAAAGAACACTATACGCAAGCCTTGGTAATAGCCTGACATCCCGTGGCCGCGTGGGAGCCGCGTCCCGCGCCGCAAAACATTTGAACTTGTGTGCGCAAAGCGGGTAACCCATTCAATAGCGATCGTCGGCCGACGCAGTCCGCATCCTTTGAAACATTGACAATAAATCGCTGCGGCTCAACGCAGCTTCGAGCAAAGCCAGGGTTTCGTCCACTCGGCGGACATCCAATTCGCCACATCGGCGGATCACTGCGGCGATGTCTTCGAGGTCGCGATCCCGACCAGCCAGCAGCTTCGAAGCGATCAAATCTTCAGGTGCGATCACCCGGAGTGCAACGCCCAAACCGCTGATCGATCTTGCGCGCTCTAGAAACACTTCTTCCAGGCCTGGGCCCGCCAGCACGATGTCAATCGGAATCTGACTGCGTTCGTGGCGCATGAGCATCACCCGCGTGCGCTCGGCGAAATTTAATGGCGCCTCGATGCGCGATACAAAACCAGCCATTTGCAGTTGATCCAGCATGGCGGGCCACAACGCTGGTGCGAGCAGCAGACTCACGCCGACATGCTGCGTCATCCGCGTTGATCCGTACAGAATTGCAGCTTGCCCACCGACCAGGCACCAGCGCGCATTGCCAAAGGCCTGCCCGAGGTCAACCAGGCAGTCGCTGAGTGTGGCGGTAGTAGTCATCAAATATCGCCCGCATGCGTAGCACAGAGGCAAGGTCCGCGGCCTGATGGTTGGCATCGAAGCTGCCGCGGACACGCGCGACGTGCGCAAGTTTGGCGCTGACTTCCAGCCACCGAAAACCGGCACCCGCGAGATACTCGGCATCGCGAACGCGCTCGCTGGCCGCATGCACCTCGTTGCAGGGCCGTGCTGCGTAATCTTGTATTGATGACTTCAGGTCGATCATTACGGGCAACTTTAGCAGGCTCGGGCAGTACGCAGGCGCGTTGAATGGCCGGTGCGCAACGACGCATGACCGCGCCAAAACCTGCGGCAATGGCAAGCGCTTTATTGACGCGATGTCGACAGGTTATTGATCCTGGCGAGTGGGCCCGCTGCTCCTCGGTACTTCATCGGTGCGCCCCGGTGCACGGCCATGTTCGGTGCTCCCCACGAAAAGAATTCAGACGTATGGTGGCGTCGGTGGGTCGCTGACAGTGGGGCTTTATACGAGTACTAAACTGACCCAATCAGGTGTTCGGCGGTGTGTGATGCCGCAGCCCTGACGAAGCCGCATGGTGAAGGCCGGCAGCAAGCTATGGCTTCGATCGCTGCGGCGCGCATTGCAAACATTACGCAACCGAAGCGCTTGAACAGAATCGATGTGTTGACGGGTATTCGACTCAGCGATCGCAGGGTCATGCGAGTCAGACACGAGAACGCAGCTGATCAAGCGCGGCTGGGTGCGCACGCGCGCCGTGCGGTTGCATCAAACCGCAGAGGAGCAAGCCCCGCGCTACAGGGGCACGGCAAACTCGATCGGCACCGAGACCAGTTCCATGTTGCGATTGACTTGCACCACAAAATGCAGATGTGGACCACTGGAGAAACCCGTGTTGCCCGACAGACCAAGTTGTTGGCCGCTGCGCACGCGTTGCCCGGGTGAGACCATCACGCTTTCCCACTTGAGATGTGCATACACGCCCATGCTGCCGTCGTTATGCAAAACGCGAACCGAATTGGCGCGGTCGCCGAAACGCTCCAAGTCCAGCCCATTGCCATAGAAGTCGCGTTCGACCTGCATCACGACCCCGTCGCGTGCGGCCATTACTGAAGTGCCCTCATCGGCTGCCAGATCGTAGGCATAGCGTGACTGGGCTTCGTGATGCGAGAACTCACCGCCCGGCCCCTGCGCCAACTGGAAACTTTTTGCGGGTAGCGGAGTGGCGTAGCGATGACTGTTGTCATGGCGTGCATCGATATCACCCGGGACCGCGCGATAGGCCACGTTGAAGCGCGCCGATTGCCGGCGATCGTTGGGAAATACCAAGGCCACCTGGCGGCGTTCCAGCGGGCTGAGTACCGTTCGCATGGGCATCGCCGGAGCGCTGGCGGCGTTTTCGGAGTCGGGCATGGTCAGTTCCACGGCCACTGGTCCGCGCCAGCGATTCTGCAGCGTCACCGAATGCGAAAGCGTGACGTTGCTGGTTTCGCGCTCCTCGTACATGAACATCTCCACGATGTTCTGGCGCTCGGCTTGCACCACGGTTTCCTTCAGCTCGGTCACCGATCCGGAGTTGGGCTTCTGGTCGGTGAAGTGCAGGATTCCACTGGAGTCGCGGTACTGGTAAATGCGCTTGGCCTGGACCGGAGCGATTGCCACCGCTGTCAGCAGCACTGAAGTCACAATAAGCAGATTCAAAGTACGGAGGGTAGAAGTCATCGGGGTAGGGTGTGTCTGCTTGGTAAAGTCGTAGTGTCGTCAAGTCGAGGTCTTGCAGGACACAAGGTTACGTCATCAGGCGTCACTCTGCAGGCACTTGGGTCACTCGCGGAGGCGACTCAACACTCGATCACATTGACTGCCAACCCGCCACGCGATGTTTCCTTGTACTTGTCCTGCATGTCGCGTCCGGTATCACGCATGGTCTTGATCACCTTGTCCAGCGACACAGTGTGTTGGCCGTCGCCGCGCAGGGCCATGCGCGAAGCGTTGATCGCTTTAACCGCACCCATCGCATTGCGCTCGATGCACGGAATCTGCACCAGGCCCCCGATTGGATCGCAAGTCAATCCGAGGTTGTGTTCCATGCCGATTTCTGCCGCGTTTTCGACTTGCGTCACGCTGCCGCCTACGGCTGCAGTCAGTCCGCCTGCAGCCATCGAGCATGCTACCCCGACCTCTCCCTGGCAGCCGACCTCAGCGCCGGAGATGGAAGCATTTTCCTTGTACAGAATGCCAATGGCCGCCGCAGTCAGCAGAAAATTCATCACCCCCTGCTCATTGGCACCGGGAACAAAGCGATCGTAATAGTGCAGAACCGCAGGAATGATTCCAGCAGCACCGTTGGTGGGTGCGGTCACCACGCGCCCGCCGGCGGCGTTCTCTTCGTTCACTGCGAGGGCGTAAAGATTGACCCAGTCCAGAATGGTCAGCGGATCCTTCAGCGCAGCTTCTGGTCGTGAAGTCAGATCGGCGACCATCTGCGCGGCACGCCGCCCCACTTTGAGACCGCCCGGCAACACACCGCCCTGGCGCATACCGCGCGCGGTGCAGTCCTGCATGGCTTTCCATATATTGCGCAGGCCATCGCGGATTTCGTCCTCGCTGCGCCAGCAGCGCTCGTTCTCGAACATGACTTCGGCAATGGTCTTGCCCGAGCGCGCGCACACTGCAAGCAATTCGTTGCCGCTGTTGAACGGATGCGGCAGTGGCGTCATGTCAGGCACGATGCGGTCCTCGGCAGCCTCGTCGTGATTGACGACGAATCCACCACCAACCGAGTAGTAATCGCGTGTCGCCAGTTCCCTGCCGTCGGCGGCATAAGCAGTGAAGCGCATGCCATTGGAGTGATAGGGCAGTTTTTGGCGCTTGTTGAAAGCCAGATCGTATTTTTCGTCGAAGGCGATGCGGTGGCGGCCCAGCACGTTCAAGGATTTGCTGTCGCGGATAGCCGCCAGACGCGCGTCAATACGCTCGACGTCGACACTATCTGGCTGCTCCCCTTCCAATCCCAGCATCACCGCCTTGTCCGTGCCATGGCCGCGGCCGGTGTGGGCGAGCGAGCCGAACAACTCGGCACGCACGCGCGTGGTTTGCGCCAGCAGGTCGCGCTCGTCGAGCCAGCGCGAAACGAAACGCGCGGCTGCGCGCATCGGTCCCACGGTATGTGAGCTGGATGGTCCGATGCCGATCTTGAACAAGTCGAACACGCTGACGCCCATGATCTTTGCTCCGTTTGGGCGGCTATTCTAACCGCCTCGTTCGTCTGCTTTGGTGACTGTGTGCCGCTACGCCTGTTCATACGTGAAAATTGTAGCCTGTGCGAGCTGGCTGAAGCGGCACTGCGCGATGCGAACGCTGCGCACGAGGTGATGTTTGTCGAGGACGACGCTGCGCTTGAACAACGCTACGGCTGGCGTATTCCGGTGGTGCAGCGGCGCGATACCGGTGCGGAGCTGGATTGGCCGTTTGATAGCTGGAAACTCAGACGTTTCCTCGGTCAATCGCAATGAGGCCAGGATATGCACCGGTCGAATTCGAGCAGGCGTCGAGCAAATCAGCGCCAATTATCAGGCGCGAGTCAGCCGAGATGCACTTGGATTGATCGAAAACACCGAGTTGACCAGATTGCCGACTATTCTGTCAGTAATGATCCTGTCGGAGAATAACGATTCGCGTCGGCAGCAGATCACTGCGAGTGGATTCAAACTACAAAACTTCGCAGTGCATACCCTTCGTGTGGAACGCCCGTGGTTGTGATGTAATCGGTTTGCGATCTCTGCACAGAGGCCTGAGCCATGAGCAGCACGAGGGATAGGGGCAGATTCAGCCTGGAACTGTCGGCGGCTCAGTGGCTTGCGGCAATCATTATCGTGGCTCTGCCGCATGTTGCTGTTCAGTACGCGGTCAACGCGGGGATTCGTTCTGCCCAGCATGTTCGATACTCAATTGACGTGCGCACTTACGCTCGGGAAATGGCCGTCTCGCTGCGTGATGCCGAGTCCGCAGCTTATGCCATTGTTTTGGGTGCGCCGATAGCGGATATCCATCTTGGATTCGAGCGTGCGCGCGTCAGTTATGAGCAAAGCTACGCGCAGATGCGGTCAACTGTGGTGTTGGATCCCGAAAAATCTGCCCGATTGGAATTGATTGCGCCGCTGGCACGAGCACGCCTCGCATATCTTTCGCAGGCGGTCGAATTTTCTGGGCGGGGCGAATCCGCTCGAGCGCTGCAAGCGCTTACCGAGTCCTCGACCCGACAATTTCCTGTAAACGAAATCAAGAATTTCCTGAACGAAGATCGGCTTCAGCTGATACACATCCAGGCCCGAGACGATGAGGCTCGGATCATCGTGCGTTGGGTGGGCGTAGCGGCCGCATCCTTGCAATTGGGGCTGCTTGGCTGGTTCCTGTATGCGCGCACGCGTCAAAACGCGGATTTCCAGCTTGAGACCCAGGCGCGCCATCGCGCCGAAGAAAGGCAACGTGCCGACGAGCGCGCCGGGCAAATGCTGCGCAGCATGCGTGATCCCATGGCAGTGCTGGACGGCGATCTGCGCATTGTCAATTTCAATCCGGCTTTCGCGGTTACCTACGGCTCAAACCCGGAGCTACTCACGCCGTTGCAGGAAGTAGGTGAAGGTAGCTGGGGCGATCTGGGTTTGCTCCAGCGCCTGCGCGACGTGCATCAGTATGATCGCGAACTAAGGGCTTTGGAGATCGAGCAGAAGCAGGGCAATAGCGCCGCTCGTATAGTTCTGATCAGCGCCCAATCGTTGCCTCAGGCGGGCGACGGCGCCCGTACCATCATGCTCAGCGTGGCGGACATCACGGCGCGACGGCGCGACGAACAGGAAGTGCGCAGACTCAATCTGCGGCTACGCCTTCAGATCGCGGAAGCACTGGAAGCAAACCGCGAGTTGGAGTCCTTCAGCCGTTCTGTGGCGCACGATCTGCGAGCGCCGCTGCGTCACGTTGCGGGCTTCGCTGAGCGTCTTGCTCCCCTGGTGAGCAGCAATCGGGACGACAAGGCGCACCAATACATCAATATCATCCTGCGCTCGATCGCACGCATGGCAGAGATGATCGACGCGTTGTTGGCGTACGCTCAGCTGGGGCGCGCCGCCATCAACCGGGCAACGGTGGACATGAGTTTGCTATGCCGAGACGCGCAAGCTGTCGCGAAATCCGGGAGCAGTGCTGCAACGATCATCTGGAACATTGGCGCCTTGCCGCCGGCTTCCGGCGATGCCACTTTGCTGCGATTGGTTTGGCAGAATCTGTTGAGCAATGCCGTCAAGTTCAGTTCAAGGCAAGAAACGCCGAAAATCGATATCGGTGCGCAGCACCAGCATGACGCAAGCCCCTGCGTTTATTTCGTGCGCGACAACGGTGTAGGCTTCGACATGGCGCATACGAACAAGTTGTTCGGTCTGTTCCAGCGATTGCACAGCGACGATCAGTTCCCCGGCACCGGCGTAGGCTTAGCCAATGTCCGACGCATCGTGGAGCGTCATGGTGGTCGTGTATGGACAGAGTCTGCCCCGGATCAGGGTGCCACTTTTTTCTTCACCCTGGAGCCTGAGTCAACTGATAACTCCAGCTACAGGAGTATTGTTCCGTGAACTCAAGATTGCGTCCCATTTTGCTGGCTGAAGACGATGACTATGATGCGGAGTTTACTATCGAGGCGCTGGTCGCCGCCGGCATCAATAACCCGGTAGTGCGCGTTGCGGATGGTGACGAAGCGCTCGACTATCTCAACCACCAGGGCAAATTTTCCACGCGCAGCGATGCCGAACCCATGGTGGTCATCCTCGACATCAAAATGCCACGTGTCGATGGCCACGAAGTGCTGGAACGCATGCGCAGCGATCCAAAGTTGCGACGCTTTCCGGTGGTGATGTTGACATCGTCCCGACACGAGGCGGACTTGGCGCGCAGCTGGGGCGCCGGTGTCAATGCCTACGTGTTGAAACCGGTCAGTCCCACTCAATATGAAGAAGCGGTCAAAACATTGGGCGCGTTTTGGGCCACGCTCAATCAAGTACCCGACGACGACTGACCGTGGGGTGAGCGTTCACTTCAAATTTGCGCACCAGCCGGATTTCCGCGGCCCTGCCCTTAAACATCTCAGACGCGCGCACTCAAGGTGCGAGTTTGAGGTAAACGTTCACTTCAACTTTGTACCCAATTGACGACTCATCCTCCCAATCACCTGTGCCGAGACCAAACGCCAGGCGATCAAGTGTCACTTTGGCTTTGAGCACAGCGGATTTGGCATCGCCACTCCAAGTGAATGGAAATTTCAGTGCAACGCTCTTGTCGCGGATGGTCAGAGTGGCATCCGCCTCGAACTTGCCGGGTGCGATCTGGCGGAATGCGCGGGTGGTGAATCGTGCCTTCGGAAACTTCTTGCTGTCGAAGAATTCTGCGCCCAGCATGGTTTCGTCACGCTCACTGTTGGCGCTGTCGGCGCTCGAGATATCGATGCTCACGTCAAAACGCGCCTTGGCCAAGACTGCTGGATCGAATCGTATTGTGGATGCGAACTTGCGGAAGTGTCCCTGGAACGGCTCGCCCTGCTGCTGGCCAGTGAAGCCGAGCGTGCTGCCGGTCTGCTGCTTCCAGTCGGCGGCGTTCGGTGTGGCGTTAACCAGTGAGGATAGTCCGCAAAGGACGACGATGAGCAAGTTATGGCTAGTCATTGCGGGTCTCCGGGACGAGTGCGCGCGAATGGCAGCATGCGGCGCAGCACGCTGTCGCGATCGATGAAGTGGTGTTTGAGTGCAGCAGCGGCGTGCACAATGAGTACGGCCAGAATGATCCAGGACAGGGTCTCGTGAGTTTCAAGCGCGAGTTGCTTGATTTGCTTATCCGGCACAGATAGCGCCGGCATGCGGAACAGTCCGAACCACTTCAGAGGAAAATTAGCTGCAGAGTTGTACAGCCAGCCGGATAGGGGCATGAGAATCAGCAGTGCATAAAACACCATATGCACTGCGCGCGAGGCAAATTTCGCAAGACCGCCGAGGCCTGGCGGATCGGCCGGCCTTGGATCGAAGTAACGCCATCCCAGGCGCAGGATCATCAATGCCAGAATGCTCAGTCCCGTCGACTTGTGCACGGCATAGACCCGCATCTTGTCTGGGCTGTTCGGCAAGTCATCCATGAAGTTGCCGACAATGAGCATCAGCACGACCAGTATCGCGATTGTCCAATGCAGAAACTTGGCAACGCTGCCCCAGCGTTCCGGAGTTGTTTTCAGAGGCATCAGTCTTTCCTCCTCGGGCCTTCGATCTCGATACGGATATTGACTTCATCACCTATGTCAGGGATGAATCGCTGCATACCGAACTCACTGCGGCGGATGCGCGTTGTGGCGCTGAACCCGGCAGTGTGTTGAAGCGCGTACTTATCCATCCCGATACGGTTCATGGTGACGTCGAGCGTCACCGGGCGTGAAACGCCAAGCAGGCTGAGCTCGCCGTGCAGCTTGCCGTGCTGGTCATCGGTCTGCTCCATGCGGGTACAGACAAAACGGATTTCCGGGTGGCGGGCGCTATCAAACCAGTCTTTGCTCAGCAGTTTCTTGCTCCAGGCGACGTCGCCCATGTCCACCGACCTGACATCGATATGCACGTCGCAAGTGGATTTATCCCAGTGCTTTGGATTGAAGCTGAAGCCGCCGCTGAGCCCCTTGAAGCGTCCCTGCGACATCGAGAAGCCCTGATGCGAAAGTTCGAAACTCACCTGCGAATGGACGCGATCAAATTCATAGTCGCGGGCCACTGCAGCGCTGCCCAGTGCCAGTGTGGCGAGCAACAAAGGGGTGATTATCGCTGGACGCAGGCGCAAAGGGATTCTCCCGGCAGTGGTACAAGATGAGGTGTACAAGATGAGGCCGCGCACGAATTCGTCGATAGCGGCATGATACGCCGGGTCACCGATACGGAGTGGATATGATCGGCCGCAATGTGTGGATGATTTGCGCAGGTTTGGTTTGCGCCACTGCAAATGCGCAGGTGGAACCGACGTTTCGCAGACTCGATATTGCCGATGGGATGCCGTCCAGTCAGGTGATGGACGTGATGCAGGACCGCAAGGGCTACATCTGGGTTGCAACAGCTGACGGCCTGGCACGCTTCGATGGCATCGGTTTCAGGGTCTATCGGCACAATCCGTCCGATGTGGAATCGATTCCCTGCAATGACGTGCAGACGGTGTTCGAGGACAGCCACGAGCGTTTGTGGCTGGGTTGTGCGAATCGCGGTCTGGCACTCATGCGGGATCGTGATGCAGGCCGTTTCGCGCATTTTCAGGCCGAGCTCGAACGTCTTGGCTACGACACTCTGGACGTTTATTCGTTCGCCGAAAGCGCGGATGGACATCTCTGGCTGGGCACATTCCGTCGAGGTGTCTTCAGGCTGGACGCCGACGGCCACCTGCAACCGCTGCAGGATTGGGTGAATGTGCCAGAGACATTGCGCAACAGCGATGTCCTGGAGCTGCACGTTGACCGATCGGGCGACCTTTGGTTGGCGACCACCGCAGGACTCTGGCGCGTGCGGAATATTGATGTTGCGGCACAGGCGCGCGCGGAACAAGTCATCGCGGAAGGCATGGCGCTGGCGATTTTTGACGCCGCCGATGGACAGCTCTGGATTGGCGGCGCCACTTCGGTGCACCGCATTGCAGTCGGTGCGCCGGCGGCCGACATCGTCGAGGTCGCTGGCTTGGCAGGCGCCACCGTTTTTGATGGCATCGCCCAGGACCGCACGGGGGCAATGTGGTTGGGCACACGATCGGGATTGATCCGGCTCAGCGCGGGCCGAGATCCGCAGACAATCAGCGCACGTGCTGCGGTGCCCGGCGGTCTGCCAGCAACCAGTATCCAGGACCTGTTGGTCGACAATGAGGGCGGGCTGTGGATCGCCACACGACAAGGCGGCCTTGGCTATTTACGGCCCGATCGCGACAACTTTGAGCTGATCCGGCACGATCCGCTGGATGAGCACAGCCTGCCGCCAAGTCGCTTGATTGGCATAGAGGCCTGCCCAGATGGACGTGTCTACGTGGCCACCGGGTTTGGGGGACTGGCCGAAATAAATGACGTGGGCGAAGTCAGGAGAATCGGCAAAGCGCCGCGAACTTTGGCGGAAGGGCGCGGCACCCACAGTCTGATGTGCGATGCAGATGGCAGGCTGTGGTTGGGTCGCCCTGGCGCGGTCACCCGATTCGATCCGGACAGTGGCGAAGAACGTAGCTGGGGCGCGGCCGAAGGAATCATTCCCGGTTTCGTCGAACTTCTGGTTGCCGGCCGCGATGGCGACGTGTGGGTGAGCTCGGCGGGTAGTGGCATCTCGCGTATAAACGCGAACGGGTTGGTACGCAGCTGGCAGACCGCCGAGCATGGAATAGCGATTGCTGATTTTGAACAAATCTGTGTGGACAGCGATGGCCGCGTGTGGTTGGCCGATGCGGCCGGAGTCCGATTGTTGGACCCGTCTACTGAGGTGTTCCGGCCGACCCAAGGCGGGCCGGATCAACGCGTTACTGCATTCAGCCTGGATGCGGATGGTTCGCTGTGGACAGCTTCGGTCGCCGGGCTGGAACAGTGGCAGGTCGATGGCTTGGCGCTTCGGCGCACGCGACTCATCGGGGCCGAGAACGGGCTGCCGACAGTGGATTTCTACGCCGTGCTGATTGATCCTGTGGGCGAGATTTGGCTGAGCAGTTCACGCGGTCTGTGGCGCGTACAGCGCGATCCAATGCTGGTTGAACTGATGGACTCACGACGCGGGCTGCCAAGTTTGCAGTACATCTCGCGACCGATCATGCGCATGATCGGCGGCAAGGTGGTTACCACCACGCTAGAGGGCGTGTTGCGTTTCGACCCGCTGCGGCTGTTCAGCGTTGCCACGGCGCCACCGTTGCGGCTGGCATCGGCGTCGATTCGACGCGGTGATTTCCGAGTGGATCTCGATCCGATTGCGGAGCAATGGCAACTGCGCTGGGACGACCGTGACTTGCGGGTAGAAGCGCGCGCGCTTTCGTTTGCCGATCCCGGGGCCAATCACTACGGTTTCTTGCTGGAGGAGCATGATGCGGGTTGGGTAGACACAGCCGCACGCCCGGAGCGCGAATTCACCCGCATCCAATCTGGCACTTATCGGCTGCACATACGTGCCAGCAATGTGGCCGGCGTGTCGGCAGCAAACGAAATGCTGCGAACTCTGCGCGTGGCGTCGCCCCCATGGTTGAGTTGGCAGGCCTGGTTGGCCTATGTGGTCGGGCTGGTTTCGTTGTTCTGGATCATTTTTTCGGAATGGCGACAGCGC
Source organism: Pseudomonadota bacterium (assembly GCA_034440555.1). Classification (GTDB taxonomy): domain Bacteria; phylum Pseudomonadota; class Gammaproteobacteria; order Xanthomonadales; family Ahniellaceae; genus 0-14-3-00-62-12. Next base: position 28,814 of record JAWXCG010000055.1, read on the forward strand.
ATCGAACGCAGACATGGCATGGCGCTGGCCGAGGAGCGGCGACTCGCCGCCGAGAGCGCGAACACCGCCAAGAGCGACTTCCTCGCCGATGTGGGCCATGAAATCAGAACGCCGATGGCCGGAGTGCTGGGTATGACCGATCTGCTTGAGCGATCAAAGCTCGACCACGATCAATATCGCTGGACGATCAGCATCAAGCGATCCGGTGAGCACATGCTGAGGTTGATCAATGATCTGCTCGACCTGTCGCGCATCGAGGCTGGCAAGCTGGAATTGAACCTGCAAGCCACCGACATCACCGCGCTGATCGAAGACGTGCGCTCGCTGGAAACTCCGTTGGCCCAGGCCCGCGGTATCAAATTGGAGACGCATCTCGACGCGGATTTTCCAAAATGGATCCGCTGTGACGGGCGCCGCTTGAAGCAGATTCTACTCAACCTGGTGAACAACGCATTGAAGTTCACCGAGCATGGCGAAGTCTGCATGCAGGTATCCCGGATCGAACCAGGGATGATGTTAATCGAAGTCATCGATTCGGGTGCGGGCATGAGTGCAGAACAGCTCGCCATGCTGTTTGCGCGTTTCCGCCAGACTGAGTCCGGCAAACTCAAGGGAGGCAGTGGCCTTGGCTTAGCCATCACCGCGCAGTTGGTGCGCGTGCTGGGCGGATCGATCGAGGTTCGAAGTGTGCCAGGTGAGGGCAGTAGATTCAGTGTTCAGCTGCCGCTTGAAGCGAGTATTGTGCCCGACGAAGTGGCAATCAATACATCAAGTGCGCATGCCGACAGCGATCGACCGTTGGCGGGCATTGGCGTGTTGGTGGTCGAAGACGATGCCGTGATTCGCGAAGTGAATATGCGGTTGCTGGAGGCCTTGGGCGCCAGGGTCGAAGTGGCACCGCATGCACTCGACGCACTTTCGCGGTTCCAACCAGGTAGAGACCGCATCGCATTGCTCGATCTGGATCTTCCTGGTATCGATGGATTGCAGCTGATCGCTCTGCTTCGTAGCAGTGCGCCGGCGGGATTGTTTGCCGTGGCGGTGACTGCGCGCAGTGGCGCCGACACTGAACAACGTTGCCGCGATGCCGGGTTCGATGCTTTCATGCGCAAGCCGGTGTCGGCCGAGCATTTGCGCGTTCAGGCGCAGCGCTGGCGTGCGCAACTCGATGGAGCGAGCTAACGCGCTGGCGCTAACGCTGGCACTTGCGGTGCTTGATAGGTGATGAGCAAGACCAGATCTGCAGGGTATGGCACCTCGCGCGTAAAGCATTGGCGAGCGCAGGCGGAACAACGATTTGCCAATAGCCGATCAGGCGCTTTCGCGTCCGACGTAATCCGCATAATCCTGCTTGGGTTTGAACGGCATGAAGGTTTGCGGGACAAAGCCGACCGGTACCGTCTGCAACTTCATCACGCCGTATTCCTGCGGCCATGCGCCGGCGGGTGGCCGCTTGAATGTGCCCATCAGCATGTCGACCAGCGGCAGGTGGATGGCGTAGTTCACATCGACGTAATCGAGTTCGCGTGCATGGTGCCAATGGTGATAGCGCGGTGTAACCAGCGCGTACTCCAGCCAGCCAAAGTTGATGCGCAGATTGGCATGCGCCAGCACTGCCTGGATGCCGACGAGAATGACGTACGCGTTCACCGCGGCTGGCGCAAAACCCAGCAGTACCAGAGGCAACAACACTGCGCTGCGCGTGAGCAGGATTTCGACCAGATGCACGCGTGATCCCGCCAGCCAATCCATGTGGCGACTGGAATGATGCACAGCGTGGAATTTCCACAGCCACGGCAGCTTGTGATAGGTCCGATGCAGTAGAGCCTGCGCAAGATCGGCACAGAACACCGCAATCAGAAATTGTGCCCAAAGCGGCAGGCTCTGAATGCTGTCCGTGACTTGCGGAAACGCAGCAAACTTTGCGACCGTGGAGGTGGACGCGGTCACCGCGATCAGTACGAACTGCACCAACACATGACTCATGAAGAAGTAGGCGATGTCGGTGCGCCATTCCGCGCGCAACGGTGACTGTGGACGCACCGCCAGCATGCGTTCGATCGGCACGAATACAATGGCCGAGAAGAACAGCGCGATGACGAACCAATCCAGACCCAGCGAGAACGGTGTCTGTTCGATCGCTCCAAACTTGACCTTGGCGCCGCCGAGCAGCACGGCGAGCGCAGCGCTGCAGACTCCGATGAGCGCGACGCGCGGTTGGCGACCGCGCAGAATTGCCAGCGTACCCAGAATGAACGCGGCGACCAACGCGATGAGCAGAGTGTTGCGCGCGAACTCTTCCGTATAGACCGCACGGAAATCACGGCTGGTGAGTAAATCGGGGAAGTGGAAGCAAAGTACGCCGAGCAGCGACAGCAGGCCGAGGCCGGCTGACATGTAAGCGAACCAGGAGCGGGCAGGTTGGGTCATGGGAGTGCGTCCGTGGAGCTTCGGAGAAACGAAATCAAATCAGATTCTTTAGGATATCTTCAACAGACGGATGCGGCGGCCAATCGGCTATGAACGTACCAGCGTGTTTACTTGCGGCCTCGGTCGGTTCCCCGAAGTCCGGGGGATTGCGAAACAGAAATGCGCTCGTCGCCGCACTCCAAAACCATGGCATGTTTGCGCGAGACAGATTCCAGCGTTTCCGCAATTTGTCCTCGGGTACGTCATGCCCGCCGTGTTTGACGCGAAACGCTACGCGACGCTTTGATTCTTCGACAGAATCGATGACGATGTAAACGAACAGAAAACGCCAACCTAAACGAATGGCGTGTGAGACGATATCTCGATACTTGTCGGTCGATAGCACGGTCTCGATGGCAAAATGTCCACGCTTAGCCGCAATACGTTCTCGTGCCGCGTTTTCACAGGTGACCGCTGCGATAAGATTCGCTTCGCCAAGCGCCAAGTGCGGATTCGCCGCTCGGATACGCTGGGTTTCCGTATCCGGATTGATTACCTCAATGAAGTCGGCATCGGATTCTTCAAGTAGCCCGGCGATGGTTTCGGGTCGAGCGAAGGTGCTTTTCCCCGAGCCGTTGACACCTGCGATCAGAACAAACCAGGGGTCTGTGCACCTAGCCATAGCGTCGATGCGCCGACCTGACAGCTTCCCTAAAGGCTTCGCTCAGTGTTTCCCGTAAAGTCGGCGATGCAAAAGGATCAGCACGGCGTTTGCTCGGCTTGAGCACTTTTCTCAGTGTGAGCCGTACCGCGATTGGCTGTCCTGCGCGGATCGAATACGCGATCGCTCGTTGACCATCTCGTTCTACCTTGATAACGGACGTCTGTAGCGTAGAACGTGGCTTGCTAGAGACCGGTGTTTTCATTAGCGAAGTCTAGCATTTGAAATCCTTCAGGCAACTGCTGAAACGACTGTGCTCGTGTCCGGGTTTGTTACAAAGTGCGAGATGAAAACAACGAGCGGCTTTCGGAATGCACCGCATCAATCAACGCGCCCAGTCGTTCCGGATTGATTCCGGGATGGATGCCGTGACCGAGATTGAAGATGTGTCCGGGATGACGGCCAAACTCGTGCACGGCACGTTTGCCTTCGGCGCGCACTGCAGCATCCGAGGCATACAGTACGACCGGATCGACGTTGCCTTGCAAGGCGACGCGCGCGCCAATGCGGTTGCGCGCATCAGCCAGTGCAGTGGTCCAATCCAGACCAATGCCATCGGCGCCAATGTCGGCCTGTTGTTCCAGCGAGTGGCCACATCCTTTGCTGAAAACGATGAGCGGCACCCGCGCCTCGCCTTCACCCCGCACCAGAGCGTCGGCGATCTGAGCGATATAGCGCAATGAAAATTCTCGATAGTGTCCGACACCGAGCGCACCACCCCAAGTATCGAAAATCATCAGTGCCTGGGCACCGGCATCGATTTGAGCTTGCAGATATGCGGTCACCGACCGCGCCAGCACATCGAGCAAACGGTGCGCACTGGCCGGATCGTCCCACAACAGTGACTTGGCCAGTGCAAAATGCTCAGAACCACTGCCCTCGACCATGTAGCAGGCCAGCGTCCATGGGCTGCCAGTGAATCCGATCAGCGGCACACGACCATTCAACTCACGACGGATCAACCTCACCGCGTCGGTGACATAGCGCAGCGAACTGCCGATATCCGGCACGCTGAGCTTGTCGATGTCGGCGCGCGTGCGCAGTGGATTGGCCAGCCGCGGTCCCTCACCTTCGACGAAAGAAAGAGTCAGACCCATGGCGTCGGGAACAGTCAAAATGTCAGAGAACAGGATTGCGGCATCCAAAGGGAACCGCGCCAACGGCTGCAGCGTGACCTCACAGGCGAGCTCAGGCGTCTGGCATAGCTTCATGAACGAGCCGGCGCGCGCCCTTGTGGCACGGTATTCGGGTAGATAGCGGCCAGCTTGGCGCATGATCCAGACCGGCGTCTGCTCGACTGGCTGGCGGCGCAGCGCGCGC